>NZ_JBNCKP010000007.1:79466-299735 GCF_049841575.1 Micromonospora sp. DT201 | reverse complement strand
AGCACCCTGTTGAGTTCTCAAAGAACAACCACACACCGACCAGAAGCCCCACCTCAGTGGAACCCCGTCTCGGGGCATTTCCCGCTCCGCGACCAGCGCTTTCAGCGCCAGGCACTTTTACTACGTTACCCGCTCGTTTCCGCCCCGTCAAACCGGTGTTTCCCAGTTCGTCGTGCTTCACCCGAAAACGCGGGCACCATGTCTCGACCGGCTCACGCCGCTCTCGTCACGGATTCGGCAGGCCGGCCGTCGCGATTTCCCGCGACCCGCCCGGTGCCCTGCCGGTTGGTAACCCTACCCGGTCGGTTTCGCCGCACCAAATCCGCCTCGCGGCGTTTTCGACGGCACCTCCCGGTCCGGGATCCGGTGGGCACGCCCACCCGGCCCCGAGGCCGTTGGCCTGCGCTCCGGCCGCTTCAGGCTTTCGCCCGTTTCGTCCGTTCCGCGCTGACAGAGAGAAAGTTACGCGTCCAGCGGGATGATCGTCAAATCCGCCGGACACGTCCCCGGTCACATCGTCGACAGGCGACTATTCGCCCAGCTCAACACCCGCGAACGAGCGTTGCCACGGCGCCGCGCTGACAACCGACCCGGCCGACCGCCATCGGGCCGAAGCCGCCGCCCGCGCCGCCGGCCTGCCCCAAGCCCGCGCAACCCATCTGGTCCCCGTCCCGTGGGCGCGATCGTTGGCTGCCGGAGCAGGAGGACGGCTACATGAACGCTCCAGCGGTCGGGTGGCTCCGGGACGCGAAGCGCTTCAGCCGCAGCGGGCACCATGCGGCAAGAGCGGGTATGTGGTTCAGGCGACATGCCGTCTCGTCGACCGGCGTTGTGATCCGGCTGCAACACGGTCGGCGGCGGCTCCTGCGGGCCCGAGTGCTGCCTTAACCACTGGTCGGAACAGCAGCGCCACGTCGGCGGTGAACTGCGCCGGTGACAGCGCGAGCAGACGGAGCGCGCCAGCGTGACCGACTGCAACCACCAGTGTCGCGCCGAGCATCAGAACCCACCATGCGGTCGCCACGGCGACTCGAACGGCCCAGGGCAGCTGCCCGAGTCCCTGCCGTAGGCGCGCGACGTGGAACGGCACGTGCCGCTCTTCGTCGTTCAGAATCCGTCCTGCCACATCACGCAGCAGTAAGTGCGGCGCGCCGTCCCGCAGTGCCCGGTAGTACCGCAACGCGACCACCTCGGCCACCATCAACGTCATCAGTTCCGGTCGCAGACCGAACGCCCGGCGGACGAAGACGAACACGCTGTCGGTCCAATGGCCCGCGATGGTCGTGGCGCCTGCCTCGGCCAGCACCCGCTCCAGCAGCCTGGCATGGCGCTGCTCCTCGGCCACGAACATCCGCACCGCGGCCAGGTAATGCGCATCGCCGGCCCGGGCGCTCTTGCCGATGAGACTGGCACCGTCGCCGTCCTCACCTGTCTGGAAACGTTGCAGGCTCGCGACCAAGGCAACCGGCAGGGGATCACCGGTACCCCACGCCGGACCCGGGATACGGGCCCGTTCGGCTTCCGCCTCCTCAAACCGCCGTACCCAATACGCGAAGTCCACGCTCCTCCTCCTGACACCGGCCGCCAGTCTGCCCGGCGGCTCCCGCCAGGGGAACGGCCTACACCACACCTCCACAGCGCCTGCGCCAAACCCACTCATCTCGCCGTGAGCGGGCACCGCCCGACTGACGACCGGGACCAACCTGCACCCGATCTGCTCCCATCTCGCCGCGGCGGAGCTACCGCCTCGTCGCTGATCTGCCGAACTTCCGCACCTGCCCAGCTCGTGGGCGCAGACGGCCGGGCTCGATTTCGGGTCACTCCTCCGGCGCGATCAGGCGGTCGTCGGTGGCGTCGCGGACCGTGATCGCCTCCACCGGGCACGAGTCGGCGGCGTCGAGGATGACCTCGGCCGGGGCGACGACGTCGGCCAGCGGCGCGGACCGGCCGCCGACCAGGCGGAAGTGCTCGGGCGCGGTACCGGCGCAGATGCTCGTGCCGATGCAGCGGCGTGAGTCCACCCCGATCCGCCACGCGGTACTCACCAGGCCACCGGCATGCCGAGCAGGCCCCGCACCAACATGCCCCGCTTCCACTCCAGCTCGGCTTCCGGTACGGCGAGCCGCAATCCGGGCAGGCGAGTCACGAGGGTGGCGACGGCGACCTGCAACTCCATGCGGGCCAACTGCGCGCCGACGCAGTGATGCACGCCGTGCCCGAAGCCCAGGTGCGGGTTCTGCTCGCGGTCGAGATCCAGCCGGTCCGGGTCGGCGAAGACAGTACCGTCCCGATTCGCCGACGACAGTGAGCCGAGAACCGGCTCACCTGCCCGCACCAGCACCCCGCCGACCTCGACGTCCTCCTTGGCGTACCGGGCGAAGGAGGAGCCGACGCCGAGCGGCACGTACCGCAACAGTTCCTCGACCGCGGCCGGCACCAGCGACGGGTCGGCCTGCAGCTGAGCGAGCTGGTCCGGATTATGCAGCAGGACGTAGACGAAGTTGGGGATCTGGGTCACCGTGGTCTCGTGACCGGCCGCGAGCAGCCCTGCGGCCAGCTCCACCAGCTCGGTCTCGCTGAGCCGATCCTGATTCTCGTCGCGGGCCTGCACCAACGCGCCGAGCAGGTCGTCGATCCCCGGCTCGCGGCGGCGCTCGGCGACCAAATCACCGATGTAGCCCCAGAGACTGTTCATGTACTCCTGGATCGTTTCCACGGGCAGGGAGGTGGTCGAGACGATCGCCTCGGACCAGATGTGGAAGCGGTCACGGTCGGCGTACGGGACCCCGAGCAGCTCGCAGATCACCTGGATCGGCAGCGGTGTGGCGACGTGCTCCACCAGGTCGGCCGGAGGACCGAGCTGGACCATGTTGTCGACCAGTGCGTCGGCGATCTCCTGGGTTCGGGGTCGCAGCGCCTCGACCCGACGTGCCGTGAACGCCTTCGCCACCAGTCGGCGCAGCCGAGTGTGATCCGGCGGGTCCATGGTCAGCATGCCGCTGTACTGCTGGCGCGGGGTGAGCCTGGGCTCGTCGCGCTGCACGGCCGGGGCGCGGCCGAACCGCACGTCGCCGAGGACCGTACGGACGTCCTCGTACCGGGTGGCGAGCCACGCCTCCTCACCGTAGGGGAGCTTCACCCGGGTCATCGGCTCGTTCTCGCGCAGCTCGCCATAGGTCGGATCGACGACGAGGCGGTCGGGCACACTGAACGGGTACGGCCGCGCGGGAGGCACGGTTCGGCTGTCGGCGGTCTGCGCGCTCTCCGTCATCCGGATTCCCTTCGTCGAGACGGCGTGATCCTCAGGCGGCGGCACCACGTTCGTAGCGGCGCCGGATTGCCGGCGTCCAGGGCTTGCGGACAACGCTCATCGACGCTCAGTGATCTGTCGATATCGGATCGTAGCGATAGATGCCGATGATCGCCATGAAGTCTGGTAGGCGTCCGTACGCGACAGCGATCTTGTGGCGAACGAGGGCGATTTATTCGGCGATCTCCCGGTGTGCGGCGATGGCGGCGGCATGCAGCATTTCGTCCGCGCGCATCTCGGCGTCGACGTCGCCGATATTCATCCCGGCTCGGTGCCGGGAGGCCACGAGTCGATCCAGCCGGTCGAGTACCGGCCGCGCGTGCGAGCCCATCGCGGCGAGGACCCGCAGCGCCCTGCGCCCGTACAGGTCGTCGTACAGGTACTTCGGCAGAAACTCCAGCAGTTCGGCGGCTACCGCAGGACCGTCGTGGAGCCATAGTGCGCGGGCCGACTTCAACTGCCCGAAGCTAGGACCCCGGAACAGGCTCCGCAGTTGCTTGTGCTGGCGGGCGGTGAGCCCGCCGTGCTCGGCCAGCCAGGTCAGCAGCGCCGACGCGATCCAGTCTCGGCGGCCAGGTTGTTCCGGCCGGCCGGCAAGATACTGTTCGGCCACCGCGCGGTCCGACGTGACTTTGAGAAGGGCTAGCGTTGCGCCTTGCGTCGGGTACTGCTGCAGCAGCGCTGCCGCGGCTCCGGCGGCTGGCCCGATCCGTCCCAGAACGTAGATCGCACAGTCCGGAGTGTCGTTCTCGGCCCCTTCGAGTCTGGCAATGAGTTCCGGCACCGCGGCAGCCGCAGCCGGACCGAACGCCGCCAGCACCCGCATCGGCAGGGCCGGCGAGCACGAATCCGGCAACGCGGCCAGGATCTGCCGGGCGGCGGCCACCGACGCGTGCGGATCAGCCCCCGCCTGGGCAACTGCCTTGAACGCCTCAGCCAGGCGCGGCTCGCCGCTGCCGGAAAGCATCAGCCGTACCAGATGCGGCACGGCTCGGTGGTCACCGACGCTGCCCAGCGCGGTAGCGGCCACCGCACCGAGCTCAGGATCATCCAACACTGCGGCAAGCTCGCCGGCGGCGAGACGGGACGCGGTCAATGAAGCCGCCAACGTGTGCAGCGCCGCCGACCGTACATCGGGCATTTCGTCCTGCAGGAGGCCGGTCAGCATCGGCGTCACCCGCCCAGGCGCGGCGCGCCACTCACGCATCGCCGCGAGCGCCATTCGTACGCCTTCGAGCCTGACCTGTGGGCTCGCGGACCGGTTCGTCAACCGTTCCGCCCAGGCGTAGCAGTCCTGCTCCCGATCGAGGCCGGTCAGTGCCCGGGCCCAGCGCTCGCCGCCGGTCTGCTCGAGACGTATTCCTGGCCCCTTCAGGACTCCCGCGCAAAGCTCGAGGTCGGCGAGGATCGCGGCGTCCAGCGCCGGCCAGGCCGCCGGGTCGTCTCTGCTGAACACTGCGATATTGGCCAGTAGCCGGACGGCCGGGACGAGATCCGACCGCAGGCGTTCCAGGATGGTCTGATGCTGCGCGACCTTGTTCCAGGGCATGGCATCCACGAAGGCGATCCGGACGACCGGATCAGTCGAAGCGGCCAACGCCGACATGGCCCGATCAGGTTCAGCGGTGCCCACCAGTAGCGTCGCCGCGGTCCTCCGCACCTGCGGATCCACATCATTCAGGGCCGACTCGGCGGCGTCTGCCACCAGGAGCCAGTGGGGGTTCTGGAAGCACAGCTGGTGCAGCAACTCGAAGATGGTCCGCCGGGCCGACAGGCGGCGGTCGGTCGTGAAGGTCAGCAGACGACGGGTCATCGGCCCGTCCCGGTCGGCCTTGACCCAATGCCAGATGTGTGACCGCACGTCGCTGCCCGGGACCAGGACATCACCCGAGACGACGCCCACTTCCAGCCATCCCCAGTCGCCCAGCGGCGACGCCAGCGCAGGGCCCTTCACTGTGGGAGGCGCGGGGCGCCCTTCCAATAAATCATGAACCCGATCTTCCCTGACGGGCACTGGAGCACACAACTCGTATCCGCTCCTCGGCACGTCCAGATGCCAGTTGTCACGATGGACGGCGGAATTTTGACGTATTCAAAGATGGTCGAAGAACCGAGTAGACCAAGTTTCATTGACCGTCGGGCCGAAGACCCATCCGTTAGGCCCGTCGTACGGCGTGCTGAGGATGTGCTCGGGCACGATGAGGTAACCGAGTCCGGTGAGTGCCTGCTCGATCCGTTGCCGGTCGTCGGGGTGCAGGTGAGGTTCATGACCGCTCGAACTGGAAGCCCCGTAGGTGGCGAGGTCACCAAACTTGCTCACACGCACGGTCAAGGACAGCGGGATCCGCGTGCGCTTCGTACGACTGCGGCTGGCCTCGGCGGCAATCCAGATGCTGCCGAAACAGGCGGAGTCCTGGGCCAGTCCCGAGTCGCACGGACAACCATAGGCCTCGCTCAACCGCTCTGCGAGCTGGCCGAATCGGCCCTGGGCCGCAGCGTGGTCGAAGTCCCGTGGCACCTCCAGACCATCACCGTGACCTCGCGCCACCCGCTCGTTCAACGCCGCCAGGATCGGCTCCGGCATGACCCCCTCCACCATGGCCCGCAGAATCGACTCCCGCCCGATGCCGCCCACCACTGGCGCGACCGGCTCGTCCAGCGCCCGGAGCATCGACCACCAATCCGCGTCAGCCATTGTCACGTGTTCACCGTAAGCGGCGGGCTACCGAGCACCCAACTGGTTTGGGCCGAAGCGACTGGGCGCCTGATATCAGGACCAGCAGGTTCCGATGCCCCATACCCAGGTCTGGCGGCCAATCTTTCGCCAACATTGGAAAGCGCAATGTCATCAGAAAGGCCGCGAGCGGCTTCGGTAGCAGCTCAAGAGGGCGGACATCGCGTCGAGACGTCCGCTTAGTTTCGTTGTACGGCGGCGGGTCTACTCAGCACGGCTGGCCGTACTCGCTCGTCGTCTCGCTGGAGACCGGCCGCACCTCGAGATCAGGTTCTGTCGCGGTGGCGGCGGGCTTCGATGTCGCGCAGCACGTCGGGGTCCCATTGGCCGGCGATCCAGTCGTCGCTGGTCGGAGTGGGCGACAGCGGCCACGCCGGATCGTGCCCGGCGACCGGCGAGTAGTTTCCGGCGCCGCCTCGGTGGACTTGGGCGACCAGCCGCAGGACCCGCGCCCGGCTGTGCAGCATGCCCCCGATCAGCGCGGCGGCTCCGAGGGTGCGCAGGGCCGCCTGGCCGAACAGGACGGCCGGGGCGGTTCGGTCGGCGGCCAGCCAGGCGATGGCGGCGCTTAAGACGATGAAGGAGGGGAAGACGCGCGTGCCCCAGTGGCGGCTGCACGAGCGGCCGGAGGAGCCGTGCGCCTCGGCGAGCTGGCGGGTGCCGCGTCCCCAGATCAGCCCGCTGACAACCAGGCCGATGATGGCGACGGCCAGGATCAGGTTGGCCAGGACGGAACCGATCGCTGTGCCGGCACCGGACGGGGACAGCGTCCGGGCCCGGTCGCTCTGGGTGCTGCCGAGGACGGCCGCAGCGATCGCGGCCAGGGCGAAGAGGATGGCGAACCCGATTACGAACCAGGTCGCGACAGCTGGAGCCTGCTGATCCCGGTGGTCTACCTCGTCGCCTTCGGCTCGATCGCGATGTATGTCGCCACCCGCCGAATGACCCGGGCCATGCTGCGCTGACGACACCCGCTCGCAATCCGCAGTGGATGGCAGTCGAGGCCGTGACCGGGATCGAACCGGCGTACGCGGTTTTGCAGACCGCTCCCTGACCACTCGGGCACACGACCAGGCAGAAGCACCCGCGGAGGGAATCGAACCCCCGACACCCAGCTCCGTAAGCTGGTGCTCTGTCCCCTGAGCTACGCGGGCAAGCGTGGGAGTGGAGAGATTCGAACTCCCTGAGCGCGAACGCACCGGGGTTACAGCCCGGCCCACCTCACCATCGGTGGCGCACTCCCTTGGGGTGACTGGCGGGGCTCGAACCCGCGACAACCGGGGCCACCGAACCGGCGCTCTCCCAGCTGAGCTACAACCCCATGGTCCGGGACCGGGGTGTCGAACCCCGTGTCTCTCGCTCCCAAAGCGAGCGGGTCAGCCGTCTCCCTCGTCCCGGAGGTAGTGCCCCCGGCCGGCCCATGCAGGCGCCGGCCGGGGTTTTGCTTATGCCATCCACTGTGGAGTTGAGAATCTGCAACGCCGCCGGCCGCAGCCGGGACGAGAAGCAGGGGCGGCAGGACTCGAACCTGCGACCTTCGGTTTTGGAGACCGGTGCTCTACCAGTTGAGCTACGCCCCTATCGAGTTGTTCCAGTAACGAAAAAGCCGCCCTATCCCTGTCGGGTGGGCGGCTTCGCAGCTTTCGCTGGCGCTATTCGCGCCGCCACCCCGGCTTCCAGGTCTGCTCACTCGTGCACAGATCGTGGGCTCGCCCGATCGAGGGCAGCACGACACCGCCGCGCGGCATGAACCGCGTGGTTTCGGTGTAGGCGTACTGCAACACGGGGAACTCCTTGGGTTGGTCGGGACTGCCTTGCTCATTCAAGGTAGGCGCTGTGCTGATCGGATGGCAATGGATATTCCGAGCTGCCCTCCGAGTGCAGCTCGCCGCTGACCCTCCGCCAGCCCGCAACCTCGAGACGGTCCACATGCCCGACCAGTGGCAGAGGCGGAGGGTGTCGAGCGGCGGGAGCTCTGTCAGGATCGGTACGTGGCGAACGTCTGGTCCGGTGTGACGATTGATTGCCTCGACCCCGAGCGGTAGCCCGATTCTGGAGCGGCCTGCTCGGCCGCGAGCCCGGTCCGTCGCAGGAAGGTTGGGACGGCACGACTACGACGAGGGTGTCGTTGTCGTTATGGCCGACCCGGAGGACCACGAGTTCTGCCTGGTCCAGTACTACCGCTGATGGATTGAGCAGCTCCTTACCGCCGTTACCTTTGGATACACCAATGCCAGGGGACATAGAGTGCTGTCAAGGTCCAGTGGCGGAGAGGCAGACGACTGCACTCGGCGGAGTGGGCCTCGGTGCGAAGGATTCCGCCACCTGCGGGTTCTCGAAGAGCGTGATCGAGACGATCCCATCGTCGGCGACCGTCAGCACCGCCACGCCGAAGGGCTCGCCGCGGAACCACGCCACCGCGGCGGGCTGGGCGTTTGCCTCGGTCGCCACCATCCGCCAATCCCCGGCGTCGCGCATCGCCGGCGTCGCGAAGGCCAGGCACGCCTCACGACCGACGTACGAGGTCGGCGAGCCGACCGGATCGATGGACGCGTCCGCGCGCAGTACCTCGCGAAATGCGTCCGCGTCGGACGCCTCCCACGCGGCCATGTACCTGGCGAGCAGCTCCCGGGCCCGGGGCGAGGAAGCGTCCAGCACATCGTCGCGGGCGGGAGCCGCCTCGGCGAGCCGGGCCCTGGCCCGCTGGAGGGCGCTCTTCACGGCCGGCACGGACATGCCCAGCGCCTCGCCGGTCTCGGCCGCCGAGAAGGCCAGCACCTCCCGCAACAGCAGAACGGCGCGCTGCCGGGGAGCGAGGTGTTGCAACCCGACCACGAAGGCGAGCCGGACACTCTCCCGCGCGGTCACCAGATCGACCGGATCCGTCGGGAACGGCTCAAGCCAGGGACCCAGGTCGTCCGGACCGAGACCGGACGAGAGCGCGCGCCGCCCGCGGCCCTCGATCACGTTCAGGCAGACGTTCGTGGCGATCCGGTAGAGCCAGGTCCGCACCGACGAACGCCGCTCAAACGCCCCCCACCCACGCAGGGCCCGCACGTAGGTGTCCTGCACGACGTCCTCGGCCTCGTGATAGGCGCCAAGCATCCGGTACGCGTGGGCGAACAACCCCCGACGTTCCCCCTCGAACGCATCCGTCAGAGCCCCAGCTTCGGGCGCACCCATGCGGCCAACCTCCCGATCGCCTCATCGGCCACCGGTGCGCGCCCGGCCGCCATCTGGAACGTGTGCAACTGCCCGTCGAAGACGTCGAGCCGGGCACCGGTCAGCTTCGCGAGGCGCTCGCTGTCACCCCGGCCGCTCTCCTCGCCGCCGCACTGCACGTAGACCGGAGGCAGCGCGGTCAGGTCGGCGTGGAAGGCGTTGACCTCCGGCGCTAGGCCACTTTCTCCCTCGGGCAGGTATTGCGCGATGAGACCCTGCACCATCGGCCGGGTGAAGAAAAGGTCGGTAGCGGCGTTCTCCTCGTACGAGGTTGCGGCCTGCGCCGGGTCCATGTCGATCCACGGCGACAGCAACAGCAGCGCGGCCGCGCCGGGCTCGCGGAGGGCGACCTGCACGGCAAGACCGCCGCCGGAAGAGTCGCCCGCCAGCGCCACCGTCTGGGTACGCGCCGCCGCCCACCGGTACGCCGTGACCGCGTCCTCGATCTGCGCCGGGAAGCGGAATTCGGGAGCCCGCCGATAGGTGGCGAGCAGCACCCACACACCGGCCGCCTTCGCGAGGTGCCCGTACATCTTGCGGTGGCTGTAAAGCGACCCGCTCACGAAGCCGCCACCATGCAACGCGACGATGACCCGGTCAGGGCCGACGCCGTGCGGGATGAGCCACATCGCCGGCACGCCGCCCGCCGACACCTCCGCGTAGTCCAGGCCGCGTGGCTCGGCCGTCACGTCGCCCCACTGGTCGACCTCACCCATGTCCCCTGCGGCCCAGCGGGCGTACATCTCTCTTATCGCAGTCATGTGAATACCGACCGCCGGCGTACTCGAAAGGAATCGGCGGTGCTCACGCTCGCGTCAATGGAGCATCGACGCACGGGCTGCGGACCTGCCGCGGCAATTAGTGATCTCGGTCCCGGCGGAGGAAGCACGACAGCAGTTGCCTGAACTCGTGTGGGTGCTCGATCGCCGGCACGTGCCCGCATCGGCCGAACACGTGCAGGCGGACGTCGGCCAGGTGTTCGAGCAGGGGCAGGGCTGCCGTTTCGAGCGGGGTGACTCGGTCCTCGGCGCCGTGCACGAGCAGCACGGGTGCGCGCACCGCTGCCAGCGTTTGCGCCGAGAGGGTGAGGTCATCGACCCATCGTGCCCTGGGTGGAGGGAACAACGACGCGAACGCGGCCTCGCCCGCTCGCATCGCAGCCGCACGGGCATCGACGGCCGAATCGGTCACGAGCGCCTGGTCGAGGACGAGGCGGCTCAGCATGTCTCGTGCGCCGAGCGGGCCTGCGGGGGCGGCCCAGACCGCGTCGAGCTCGGCGGACAGCGGCGCCCCGGGGGCGCCCATCGTCGAGACCGCCACGATGCGGGTGACCTGCCGAGGACGCGCAGCCGCCAACGCCAGCGCCACGGCACCGCCCATGGAGTGACCCACCACGGCGTAGGAGTCGAGACCGAGAGCATCCATCAGGCCCGCGGCCTGCTCCGTCCACAGCCGGAGCCCACCCCTGGATCCTGCCGGGACAGGTGTACGGCCGAACCCCGCCTGGTCAGGAGCCACCAGGTGCCAGGACGGGCCCAGCGCCTGCGCCGTCGGTGCCCAGGCGCCGGACCCGGTCGTGCCGGGTCCGGAGCCGTGCAGCATCAGCACCGCGGGCCCGGCGCCGCTCTCCAGGACGTGGACCGGGGAGCCGTCGACTGTGACAGTCCGAAGTGCCGTCACCGGGGCAGGCCAGGTGCGCTCATGCCGGGGCGGAGTCGACCGACTTGGAGAAGAGTTCCATCATCGCCCTGCCAAATTGCGGCATGTCGGGCCACCCCCGGCAGGAGACGAGGTTGCCGTCCACGACGTCGGGAGCGTCGATGACCGTCGCGCCCGCGTTCTCCATGTCACCGGTGATCGGGGGGAAGCACGCCGTCTTTCGACCCTTCAGCAGCCCGTACACCGCTGGCACCTGCGCGCCGTGGCACACCAGCGCGATGGGGAGATTGCGCGCGAAGAAGTGCTCGGTGATGCGCCTGACGTCGGCGTCGACCCGGATCCATTCGGGGGCACGTCCCCCGGGGATGATGAGGGCGTCATAGCGCTCGACGTCGACGTCGGCCCAGGGCACGTCGACCGGCAGCTTCCGGCCGTTCTTCTCCACGTAGGCGTCGGAGTTGGGGTCGAACTCGTGGATGACCAGTTGCACGTCACGCGTCGTCCGAGACGAGACGTCGACGTCCCAGCCACCCTCCTGGACGCGATAGTAGGGATACATGGTGTCGAGTTCCTCGGCGGCGTCGCCGGTCAGGAGCAGCGCTCGGGGCACCTGCTTCTCCTCACAACTGGGGGACGGGTGAGGTGGATCCAATCCGATCTGATCCGATCGATTGCTAGCATTCCCCGGCCCAGCCCGCCCGTCAAGCCTCTACCGCCACTCCGTCCACGTCCTTGACCTCGTCGAACAATCGGCGGAAACGCTCGCCGGATCGGAGGATGTGCCGGCGCATCGCGTAGGCCGCGGCGTCCGGGTCACGCGCGGCGATCGCGGCCACGACATCCTCATGCTCGGCCATGGCCAGGTGGGTGACCTGGGTGTCGAAGTGGAGTCGGAAGAGGTGCACGTGGCTGTGCAGGCGAGCGAGCGCCTCACGGATGACCTGGTTCTCCGCGCTCAGGGCGACGAGATCGTGAAAAGCGGCGTCGCGTAACCCGAAGGCGCCATAGGCCATGGGCCCGCTGCCCCCCTCCAGCTCCGCCATCTCCTCCAGCATTCGTCGCAGACCGGCCACCTGCTCCAACGACGCGCGTTCGGCGGATCTGCGCGCCGCCGCCGGCTCGAGGAGCAGGCGGACCTCGAGCATGTCCTCGAATCGGTGACGAGTGATCTGAGGAGGAATGCGGTAGCCGGCATGGGGCACACGAACGACCAGACCCTCGGCCTCCATGCGGTTCAGAGCGTCTCGGATCGGCGTCTGCGAGACTCCCAGCTCTCGCGCCAGGACGTCGATCGTGACGCGGGAGCCAGGCTCGATCCGTAACGACATCAGCTGTCCGAGCAGGGTGTCGTACACCTCGTCGGCAAGCCGGCCGCCAGATCTTCCCGGCGGGGTTCCGCCCGCCACGGCCCTGCGGCCCGGCGCGATCATCGCTTCCTCATCCATCGTGACGTGAGGTCCTTTCTTGCGTCTTCGGGAACCTGTTGACATCAGTCACAACGCTGCGGGATGCTGACGCCCCACCAAATCGTATAGGAAATGCGCCGGATGCTTGACATCCTGCACCATCGCGGAACCGCCCGCCATCGCTCTACTTCGATCCCTGGAGCTCCCGTGAGGGGCGTACTCGTGACGCCGGTCCGCGGGTCGACCCCCGCGACCGCCCGGCGACACGCCTGAACAACCAGCAACTGCACGGCGAAGCGCATAGCGAGGCACTAGAAGTCCCCAATCAGAAAGCAGGCGAGAAGATGCGGCATCCGAAGCGAACACGAATGTCCGATCCCCGGCGAAAGGTACAGCTGGCGACGGCGGCCATGCTGCTGGTGGCCACGACCATGACGGCTTGCGGCGATGGCAAGGACGACGACGCGAAGGCGAGCGCCCCCAAGGCACCGGCGACCATCCCGGAACTCACCAAGGACCCGCTGACCCTCAGCTTCATCTGGTTCGACTGGCCGCCCGCCAAGGCACTGGAAGCCTTCGCGAACGCGGAGTACAAGAAGGAGCGGCCGAACGCGACCATCAAGGTCAACACCGTGCCGAACGCGAACTGGCATGACGCGATGTTCACCCAGTTCGCGGCGCGCAAGACCGACTTCGACATCGCGATCCTGGACTCGCAACACATCGGCGAGGCCGTGACGAACGGCAACATCCTCGACCTCACCGACTTCGTCAAGAAGAACATCGACGTCACGGCGTACAACCCGTACCTCCTGGCGGCCTACGGCCAGTACCCCCAGGCGGAGACCGGCAAGCGCGACGAGAACGCCAGCCTGTACGGGCTGCCGCTGCTCGGCGACACCTGGACGATGATCTACCGCAAGGATCTGATCGGCGACAAGCCACCGCAGACCTGGGACCAGATGATCTCAGCCGCCGAGAAGTGCCAGTCGGAGAACCCCGGGGTCAGCGGGCTGGCTTTCCACCAAGCCAACGGCTCCGACGCCGCGGCCGTCACCTACAACACGGTCAACGGCGTCTACGGCGGCAACCTCTGGGACTCCAAGGCGCGCAGGATCGACGGCGTCCTCAACGACACCGCGGGCCAGGAGGCGATGGACGTCCTGGTCAACAAGATGAAGCCGCTGACCGCCAAGGGCTCCGGCAACTGGTTCATCGACGAGGTGAACGCCGCCGTCGCCCAGGGCAAGGCCTGCATCGCGTTCAACTGGATCGCCGCGAGCGGCGGCCTGCTCGATCCAAAGGAGTCGACGCTCGGCACCACCCGGGAGCAGATTCTCGACAAGCTGGGCTTTGCCACCCTGCCGACCCAGAAGACGAACCTGGTCCCGCTCGGCGGCATGGGGATGCACGTGTCGGCCTACTCCGCCGCGGCAAACCAGGCCGAGGCCCTGAACTTCATGGAGTGGTTCGAGCGGGCCGACGTCCAGAAGAAATGGGCCGCGGCCGGTGGCGTGCCCTCACGTACGGACGCCCTGCAATCGCCCGAGTTCCTCAATGCCGGACCGTTCAACCAGGTGTACACCGACTCGGTTCCGCGCATGCGGGACATGTGGAACGTGCCCGAGTACGCGCGCCTCGTCAACATCGAGAACACCAACGTGAACGCGGCTCTGAACGGTGCGAAGAAGCCGAAGGACGCGCTCGACGACATCGCCAAGGAGCAGCAGGGCGTGCTCGACTCCGGCAACCGCAAGGGTGGCGGCGGACTGTGAGTGACTCCGTCCCTCTGACGACCGACCGTCCCGGGCAGGTGGCGTCCGCGACGCCGCCTGCACCGGGGCGGTCCCGCCGGCTGAGCGACCGCGGGCTCGCCGTGGCCTTCATCTCCCCCGCGCTGCTGCTGTTGCTCGCCATGTCGGTGTTCCCGTTGCTGTGGGCGTTGTACCTGTCTTTCACCGACTACTCGGCCACCCGCGGGGGACCCGCCAATTTCATCGGGTTCGGGAACTACACCGCCATCCTGACGTCGGCGCAGGTCCACACGAGGGCCCTGACGACGTTGATCTACGTGGTCGGCGCGGTCGGCCTGCAGACCGTCCTCGGGTTCGGCATCGCCTACCTGATCTCCCGGCGCACGCACGGGCGAGGAGTGCTGACCACTCTGTTCCTGGTCCCGATGATGCTGTCGCCGGTCGTGGTCGGGCTGTTCTGGCGGTTCATGCTCGACGCGCAGTTCGGCGTGGTCAACAGCATGCTCGGCTCGCTCGGCCTGGGGCAGGTGGAGTGGCTCACCCGGCAGAGAACGGCATTGCTTTCCCTGATCGTTGTCGACACCTGGCAGTGGACGCCGTTCATCATGCTCATCGCACTCGCGGGCCTTACCGCGGTGCCCAAGTACCTGTACGAGGCCGCCTCGATCGACCGGGCGTCCGAGTGGTTCAAGTTCCGCACCATCACCCTTCCGCTGGTGTGGCCGCTGCTCCTCATTGCCGTGATGTTCCGGGCCATCGAGGCGTTCCGGCTGTTCGACCTCGTCTACATCCTCACCAACGGTGGTCCGGGTGTCTCCACCGAGACGTTGTCGTTCCACATCTACAAGGTCGCGTTCCTGGGCTTCAACACCGGAACCGCCTCGGCGTACGGAATCCTCATGGTCCTCGTCGTCATCGTCCTCACGCAGCTCTACCTGCGCTATCTGAACAAGCTCAAGGAGGGCTGATGGCCGTCTCCGTCGACGAGGCCGTGTCCACAGGTCCTGCCCGGGATCACACGCCTCCCGCGCGCCGCCTTGGCAGCCGAGGCCGCTCCGCGCTGGAGGTCACGCTGCTGACCGTGCTGGCCGTCGTGATGCTCTTTCCGGTGCTGTGGATGATCGAGACGTCCATCAAGGAGAACCGGGACGTCTACGCAATCCCGGCCAAGTTTTTCGACTTCAAGATCACTCTGGACCATTACAAGGACGTGTTCGTCGACCCCGACGGCGGTCGCTCGGCCTTGTCCGTCTCGTTCCTCAACTCCGTCGTGGTCGCCGGAGTCTCCACGGTGCTGGCCACCGTGCTGGGGGTCCCGGCGGCCTGGGCCTACTCACGCTTCGCCGTGAAGGCCAAGAAGGACCAACTGTTCTTCATCCTGTCCACCCGCTTCATGCCGCCCGTGGTGGTCGTGATCCCGATCTTCCTCATGTACCGCCAGGTCGGACTCATCGACAACAAGCTCGGCCTGATCCTCATCTACGCCGCGTTCAACGTCCCGTTCACGATCTGGATGATGAAGGGGTTCGTCGACGAGGTGCCCGCAGAGTACGAGGATGCCGCCATGCTCGATGGCTACACCCGTTTGCAGGCGTTCCGGCGATTCACCCTTCCCCTGCTCGTGCCCGGCATCGCCGCGACGGCGGTCTTCGCCCTCATCTTCTCGTGGAACGAGTTCGTGTTCGCCACCTTTCTCACCTCCAGCGACAGCGTCCGGACGGCGCCACCCGCCATCGCCGGCCTCATCGGCGGCACCACTACGGACTGGGGTCTCGTGGCCGCCGCCTCCGTGGTGTTCGCCCTACCGGTGCTCGTCTTCGCCTACCTGGTGCGCAAGCACCTCATCGCCGGTGTGACGCTCGGGGCGGTGCGACGCTGATGGCGGGCATCGAGGTGACCGCGCTGCACAAGCGCTACCCGGACGGAACGGTCGCGGTTGAGCACGTGGACCTGTCCATCGGCGATGGTGAGCTGTTCGTGATGCTCGGCCCTTCGGGTTGCGGCAAGACGACCACGCTGCGGGCCATCGCCGGCCTGGAGAGGCAGACGACGGGCGACATCCGCATCGGCAACACGCTGGTCAACGACCTGCCGCCCGCCGAGCGCGACATCGCCATGGTGTTCCAGTTCTACGCTCTCTACCCGCATCTGAAGACCCGCGACAACCTGGCGTTCCCACTGCGGGCCGAGGGACTACCCAAGCCGGAGGTGCACGAGCGGGTCAACGAGGCTGCCCGGCTGATGCGGCTCGGTCCGCTCCTGGACCGGCGACCGCGCCAGTTGTCCGGCGGGGAGCAGCAGCGCGTCGCGCTCGCGCGCGCCCTGGTGCGACGACCGCGCGCATTCCTCATGGACGAACCCCTCACCAACCTGGATGCGGAGCTGAGGGCGGACATGCGCACGGAGATCAAGCACCTGCAGGGTGAGCTGGGGGCGACGATGGTCTACGTCACCCACGACCAGGTCGAGGCGATGTCGCTCGGTCACCGAATCGCCATCCTCAACAAGGGCCGCGTCGAGCAGATCGGCACGCCGCTGGAGGTCTACGACCGTCCGGCGAGTCTCTTCTGCGCCGCATTCATCGGCTCCCCGCCAATGAACCTCATCGAGGTGGAGGTGGCCGACGGGAAGCTGCGCGGTCAGGGCGGACTGGTCCTCACGCCACCGCCAGGCCTGCCGCGCGACCGTTCCCTGGTCGCAGGCGTCCGGCCGGAGGCGCTGGAGGTCACCGCACCAGGGGCGGAACGGTCGGTCCCGGCCCGTGTGGTCTCGGCGGAGTGGCTGGGCGACGAAATCATCTACGTGGTCGACC
This sequence comes from Micromonospora sp. DT201, assembly GCF_049841575.1. NCBI lineage: Bacteria > Bacillati > Actinomycetota > Actinomycetes > Micromonosporales > Micromonosporaceae > Micromonospora > Micromonospora sp. DT201. The sequence goes on along the minus strand of NZ_JBNCKP010000007.1, from coordinate 282,838 downwards.
ACAGCGGCCAGCGCGACGTACGGGTTCGGATGCCACCGACTGTCCGTTTCGCCGCTGACGCAAAGGTCGGGCTGCGGCACACCGGTGGGACCCCGGCGGTCTACGACGTGAGCACGGAAGAGTTGGTGGCCTGATGGGAACCGTGGCAGCGCACGGGCTGTGCAAGTCCTTCGGCAAAGTTCAGGCCCTGGACGGGGTGACGCTGGACGTGCCGGACGGCTCGTTCTTCGTCGTGCTCGGGCCCTCCGGGGCAGGCAAGACGACGACCCTGCGAGCGATCGCCGGCCTGGAGAAGCTTGACGCCGGGTCGGTGCACCTGGACGGCAGGGACGCGACCGGTGACACCCCGGCCGCGCGCGACCTGGCGATGGTCTTCCAGAGCTACGCCCTCTACCCGCGACACACCGTGTACGAGAACATCGCTTCGCCGCTGCGGGCACGCCGCTGCTCGTCGAGTGAGATCGCCGCTGCCGTCGAGCAGATGTCGAACCTGCTGCACATCGAACGTCTGCTGCAGCGTCGTCCCGCGCAGCTGTCGGGCGGTGAGATGCAGCGTGTCGCCCTGGCCCGGGCGCTGGTCCGTAGCCCGCGCGCGTTCCTCATGGACGAGCCGCTGACGAACCTCGACCTCAAGCTCCGCGTCGAGATGCGTACCGAGCTCACCCGCATCCACCGGAGCCTCGGCGCAACCTTCGTCTACGTGACCAACGACCAGGTCGAGGCTCTGTCCATGGCCGACCAGGTCGCGGTCCTCAAGGAGGGGAAGGTGCAACAGGTCGGGACGCCGACCGAGGTGTACGAGCGTCCAGCCAACAAGTGGGTCGCCGGATTCGTCGGAAGCCCGCCGATCAGCCTGCTCGCCTGCCACGCCGAGGGAGATCGTCTGGTCGGTGCGGAAGGCTGGACGCTGCCGCGGCCCGGCTGGACCACGGCTGAGGACGGTCGTCCGCTGCTGCTGGGCCTGCGCGCGGAGGACCTGTCCGTCGAGCAGCGTGGGAACACGTCCTTGTCGGGGGAGCTCTACGGGCTTGAGCCGCTCGGTGACCGAACAGTGGTCGACGTCCGAGTGGGGACGGAGATCCTCAAGGTCAAGGCACGACCGACCGTCACCGGTACGCCGGGCGAGCGGCTGCTTGTCACGGTCGACCTGGATCGTGCGCACCTGTTCGATGCGGGCACCGGGCTGGCGCTGTCCGAGGTTGGGCGGTAACCGCGCCGGGCGGCGACGGCAACGTGCGCCCGCACGTGGCGATCGAGCCTCGGCGGACCGTCACCGCTGGGCCTGACAACGCTGAGACGGCCGTGGCCCGAGAAGACGATCGGTGGCGCGGGGCGTCGTCCTGCAGACAGGGCCGAGGCCACATTCGACCCGCTCGGCAACCTCGCCCCGACGAGAGCCTATGACCCGTCCGTCTACGCGCACGGCGCGATCGCTGAGGCACGCCGGACAGCACCAAGAAGATCACAGGAGGCGACGCAATGAGTGACCCGATGAACGTCCTGGCGCCCGAGCATCGGCGGCTCCGGATCGGCGACGCCTGGCGCGACGCCGCAAGCGGAGCCACCTTTGCCGTCGAGGACCCGGCCACCGGCAAGACCATCGCCGAGGTGGCGGACGCCGGCGTCGTTGACGGGCTCGCCGCTCTGGACGTGGCGAGCAAGGCGATGGCCGAGTGGGCGGCGACCCCGCCGCGGAAACGGTCGGAGTTGTTGACCGCGACGTACCGGGCACTGACCGAGCGATCCGAAGAGGTCGCCCGGCTGATAACGCTCGAGATGGGCAAGCCGCTCGCCGAGGCTCGGGGCGAGGTGGCCTACGGCGCCGAGTTCTTCCGTTGGTTCGCCGAGGAGGCGGTGCGCGTCGAGGGGCGCTACAGCATCGCTCCCGCAGGTGGCTATCGCATCCTCACCGTGCCGAAGCCGGTCGGGCCGTGCGTCTTCGTGACGCCCTGGAACTTTCCGTTGGCCATGGGCGCCCGCAAGATCGCTCCGGCGCTGGCGGCGGGCTGCACGACGATCACCAAGCCGGCGGGTCAGACACCACTCACCATGCTGTTCCTGGCCCGCATCATGGAGGAGGTCGGCGTTCCCCCGGGCGTCGTCAACGTGCTGACCACCAAGCGTTCCGGCGAGGTGGTCTCCGCACTGCTGGCCGACAGTCGGACGCGCAAGCTTTCGTTCACCGGGTCGACCGAGGTCGGGCGCGTGCTGCTGCGACAGGCCGCGGACAACGTGCTGCGTACCTCCATGGAACTGGGCGGTAACGCGGCCTTGATCGTGTGTGCGGACGCTGACCTGGACGTCGCGGTCGACGGTGCCATGGTGGCCAAGATGCGCAACATCGGGGAGTCCTGCATCGCGGCCAACCGGATCTACGTCGAGGAGCCGGTGCGCGAGGAGTTCACGGCGCGCTTCGCCGAGCGGATGGGCGCGCTTTCGGTGGGCCATGGTCTCGACGACGGCGTGGACGTCGGGGCGTTGATCGACGAGGCCTCGGTCACCAAGATCCACGAGCTCGTCGTCGACGCGGTCGATCGCGGCGCCCGGGTCCTGGTGGGCGGCGAGCGTCCGGATGGGCCGGGCCACTTCTACCCGCCTACGGTCCTCGTCGACGTGCCCGAAGATGCGCGAATGCTGGAGGCGGAGATCTTCGGCCCGGTGGCGCCGATCATCTCGTTCACGTCCGACGACGAGGTGATGGCGAAGGCCAACGACACCGAGCACGGCCTGGCCGGATACATCTTCACCCGTGACCTCCAGCGGGCGCTCCGGTTCACCGAGGGGCTGGATACGGGGATGCTCGGCATCAACCGTGGTCTGATCTCGGACCCGTCAGCTCCGTTCGGAGGCGTCAAACAGTCCGGAATCGGCAAGGAGGGGTCGCACGAGGGCATCCTCGAGTACCTCGACGTCACCTACGTGGCGATCGACCTACCGTGACCGGCCCGCTGCGCCGGGCGCCCGGCGCCCGAGCCTGCGCCACCCGGGCGGCCAACCTTGCCGACGCCGTCCCGGTCTCGCAGATGACCTGGACGTCCGCCCAGCACATCGCCGCCGACGTTCCAGAGAGGCACTGACATGCTTGAGACCGTCCGCGGACCACGCCAGCTGATAGTGGGCGAAGGGGTCGCGCAGAACATCCCACGAGTGGTGGCCGAAAGTGGCTCGCGTGTCCTCATCGTGACCGACCAGGTCCTTCTGGGGCAGCCGGCCGTGGCCGAGATCGTGGCCGCCGTACGGGAGAAGGTCGAGGTCGTCGAGGTCTTTTCCGACGCGACTCCAGACGTGCCGCTCGCCGATGTCGCCCTGGCCGTCTCGGCCGCCGCCAAGGTCGACGCCGACGTGATCCTCGCCATCGGGGGTGGCACGGTCATCGACCTCGCCAAAATCGTCGGCGTCATCCGGCGCCACGGTGGGGCGCCGCGCGACTTCTACGGCGAGTCGAAGGTGCCGGGGCCGACAATGCCTCTCGTCGCGGTCCCGACGACGTCAGGCACCGGCTCCGAGCTCACACCCGTCTCGGTGTTGACCGACCCGGACCGCGAGCTGAAGGTGGGGGTTTCCAGCGTCCACATCGTGCCCGACTTCGCCATCGTCGACCCCGAGCTCACCTACACCTGCCCTGCGACCGTCACCGCCCACTCCGGCATCGACGCGTTCTGTCACGCGGTGGAGAGCTACACCGCGCGGCCCCGGCCCCATGGACCGCGCGACCCGGTGGAGCAGGTGTTCCTCGGCCGCAACCCGATCACCGACCACTACGCGCTCCTGGCCGCGGAGCGGATCGCCCGTAGCTTGCGTCGTGCTGTCAGGGACGGAGGCGACACGGACGCGCGCGCGGACATGTCCTACGGGTCCATGCTCGCCGGGCTCGCGTTTTCCCACGCGGGCAACGCGGCCCCGCACGCTCTCCAGTACCCCATCGGCGCAGCCACGCACACGCCGCACGGCCTGGGCGTCGGGCTGCTACTGCCCTACGCGCTGGAGGCGGCCAGGGACGCCATCGGCGACCGGTTGGCCATCCTCGCCGGGGTGTGCGGGCTCGACGTGACCGACGCCTCGGATGCCGAGGCCGCAGATGCGTTCCTCACCTGGCTCGACGGTCTCCTTGCCGACATCGGCATCCCTCCGACCTTGGCGGACATCGGCGTGGCACGCGCCGACCTCCCGCGCTTCGCGGAGATGGCCAGTGGCGTCACCCGCTTGATCCAGAACCATCCAGGCCCGACCGACACCGCCAGCCTGACCGCGATCCTCGAAGCGGCCTGGACCGGAGACCGGACCCGACACGTGTCCTGACTCCGAGCAGAGGTAGTGACCGGCCCATCACATGACGACGAGTTGCCTGCCCCACCCTGGGTGTCGGAATGCTCGGCTACGCCATCGCGCCCGACGTCGCAGCCCTCCTCGGGTTAGCCCTCAGCAGTGGGTCGGCTGTGCACCACCAACTCGTCGATCTCCAACCGGCCGACACGCAACTCCCGCACGACAGCCCGGCGGATCGCTAGCCGCCCGATGGCCAACGCCCCGACGGCCACGGCCCCGACGGCCAGCGCCCCCACGGCGAGGGCACCGAGCGAGGCCGCCCCCGCAGCCCGCGCGCCGGTAGCCACGGCGCCCGTCGCCACCGCGCCATTCGCGCGCGTCCCGGTCAATCGCATCAGGCGTACCTCTCGCTTCATCCCCCCATTGTCCGCGTACCGCCGGACGCCCGCTCCCCACAGATCCCGGATGTCACCCCATCGCCCGCTCACCCACACTCGCTCCCCACCGCCGGATCCGCGGCGGTTCCCGGAAAACGTTCCGCGAACGTTCGGTACACAGGTGTTCCCGGCAGGTTGTCGCGGATGGCGAACACCACGTGGTCGAAGCGATCGACCTCCCGCAGCGCGTAGGCGAAGGCGTCGGCGACCGTAGCGGGGTCGTTGCGGAACACGCCGCATCCCCACGCGCCCAACACCAGCGTCCGATGTCCGTGCGCGGCCGCGACCTCCAGCACCCTGCGAGCACGCCGGGCCAGCACCGCCGGTACGTCCGCAACGTGTTCGGGCTGGTTGCGAAGAATCGCGCCCAGGTTCGGCGCCGCAGCGGTCAGGAACGACGCCGTGTAAGGCTGGTCGAGCAGATTGCCCTTGTCATCTCGGAACACCGGCACGTCCGGGGAGAAGATGACGCGGTCGCTGTACCGCAGGTCCCGCTGTTCGCGGTGGAACGCATAGAACTCCGGGGCGGCAAGGAGACACGGGTACAGCGCCGAGGAGCGGGCAATGCTCTCCTCCTGCGCCACCGCTCCGCCCAGGAACCCACCACCCGGGTTCTTCGCCGAGGCGAACACCAGACACCCCGCTCCGGGCGCCAGCCGACGTGCTGCCTGCAATGTCGACTCGTACGTCACCTCCACCCTGCCTCCGCCGGGCTCCGCGTTTCCCACCGCGGGCACCTCGTCCGGCAGGTGGAGATGAGTGCCGGCGACTGCAGCACGACAAGATTGGTGACGGTTACCCTCGCCGCCGCGGGGAGTCCACGCAGAGCCCACCGAGCGCCCAGCTCAGCTTCCCGCCGGTGTTCGTCGACCGCGACGGCGCTCACCTCTACGTCGAACCGACTCGATGCTGCGACCTCGACGGTGACCTGAGCGAATCGCGAGGAGCGACTCGTCTGCCGCATGAGGCGGAGGGTCGTCACGGCTCTGATGGTTCCAGGCAGTTTCCGGCCTCGGCATGCCGGGGCCGATCAAACCGACACCCTCGGCAGACGGTGACACCCAAGAAGGTTATTCGCACGTGGTGGCTCACACCCGCGACTCCTACCTGACCAACCCGGAAACATCCGCTTCCCAGGCGTCGAGGTTGAGCGGCCGGGTGGCGTCGACGCCGGCGGCGCGCGGCGCACCGGCGGCAACGCCGTGCGTCGGGGTGCCCGCGCCATCCGGAACACCGGCGCAACCGAACTGCGACGACGACGTACTCGTACACATGTGCGATGTGCGGCCTTCGGGATTTCGACCTAACCTGCGTGGTGACCGCCGCCGCGCCATTGGCCGTGGATTCGCGGCGGCGGTCTATTGCCCCACTCCAGGTATTCGAGAAGGAGCAACGTGACAATCCTAGTAACCGGAGCGACCGGAAACGTGGGTCGCCAGGTGGTGGCCCAACTGGTCCGGGCCGGGCAACCGGTGCGGGCGATGACCCGCCGGCCGCAGACAAGCCGGCTGCCGGACAGCGCCGAGGTAGTCCAGGGAGACTTCGAACGTCCCGACACCTGGCCGGCGGCGCTGGACGGAGTGCAGTCGGTGTACCTGTTCCCCTTCGTGTACGCCGCGCCCGACCATGGGTTCGTCGATGAGGCGGTCAAGGCCGGCGTCACCCGGTTCGTCGTGCATTCCGCAGCGGCGGCCGGGTTCCCACCCGGAACCGGAGGCGACGGCGCCCTCGGGCAGCACCTGACCGAAGAGCGGGAAGCGCACCGCGGGTTGGAACTGCTGGTGGAGGCCTCCGGCGCTGAATGGACCCATGTGCGGCCGGGCCTGTTGGCCGCCAACGCTCTGCAGTGGGCCGACCAGATCCGGGCCGGACGGGTGGTGCGCGGGCCGTACGCGTCCGCTGGCTATCCGCTGGTCCACGAGGCCGACGTCGCCGATGTGGCGGTCGCGGCGTTGCTGACCGACGACCATGTCGGTGCCGCGTACACCGTCACCGGCCCGGTGAAGGTCTCGCAGGCGGAGCAGGTCACCACGATCGGCGCCGCCATCGGCGTGCAGGTGCGATTCGAGGAGCTCGATCCGGCCGAGGCGCGCAGGCAATGGCTGCGCGACGGCTTCGATGAGGAGACCGTCGACTGGATGATTGCGCTGCTCGCCGACGCGGTCGACGGGACGGGAGCCTTGCCGCCGACGGACACCTATCTGCGGGTGACGGAGCGACCACCGCGCACGTTCGCCCAGTGGGCCAACGACCATGCCGCCGACTTCCGGCCGGAGGTGACACGATGACGATTCTGGTCACGGGTGCCACCGGCATGGTGGGCCGACACGTCATCGCCGAACTGGTGAAGACCGGCCACCGGGTCCGCGCACTGACGCGGACGCCGTCGGCGGCGAATCTGCCGGACGGGGTGGAGGTCGTCGGCGGCGATCTGACGGACCCCTCGTCCCTCGAGCCGTCGTTGAACGGTGTGGAGCGGATGTACCTGTTCCCGGTCGGACGGACAGCGCGTGATGTTGTTGCTGCTGCGAAGCGGGCCAGCGTGCGGCGCATCGTCGTGCTGTCCGGGGCGCTGGCCGACACCGATGACAGTGAGGACGGATACCTGGCGGTCGAGCGTGCCGTCGAGGATTCCGGTCTGGAGTGGACGCATGTGCGGCCTGGAGAGTTCGCCGCGAACTGGCTGGACTGGGCCCCGACCATCAAGGAAGGTCGGGTGGTCCGCCGGCCGTACGGGGCTGCGGTGACCCAGCCCACCCATGAGGCGGACATCGCCGCGGTCGCCGCGAGGGTGCTCGTCGAGGACGGCCACACCGGCCGGACCTACACCTTTGCCGGCCCCGAGGCGCTCACCACCGTCTCGCAGGTCGACGCGATCGGCACGGCGATCGGCGAAACGGTGCGATTCGACGAACTCGATCCGGCCCAGGCCCGAGCCGAGTGGATCAGCAACGGCTATCCGGAGACGTTCGTCGACTGGATCTTCGCCATGTGGGCGGAATCCGCGCGTGACCCCGCCCCGACGAACCAGGCGTGGGCAGACATCGTCCCGCGACTGACCGGCCGACCCGCGCGGACATTCGCGCAATGGGCCACCGACCACGCGACCGACTTCCGGTAGACCGTTCATCGTGGGGCATGGCGACCCGTCCGGGCCACCATGCCCCACACGACCGTCAACCCAGCACGACGCGCGACGAACACTCCGCGCAAATATCCTCATCTCGGCCAGAAGCGGATGTTCGGTGTTGGCTCTCCGCTGCGATTATGAGCCTGTGTTACATCACAATGAGGCTGTCGACTTCTTGCGTCGCTACGACGGCGTCCCGCCGGAGATCCTGGCCGATGGGACTTGGTTGCTTGAGCGGCGAACCTTCTGGGCGAGCCTGATGTACGGCTTGGCTGAGGAGGACCTCCTCCATGCTCTGTTCGGCAGCGGGGAAGAGGTCTGGCTAACTGACCAGATCGACAATCTGCATGAAGAGATCGAACAGTCCGGTAAGTGGCCAGTGCTCAGGCTCGGAACCCAGGCTTCAGACTTCGCGATGGTCGCCTGGCATGGTCACGGCACGGAGGGCTACGACTTCGTCGTTTTGCCTGGTGGCGATCGGTGTATCAGCGTGGCGAGTGTCGAAGGCGGCTTCTACGGACCTGGGTTGTCCTGGCCGGAGGCAGAGAGGTTGATCGAGCGAGGGCAGCTCGGCTCAACTGCTCAGCGTCTGCTTCTGCTTCTGCGCGCGCTGGGGGACGCGGATATGCCGACGGAGGTGGTGGGACAAGTTGCCGAAGCACTGTTGGCCGTCGGCAACGCCACGTGCTCCTACGAGATCGCTGTGGAGGCCGCTCAGCAACTGCTCAAGGATGAAGCGCGGTGGACTATGCAAGGTGAAGTACTGCTTTGCGACGGTAGACATGCGGTTCGCCGACCAGGCGGGCTGCCTCCGGAAGACCTGCTCAAGCTGACGCGGGCACTGCAGTAACGCCGTGCCTCAGTACCTCCTCGGTCCGGGTCTCCCGGCTGAGCGGGTGCACTCTCCTCGGCAGTTCCGGACGGCGAGCGGCAGCTCCAGCCGTCACGCTGCGTGCCGCGCGAATCGCGGCAAATGAGTGCGTCGTCCGTACGGTCGGTGTCTAGATCTATGGCGGGTCATGGCCGGCTAGGCCCACTTCGTGGGCCCAGACGGCGATGCCCACCCGGTTGCGGGTGCGGAGTCGGGTGTGGATGCCGGCGAGGTGGCCTTTGACGGTTCCTACAGAGATGCGCAGTTCGGCGGCGATCTCGGCGTTGGACCGGCCGGTCGCGACCAGCCGTGCGACGTCGCGTTCGCGTCCGGTAAGCACGTCTGGTTCCGGTGCGGCGGAGGAGCGTCGGGTCAGGTGCCTGATTAACCTGACGGTCACCTGTGGGCTGATGAGGGTGTCACCGGCCATCGCGGCCCGGATCGCCTCGATCATCAGCGTCGGACCGGACCGTTTGAGCAGGAACCCCGACGCGCCGTGGCGCAGCGCGGCGTGGACGTACTCGTCGAGGTCGAAGGTGGTGACCACGACCACCCGGATCGGGTCGGCGACGTCGGGTCCTGCCAGCTCACGGGTCAGGTGCAGACCGTCGAGACCCGGCATCCGCACGTCGGCGAGCACGATGTCGGGACGCAGGTGTCGTGCCAGCTCGAGTGCGGTGGTCCCGTCGCCTGCCTCGGCGATCACGGTCATGTCGGGCTGCGCGTCGAGAATGAGGCGAAACGCGACTCGGATGCCCTCCTGGTCGTCGGCCAGCAGGATCCTGATCGGTGTCACGACGGGCCCGCCAGGGGCAATTCGGCGCGCAGTCGCCAGCCACCGTCGTGCGGCCCGGCGTCGACCCGCCCGCCGACCGTGGCCGCCGCAGCGGCGAGGCCCGGCAGTCCGCGTCCGCCGGGGGTCGCCCGGGGTGCGGGCGTGACCGTCGCGCCGGCCGGCAGGTCGTTGGTGACGGTGACGGCGACCGTGCCGGAACCGGTACGGGTCACGGCCACCGAGACCGCACTGGCGGCGGGGGCGTGCCGGCGGACGTTGGTGAGCGCCTCGGCCACGGTGCGGTAGACAACGGCCGAGACGTCGGACGGGACCAGGCCCGCGGGTAGATGGTCGAGGGCCAGACCGGCGCGCACCGGCCCGGCGGCGTCGAAGCCGGCCACCAGCGCGGGAAGTTCGTCGAGCCCTGGTGGTTCCTCGTCGAGGGCATGGACGGTGCGGTCGAGAGCGCCCAGGGCGTGCTGGCCAGCTTGCTCGATCCGTGCGAACAGCGCCGTTGCGGCGGCCGGGTCGCCACCAACGACCAGCCCGGCATGCGCGGCGGCCAGCATCTCGCTGACGTCGTGGGCGACGTGGTCGTGCAGATCCCGCGCGAGTCGTAACCGCTGTGTCCGGCGCGCCTCGGCCGCGACCCGGTCCCGTCGCCGGTCCTGACGACGCAGGTGCAGTCCCACGGCGGCCGCGCTCACGGCCGTCATCCCCCACAGCCCGCACGCCCCGGCCGCGGCCAGCCACGACGACGGAGTGGTGAGCCGCAGCACGAGCACGGCCGCAGCCAGCCCGGCCGCACCCCCGCCGAGCATCACCGCCTGCGGCCGGGCTCGGTGCGTCACCAGGGCGACGATCACGGTCAGCGCCGCCAGCTCGGCCAGCAACGGCAGCAGCGACGGGCCCCACGCCGGAGGCGAACCGCCCCGACTCCGCTCGGCCATCGTCGCCACGATCGAAACCGCAGCCGCGATGACCGGGACGGTCACACCACACCTGCCCCTGGCGATCAACACGGCCGCGAGGACCGCGAACACCGCCGAGGCCACCGTCGTCACGAGTACCAACCCTAGTCAACCGGACCGCACGGGCCACCTACCGAAAGGCCGGGACACGGGGCACGGACCGGTCGGGATCCGGCCATCTGGCAGGTACCCGGACGGCAGCGCCGTGCCGACGCTGGTCCCATGCGACGCAACCTCATGCGAACAGCGACCGGCGGATGGTCGGTCGCGACGGCGGTGGTCGGCCTGATCTGGGCAATCGGTGGGCCGGGCTTCCCGTTCGGCGCCAGCGACCGGGCCACACGGATGGGCGCGGTGCTCACCGGCCTCGACCCGCTCGTGACGGGCCTCACCGTCGTCGCGGTCGGTGTCGCCGGCACGGTCGTCACCGTGCTGCTGGCACGCCATCCGCGGTTGCGGTTCGTCGGTTGGCCTGCCGCCATCGTGCTTCTGCTGGTCGTTCCGGACGGCCGTCTGCTGCTTGCAGTTGGTGAGCTACTGATGCTGCGGTGGGACCGGGCAGAGGCGGCCGCAGCGACACAGGCGTGGTTCGCGGTGGGTGGTGTGCTGTGGACGGCAGTCGCGTACCGTCCCACCTCCCGACCCACCCCACAGTGGGGCCGGCGGGTGACCTACCTCGCCGCGGCGCTTCCGCTCGTGTACGCGGTGCCACGGGCGGTATGGGCCGCCGGCCATCCATTCGGGCTCGACGAGGCGGCCACCGCGATGGTGTCGTCTCCGTCCGGACGCGCGCGGGAACTGGTCTTCGCGTGCGCCGCCGCCGGCGGCGGACTGCTGACCCTTGGACTCACACAACGCTGGGGCACCCGGATGATCGGCCTCCGCGTGCCGCAACTGCTGGCAGTCGTACCGGCGACAGTCGTCGCGGTGATCCTCACCGGAGCCGGCGTCACGATGTGGCGGGCGCTCACCCAGTTCGACCCGGCCAACTGGGCCGCGTGGGCCGGCAACCTGGCATGGCTGCCGTGGGGCGTAACCCTCGGGCTGGCCACCTGGGCCTACCACCACCGGCGCCGGTGCGATGCAATACCGGTGGACCAGGGACACGACCCACACAGGCAAGACGGGCCAAGATGAGCACCACCGGCCCTTGCGTTGAGGCCCGGCAATCGATCACCATTCCAACCCGATTGAATCGCCGCGCAAGAAGCCACACCGGATGCTTACGACGACATGATCGGGTGCACTCTTCTCGGCAGTTCCAGACGGCGAGCGGCAGCTCCAGCCGTCACGCTGCGTGCCACGCGGATCGCGGCCAGATCCGTACGTCAGCGCCAGGACCCCGATCGATATGGCAAGATCCGGCCATGAATAGCTTCGCTCAACCACTCGACGGCATGAAGGCACTGGTTGTCGGAGGTGGGGGCGAAGGAATCGGGCGCGCGATCTCGCGTGCGTTCGCCGGGGCTGGCGCAGCTGTCGCCGTCGCTGACATCGATCCGAGCCGGGCGCGAGATGCCGTCGAGGAGTTGACCGGATCGGGCGCCCATGCTGTTCCGCTTGCCGGTGACGTACGGTCCCGGTCGGCGGTGGACGCATTTGTTGCCTCCACCGTCGCTGAGTTCGGCCGGCTCGACACGCTCGTGACCGTCGTGGGCGGGCAGGTCGCGTTCGTGCCGGCGGTACGGCTGCACGAGATGAGCGACGACGACTGGGATCTGGCGTATGAGATGAACCTCGGCTATGTGGCGCGCGCGGCCCGCGCGGCGATCCGTGCCTTCCTGGCCCAGGGACAGGGCGGATCCATAGTGAGCATCGGTTCAGTCACCGGCGTCATGGCCGCGCCCATGCAGGCCGGCTACGGCGCGGCCAAAGCCGGCCTCGCGAGCCTCGCCAAGACCGTCGCCGCGGAATACGCCGGCGACGGGATCCGCATGAACGTCGTGGCGTGCGGCGCCATCGCTACGGAGGTGGCAAATACTGCGCGGCCCACCGACGAGGTGCCCGAGATTCCGATGCGCCGGCTCGGTGTCCCCAACGACGCCGCGGCGGCGGCTGTCTATCTGGCCTCGCCGCTTTCGTCCTACGTGACCGGGCAGAGCCTTGTCGTCGATGGGGGTGTCACGGTGCGAGGCCCGTTCTCCGCCTAACTCGGTCTCTCGCCTCAAGCCAACAGCAGCCTGAACGCGGTCATAGCGCCGAGCTGCCAGTATCCGGCATCCGCTCATCGGCTAGATCTGTGCGCCGGTGGGAGCCGTTGCGCTGATGCTGCGGCGCCGTTGAATGATCGCGGGTGGATGTTGCCGATCTGCTCGCTCGGGCTGCGGGAATGGTCCCGGCGGATGTCGTCAACGAGGCCGGCGTGACAGTGATGGACGTACGCGAGTACCTCGACCACGACGAGTGGGAGGTCGCGCTCGGCAGCGTGGTGCCGGTGGGGTCGGTGGGAGAGCATCCACGGGATCGTCCGCGCGGAGTTGCGACTCCAGTCGCCCACCGAGGGTGGCCGGCGAACGCCAATCCCGGGCAAGGGCATCCTCCGACCGCTGTGGGACCTCGGCCGGCGTACGGCCGCAGGCGACCCCGATCTGCAGCGACGCGCCTTATCAGGGCATGACAGGCTGTTCGGCATGGGCTCTGCCGACGGTCGCCTCCATCTGACACTAAGGATCAACAACGGCCTGCTCCTCGTGCGGGATGGTGCCGGCAATTGGCTAATCCAGGGTGCCGCCGACGGGCTCGTCTACCCGGCCGGGGACCGGCTGGCGTGGCTGTTGCCACTGCTGGAGCGCACCCCGAGCGACGTCAATGCGGAGCTGTCTGACGTGCCTGTCGCCGACACACCGCTTCCCGCCCTCGTGCGGTTCGCGCTCACCGCATGGGGAAGCTACTGGCCGACATGTTGGACTCGCGCGAACTTTCCCAGCCGCTTCGCGACCGAGCACTTTGCCTCTGGCACGTCTCGGCAACTGCCTGACGGCCTGACAAAGCCCGAATCCCGGAGCCACCTCGACCAACGCCGGACCTACACCGCACTGCACGCCGAGTACTCAAGGTGGAGCCGGTAGCCACGGAGGCGACAGCGACGGCGAGCACTCCGCGCGGGGACGCCAATGCTGACGCCTTCGGGCCCGCCGAAGAGGTCCTCGATCAGGAGTCTCTGGTCAGGGCGTCGCCGCTGAGAAGAATCCTCCAGATCGCAGGATGGTGAGGCGCTCTCCGAGCGCGGTGATAATCGATCTCGTTCCGGCGCGCTCACGGGCACAATGAACGCCGTGCTTGCCTCCACCCGCATGTTGCTGACCTCGCTCGATCCGCTTTCGTACCGCAGCCGGATGAGCCGCCTCGCGGAGTGGGCGCACACTGCGCCTGACCGGGTCCAGGTTTGCGCGGACCTGCGCGGGCAGGGCCCCCATGAGCGGTATCTCGCCCTGTTCGCCGCGGTGCTGAGCCGAGACACCGAGGGCATCACCGCCGCGACGTGCGACGCACAGCCGTCGATCAGGGGTGCCGCCTTGATCGCGGCGGTGCAAGCTGGCATCCCGATCGAGGGCCTCGCCGACAGGCCTGCGATCGAGCGTTGGCGTGTCTATCGGGCCCTGCGCCGTCGCTACGCACCGGCCGTCGCTGACGCACTGATCACCGAGGTTCGGGCCCAGGTCGGCGATGAGGAGGCCGCCGCGCTGCTGCCAGCCTGCGGCACCGAGACAGTACGCGAGCTGCTGCCCCACCTGGAACACGCGCTCAACCTCGAGCGGCTGGTCCGGCGGCATCCCGGCCCGCTGCTGGATCGGGTCCGCGAGCGGCTGGCTGCGGCCACACCTGAGCTGCGGGTCAGGGTTTGGGCCGATGCCGCCGATGCGGTGCTGCGTTGTGACCCGGCGCAGGCACTCGACATGCTCGAACGGTACGCATCCGAGGAGTCGTTGCCCGGTCCGCTGGGCGCGTACGGAGTGCTCGCGGCACACGACGCGGTTCGGGTCGCCCGCCTGCTCACCGCGCCGAGCCGCGCGGCCTGGCTGAAGCGGACCGTGCTGCCGCCGGCCCTGCTGCGCCGCCTCGCGTCGCTACCCATCGAAGAACTGGCGCCGCTCGCCAGTCGGTTCAGGGAACACAGCCCGGCGCTGGCAGCACTGCTCGACGCCGTGGCACCGAGTCGGCGCGGCGAGCTGTACGACCGGGCGTTAGCACACGTCGACACGGCGGTGCTGATTCCGGCTTCCGAGATCATGGAGGTGCTGCCGGTCGCGGTCCGGATCCGTGAGGCGAGCCGGGTGCTGGGCCTGGCGAAAATCCGCGAGCGGGAGACGGACGTGCGTACCTGGAGTGCGTACCTGGACTGGCCGGACGCCTCCGCAGCGCTGGATGTCGCGCTGGGATCGGGTGAGGCCGACGAGCGGGCGCACGGGTACGCGTTGCTGGTGGAGGCCGCCCGCCGCTCACGCAACCCGCACGCGGTGGCCGCGGTGATCGTCCGGCTCGGCCGGCTGCGCAACGAACAGGATCCGGTACGCGTGTCGGCGCTCACCGCGTTGACGAAGGTGGCGCCACTGCTGACTGCGGACATGGCGGCCGGGCTCAGTCAGCTGACCACCGACGCGGTCGACGCCCGCGACACCTCCGCCGCCACGACGAGCGCGTTGAGCATGCTCGCCGCCGATGTCCTGCAGCACCATGTCGCCGTACCGCAGCTGTGCGAGTGGGCGCTGCTCACGATCGACCTGGTCAGCACGAGCGCGAGTGTGCCGGTACTGCGCCGCTTTGACACGGTGCTGCGCAGAGGCCAGGAGGCGATCGTCTTCGAGCGGCTGCGCGGTTGGGTCGACGCCGGCATTGCCCGCGGCCGGTACGGTCCGCTCTTCGCGCTCACCCACGCGCTCGGCAAGCGGGCCTGGCGTCTGGCGCAGCTGCAGGAGTTGCTGCGTCAGGCGACCGGCCCCCGCACGCTGCCGTCGGTGGCCCGGACGGCGATCGCGCTATGGCTCGACAACCCCCGTACCCGCGCGGAGCGGGTGACCGAGGTGCTTGAGACCGATCCCTCGGCGGTGACGATCCACGAGGTGTGGGCGACGATCTCCCGATCCCGCACCGACCTGCTCGACCGGGTGCTGGACCGTCGCCCGCGCGGCCGGTTCATCGAATCGGGGGTGCGATGGGTGCCCGCCTGGGCGTCTCGCAGCGAGCGCTGGCTGCCCCGCCAACAGGCCCGTTTCGTAGACCTGCAGGAGCTCATCATCGACGACACCGGGCAGGGGGTGTGGCAGCGGGCGGCTGCGATCCGGGCCGCCGCCGGCGTCGGCGTCGCGGGCCGTGAACTGGTGCTGCGCCACCTCGACGCCCCCGAGGTGGCGATCGCCGAGGCAGCGCTGGGTGCGCTGGTCTGGACCGACCGGCCGGACGAAGCACTTCCGATACTGCTCCGGTACGCCGGCGGTGACCGGGCGCGTGTCGCGATGTATGCGGTCAGTCGGGCGGCCCGGCACGTCCCACCGTCTCGACTGGCCGATGTGCTCGGCGCGGTGGTGATCGGCTCGGCGAAGATCACGAGCCGGAAGGAAGCGGCCCGGCTGCTGGCACGGTACGGGCCGCCGCAGGTGATGACGGCGCTGCACGATGCACACACGGACTCGGACGCGCACCGCGATGTGCGCGCGGCGATCGTCTCCGCCGCCCGGCAGCGGCTGCAGACCGAGGCGAGCTGGAGCATCCTGCGGGCCGCGGTCGACGGCAGCCGTGAGGAGCGACGCGCGGTCCTGAGCGCGTACCCGAACACAATCCCCGAGCGGCACCGCGCGCGCTACGGCGCGCTCATCGTCGAGGCTTGCCGCGCCGCCGACCGGGAGGTTCGGCGGACCGCGTTCGGCCAACTCGGGGAATGGTCGCCGTGGCTTACCGGGATCACTGAACTGGTGGTGAACAGACTCAGTGATCTCGGCGAAACGATGGCGCGCATCGAGGTGGCCCAACTACTGAAGGCCGGAGGTGATGCGATACTCGGCACCGCGCTGGCCCGGCTCGTGAACCGCGATGCCAACGACGATCATCCCGGCGACCCGGCCGCCGATCGCCCTGCACGGCGCCGCATCGAACTCCTCGCACGCGGCGCGGCTGTCCGGTCCGAGAGCAAACCCGCCAATGCCGACCGGACAGCCCTGGTTCAAGCGGCACGGTGGCTCGCAGATCATCCCGATTTCGCCGGCGCGGCCACGGCGCTGCTGGTCGACCTCGGGCGGCTAAACAATCTGCACGAGATCGCAGACCTGTGTGCGGACCGGCCCGTCCTCGCGTTCCGCACTGCGGAACGCGTCGGCGCCCGCTTGCGGAGCTTCCGCGAGTGGCCCGCCCCGGCGATTTTCACCGACAACATCGCGCGCCTGGCCGGGCGCGGAGACTTGGCCGGCGGGCTGTTCGCGGTGGCGCTGGTCCGGCACGGGGCCGGCTTCGGCTGGAAGGCGCCATGGCGAGACCTTCTGATTGGGCTACGCCGGCACCCGAACTCCGACGTACGCGAAGAGGCGTACGCCGTGGACATGAGCTGACGCCCTTAAAACAGCTGCCGATACCGCGTTCCCTGAACCCAGGGATGGCAGCATCGTTCGAGCCCGGGCCATGTTTCGGGGAGTAGGCCCATGGTGCGCGGGCTCTCGGAACGGCTCAACCGGAGCCCGAACCGATTCGGCCACAAGCGGCGGATTGCGGCAGACCCGGATGTGCGCGGCGGCCAGTCCGGCGAGGCGACCAGTAGCATCCCGGACATGTCCGATCTTGCTGCGCGGTTCGCCCGGCTCACTGGCGAATACGACTGCCGAAAGAGAGCGGCGACCGCGCTCGTCGGGCGCTGGGACTGGTACAACTGGCCGGGCCTTGATCTTCGTCCGTTGCACTTCGAACGGGACCTGCTCAGGCTGGCCGCCGGTTGGACGCCAGGCCGCCGGTCGATCGGGATGTACTGCGCATCGGGTTCGACGCCGAGGGCCGCCCGGTGGTGATCGAGGAGTACAGCGGCTTTCTTCAAGGCCGCCTGTACTACGAGACGTTCGTCGGCCACGACGGCGACGTGGTCGAGGCGGCGCACTTCGATACGGACGGGCCCATTTACCTGCACGAATACCGCTTCGTGGACGGGTTGATGCGCTCGGCCGACACGGTCGCGCGGGGCGGCTCGGGGCGGGAGTCGTACGCATACACCGATGGGCGGATCAGCCGCGTCGAGATCGAGCACGACGGCCGGGCGCCTTCGGTGCTGACTGCGGAGCACGACGAGCGCGGCCTGGTCCGCGTCGTCGAGGTCATGGGCCGTCGGTCCGAGGTGCGCTATGAGCGGCCGCCGGCCGGATTCGACCTCGAAGCGGCGTGCCGGACCATCGAGGACGCATTCCTCACGCTGATCCCGGACGCCGTGGCGCGCCTGGCGGTCGACGGCCCCGCCGCCTGCGTCGCGCTGAGCTACTACCGATCGGACGCGCTGTCCTTCGAGGTCCACGGGGCTACTGAGGACGAGCGAGCGGCCCTGGCGGCGATCGACGCCCCGGCAGCATGGTCGCCGGCCGACTTCGAGGCCAGTACCGACGTCAACCTCGATGCAGGATCGGTGCGGCTGGTACGACAGGAGCTCGCCCTGCTCGACGCCAACGACCTCGATGCCGCCGCCGGATCCGAGGTGGGCCGGCGACTGTTGTGCGCGGTGGCGGCGCGGCTCAACATCCTCGACTGGTCGGACACGCTGCCAGTCGCCGACGACTTCATGGTGTACCCAGTCGACCTTGAGCTGGTCGACCTGGAGCGGAACCTGGCCGACTGCCTGCCGCCGGACCGGCTCGCCCGGCTACGCGAGCGCGGCCTGCTGTGACTGACCCCGGCCAGACCCGACCTCCGCATCCGCTCTTCGGCATGACCGGATGGCTTCGGTGCCACAGCCGGTTACTCATCGCGACGCCCCGGCGGCGGCATTGTCGGATGTGTCGTCTCATCCACTACCGTCCGGGCTGTGGCAGCCACAGCAGCGGGAGCGTTTCGTCGGACGCCGATCGAGCGGTCAGACCAGCGGGTCGCATGGGACCGAAAGGACCAGGCCTTCTTCGCTGCCGGAGCGTGTCACATCCTCGCCTGGGTCTGCCGGGATTCCTATCCAAACAGGTCCATTGAGATAACTGCGGTGCGCCTCCCGGGCCAGGGGCAGGTCTTCCACACCTACGCGGCCTGGGATGGCTGGGCGTTCGACCACTCAGGCTGGAATCCGGAGCCGCAACTGCTGGCGGTCAACGCAGACTTCGAAGGCCAACCGCTCACGCGCCTCAAGATCACAGAAAGTCTCGCTGAGTTCTGCCAGAAGCACCACCACCGCCTGCCGAACCAGTACTGGCATGACCCACGCCCCCGTGCCCGCGACTACATCGGCCGATACATCCCACCCTGGGCATAGCCCTTACCGGGTGCCGGGCCAGGTCCGCACGGGTAGGCTTCGAGCGTCGCCTCAACAGGTGCAGCGGAGCGCCCGAGACGAAGGTCGAACCGGCGGGACAAGGCGGCGGTAACGGTGGCAACCGCACGCGAGATGCGCGAACGGCAGCTGCCGCGCCTTGATCGCGGCAGAGAGCGCACCCTGGGGGCAGATTGCCGACCCGGACGCGCTGGTGACCGGGTCCGCGACGCAACCGGGTCAGGAGTTTTCGATCTTGGTCATCGTGGTGACGTCGCCGTTGGTGGTGGTGACCGCGACCAGGCCACCCTGCTCCCCGGCAAGCCACTTGGTGAACTCGGACGCAGAGATGGAGTGACCGGCGCCGGCGCGCACCGAGACGATGCCGTCCCCGCCGCCGACGTTCTCCCACGACGTCAGCTTCGGCGCGGACCGAACCGGGATCGTCACCTTCGTGTGGCTCTCGACGATCTGGAACGGGTCGCTGCATTTGATATCGCTCGAGTCGATCTTGAACTGCTTGCAGTAGTCCGCACTGGCCATCACGAGCACCGGCTGAGCCACCGCGGAGTGCGCGACCGGATCGTACGAGTGAAGCTCCACAATCGACTGGCTGGAGCCGGTCGTCGGATCGGTGAAGCGCGTCGGTTGACCCACCACCGGCGACCGGAGGTCGACGTTCGCGAAGGCCACTGTGGCGTCCCCTTCGCTCGCGTCGTTGAGCGCCCCGAGCACGACCCGGCCCGCGACCAGCTGCGGGTCGGTGACCGGCATGCTCAGAGCGGGCGCGCCGTCGACCGTCACCTGGGCCGTGCCGTTGTGCACGGTGATGCCGATCCGGTGCGTCTGCCCGACCTGGAACGCGCTCAAGGCGACCCGCTGCTCCGAGTTGAACCCATTCCCCGAGCTCTCGTCGATCCCCAGCCGGATCTCGTTCTCGCAGAACGAGGCTACGTAACCGTGCTGGTCGACCAACCGGAACCAGATCACCGCGCAGGCGCCCTTGGTGACGATGCCGACGTCGACCGCGATCGTCTGGTCGCCGGCGAACGAGTCCTGCGGCCCCTTGCACTGATAGAGGGTGGACATGTGGGTTGTCGCCAGCATCCGCTGGTCGAAGGTGCACCACCCGGCGGCGCTGTCGGCAGCCCGGTCGGCCTTCCACAGGCCGCGCCGGTCGAGATGGTCGGACACCCCCGGCCCTTGAATCGAGGGCTTGCCCGAGACGGCCACGGTCGACTTGGGCGCGGCCGACACCACGGGCCTCGATGCCGACGGCGACGTGCTGGGCACGAACGACGCCAGTGCCCCGTCCAGTTGGTGGCGCGACAACGCGAACCCGATGCCGGCACACACGACGGTCGCCGCCGCGGCCACGGCCACCAGGCGGCTCACCCGCCGACGAACGGGCGCGGCCGGCTCGCCTACGCCGGAAGGCCGCACCCGACCCGTGTGCTGTGCCGCCTCGGCGGCCTTGAGTAGCTCCGGCCGCTGGGCGAGCGCCCCCGCAGTCTCCGCCTCCAGCAGCAAGTCGAGCAGCTGATGGGCGGTCGGCCGCTCGGTTGGATCCTTGGCCAGCGTGCGGCCCACCAGGTCACGCAACGATCCGCCGAGCCCGGTCAGGTCGGGCGGCTGGGTCAGAATGCGAGCCGCTGTGGCGGCCGGCGAATCCGCCCTGAACGGGGTACGTCCGGTCGCCGCGTAAGCCACCACCACACCCCACGCGAACACGTCCGCCGCCGGCCCTACCGTGCGATCCGAGTCGTTGTCGAACCGCTCCGGCGCCATGTACGCCACCGTGCCGACCATCTGGTCGGTCTTGGTATGCCGGCTGGTCACCTCGAGCGCCCGCGCGATTCCGAAGTCGATCACCTTGGGCGTACCCAGCGAGAACAGCACGTTCTGCGGCTTCAGGTCCCGGTGGATGACCCCCACGCCGTGGATCGCCGCCAGCGCCGTGGCCACCCCGACCGCCACGCTGTGCAGCGTGCCGCCGTCCAGCGGCCCCCGCTCCCGGATCACCTCGGAGAGACTCGGCCCGTCGACGTACTCGACCACCAGATACGGCGTCTCGTGATCCGGGTCGGCGTCGAGCACCGCCGCCGTGCAGAAGCTGGGCACCTCGCGGGCCCGGTTGACCTCGCTGCGGAACCGCCCCCGGAACTCGGTGTCCCAGGCGTGCTCGGCACGCAACATCTTGACCGCCACCAGCCGGCCATCCGGCGAGCGTCCAAGAAAGACGGTGCCCATGCCGCCCTCGCCAAGACGACCGAGCAGCTCATAGTTACCAAGCCACTGCGGATCGTTCGGCATCATTGGATAGGTCACACGGGGCAGGATAGCGGCTTCCCGCTCAACCCCCTGGTCCCGCCGGATCCCCACTATGCGACGCCGGGGGTGGAGACACCAGTCCGAACCGCCTCGATGAAGCCATCAGGCGGCAGGTAGCGATGCTCTTCAACGTAATGGCCGATCAGCGCCGGTGCAGCGAAGTTCGTCCCGTCCACTCCGGTAAGCCAGATCTCGCCGTTCCCGCGCGCAACATCGGGAGCTTCGTAGAGCCGAATGTCTTGCCCGAATCACGCGCTGCGGCTCGACCGCTGCCCGGCAGAACTGGCAGTAGTGGTACCCACGCATGAGCCGTACTGTTTCGTCACGCGTCGATCATCGCAGCCAGGCCCTGGCCTACCGCGCTCTACGTATACGCAGTACGACCTGATCGATCGGTACGACGCCGGAAGCGGGAGCAGGAGAGGTAGTCATACAACACCGTGCGTCACCAGCAGCGATGAACGTCAGTTCGCCCAAGGCGGGCAGATGCGAGCGTCAGGCCCTATCGCTAAAGTTCGATCCAGTAACGCCGAGCGGGGCCGAACTTGGTGTCCCAGATGCACTCGAATACGCCGCCGCACCGCTCGATCGCTTTCACCGAGGCAACATTGTCGACCGCGCAGACGGCCAACAGCCGATCCAGGCCGAGCACTCGCGCCTCGTCGAGCATCCGGCCCATCGCCCAGGTAGCCAGCCCGCGTCGGCGCGCGGACGGTCGGATGCCGTAACCGAGGTGGCCGGCCCACCGAACGTAGTCACTACTACCGTGCCGCAGTGCGATCCCGCCGAGCACGTGATCGCCCTCGACGATCCATCGATAAGTGCAACGGTGGTCCGCCAGCCGCGCCACCCACGCCGCGAACCCGGCCGGCGAATCCACCTCGTCGGACGGGCCCACCCCGAAACCGTCCTCATGCGACCCCGGACCCCACTCTGCATGAGCCTCGAGCCAGGCGCTGTGTAGGCGGACAGCAGGTGCGATCAACTCGGGCACGCGACGACAATACCCGCCAGGACAGGCGTGGACATCCGGGCGAAGATTCCCGCGAGCACTGCGCTCTCCTCGACATGAGCGGACACCGCCCTACCCCCTCCGCGCGGCACCTTGCATCTAGCTTCGGTGGCCACTGCTTCCGTCAGGGCAGATTGCGGCGCAGGATGTAGTTGAAGCCGAACTCAGTCTCCGTGCTGCGGACGTCGATGTAGCCGAGCCGACGGTAGAAGCCATGCCCTGTGATGCTCGCTCCGGTTTCCATGTGGTCGTAGCCGTCGACCACCGCCAGCGCCTCGATGTGGCGCATGAGGAGGCGTCCTATGCCGCGACCGGCGGCCCGTGGGTGCACGAACATGGTGTAGACCTTGTTGCCGTCGCGGGAGACCGTGCCGGCGATCCCGTCTGCCTCTGCGACGAACATCTGTCGTTGGATGGCGAGTTCCTTGATGCGTTGCTCGGTGAAGTGGTCGCACATCCGCTCGATGACCTCCCTCGGATAGTCGCGACTGTTGACCTCACGCAGGCAGCGTTCGATGAGGCCCGCCACGGCGGGAGCATCGGCGCTGTCGAACCGTCTTATCGTCGCCATCGACTTATCTTGCCTGCAGCCGGCGTTAGGACGCCTGGCGACAGGTGCGAACCACCAGGTCGACAGCCCGCCAGTACCGAGCCGGCACCTACGGTGACGCGGTCATGGTCACACGTCGGCTTCGAGAGCGAAGGTGTTGCCGTCTGGGTCCTGGAACCACGCGATACGTCCACCTCCGGCCCGCGCGGTGATCCCCTTGGCGTCGTGCTCGAGCTGCTCGTAGCGAACGAACTCGACGCCGGACGAGGAGAGCTCGTCGACAATCTGGTCGATGTCGTCGACGTACCACGTCGCCAGCGTCGCCGGGGTCTTCCCGGCAGTGACCGACTGGTACACGTTCAACGCCGGTCCGCCACCGGAGCCATAGACGCGGCTGCCGTCGGCGATGGTGGCGCTGGGGCCGGACCGCAACGCTCGCAGGCCCAGCGCGCCTTCGTAAAAGGCCACGGCCTTCTGAATGTCGGACACGGCGACCGAGGTTCTGAGGTGGTACGCGCTCAAGGGCATGAACCACTCTGGCAGGTACCCCACGAATCGTGGTGCCGAATCGGCGGACCAGGGCCTGCGGAGAGGTCGAGCAAGCCTGGCTACGCGACCTGCGGCACCGCCACTGGGAAGTCCACCGGTTACGCATCACGGCGACGACAGTCGAACTCGACGTTGCCACCCGCGTCGGTGAGGACGGTTACTACATCACGGGGCTGTTGCCAGAGCTCGGCTGCCATCCACCTGTCCGCCTGTAGTCCGATGATCGGCGTGGGGCCTGACGGTGACCGCCAGATGAGCGCACGGCGCCCACCCGGCGCGGCTGTGAAGGCGGGTGTGGCTGTGATACGAAACGGTGTGCTTTCCGAGTATCAACGTCCTCGGCGGCTTCGTGGGCCGGGTGATCCGCCGCCGTACGGCTGATCAGCGTTCATCCGCGGCGGCTGGCGCGATCTGGTCGAGGTGTGCGCCGACAGTGGCCTTGGCGGTTGCGTTCGAGGTCCGGCCGGGGTGCAGGAGGGCGTGCAGGATCACGCCGTCGACGAGGGCGTAGAGACGCTCTGCCTCGACCCTCTGATCGAGCCCGGGCCGGAGCGCACCGGCGTCGGCCAGTCGCCGGATCATGGTCGTGAAGGCGTCGGTGAGGCGGTTGTCGATTTCCTTACGCAGGCCGGCCATGGTCGGTTCTACGAGGGCGCGTGCCGTGAACGCGAGCCACACTGTGCACTCGCCGCGCCGTGGCCGGTCCAGCGGCAGCATCTCGTCGATCATCGACCGGACCACCGCACGCGGGTCGCCCGTGGTGTCCACGGCTCGGATCCGCTGCTCGATCCGTTCTCCCACCAGCCGTAGGGCGAATCCGAGGAGTTCGGACTGGGTGGTGAAGAAATGGCGCAACGAACCCATGGACAGGCCGGCCTCGCGCGCCACGTTTCGCACCGAGGCCTGCTCGAGCCCGTCCCGCATCACGATCCGCCAGACCGCCTCGGCGAGCTCGGTCCGTCGGGCCTGCGCATCCACCAGCTTTGGCACTACCCTTTATAACACGCTCGTGTTAGCTTCTTGCTGCTATCACAACTGTGCTAGATAGGCGGGAGCGCCTGTGTCACGTCGAGAACACGCCTGGCTCACGGCAGCGGTGGTCGGCTGGATCGCGCTCAACGGCGCGGTACTGCTCCTCGCGCCCGGCGACGCCCCCTTCGCCTGGCCGGCGCAGCACGACCCGCCATCCGGGCCCGGCCAGGTGATCGCCGCTCAGGCCACCCTCGTCGAGTTGGTGCTGCTCGCCGCCATCGCTTACGCGCTCACCCGTGGTCGACCCGCACCGGTGATCGCCGAACGCGCACCGACGCTCCCGACCGCTCGCCGTGAAACGGCACTCGTCCTGGCGTACGGCGTCCTCGCCCAACTCGGTGGCCTACTCATCGGCCGGGGGCTCGGCTGGCACCCGATCGGCTTCCACCTGGCCGGTACGCTCGTCGGTGCCACCGATCCGGTCGGGCCCGCCGAAGCTCTCGGCTGGGCCACGTACAACGTTGTGGTCTACGCGCTGTTGCCACTCCTGTGGTTCCGGCGGCGTTACACCGCCCACCAGATGTGCCTGCGCTCGGCGGATCGGCGCGGCGATGCCATCCTCATCCTCGCCGTGCTGGTCCTCGAATCGCTCGCGCAATGGGTGGTGCTCGGCCACGCGTTCGCCGGCCTGGCCCCGGGTCAGCTCGCCGTCGGAGTGCCACTGACATTCCTGCTGTACTTTGCTGGCACGGTGCTGCCCACAGTCATCTTCGTGCAGAGCGTCCTCGTCCCCCGATACGCCCGTCTGACCGGCTCCACCACCGCGACCCTCGTTCTCGGCGGCCTCACGTACGCGGCGCTGCACGTGTTCGAGGGCTGGGGCAGGTTCGGGTCGCCGCGCGAGGCCACGCTGACGATCCTGTTCGTGCTTCTCATCTACACGCTGCCCGGCGCATTCAAGACCTGGCTCACCGTACGGACCGGCAACGCCTGGGTGCACGCGTGGGCCTACCACGCCTTCGCGCCACACACGATGCACGACACCGGGTTGATTGTTCGGATCTTCCGCCTCTGAGAGGACGAGCTGCATGCGGTTGCCTCCAGGTACGAGGCGACGCGGGCGGCCGCGTTGACCGAGCGGCAGTACGACACGTTCGCGGATGCCCGTCAGTTTTCAGACTGTCGCGGCCACGTCCAAGCGGGAACCTCACGGATCGGATGCAGCTGGTCATCGCTCTCGGCATGTGAGTTCTGTTGGGCCACGCGGGCGCCGAATTCGAGGTGTTCGCGCACGGCCGCCCGGAAAGCGTCATCGTCCGGTAGGCCGGCTTCATCGATCGCTTCGAGGTAAAGGGCGACGAACCGCTCTCGCTGCTCGTCGGTGATCTTTAGATTGCGGTGGACGTCAATGATGTACGTGAATCCCAGTCCGGTGGTGAACCTGTCGGGGCCGCCGAAGGACTCGGCGGTGAACCACGTGAGGTGTTCGACATGGCCCGGCTGGCGAGCGGGGAACACGTTGCGCAGCACGGGGTCGTCCAGCACCTTGGCATAGAACAATTCCTCCAGACGATGCAGCGCCTCGTCACCGCCAGCGAACTCGTACAGAGTGGACATGGACTCGTCCTTCGTTGCCTGGAATTGAGCGACTGGCGCGCTCCCTGAAATCCGATCGCTGCGACCGTACCTCGTTGTGACAAACATGGTGGCCTCCGCAAAGCCGCAGCGTCCGGTCACCGGCTACTCGTTCCATTAACCTGCGACCGTGGCCCGGCCAGGCTTTGGTCGAGACGCGCGGGCTGTCGCTCTCTATGCGGCTGCCCACGCTGGTCGTGTGGCTCTCATCTGGCCTGCGCAACCCGGGCGTCGCCCCAGGGCGGGGCGAGGCTCAAGGGGTTTGCTCGGCCACCGGTAGATATGCTGCCCGGCGCCCTGTCTACCATCGGCGCGGCCACCCCGTTGGGTGCCGGCCTGGCGGCCATCCGTGCCACGTGGTCGGGGGCGCCCCGGAGCCAATACACCTGCTGCTGATGGTCGGCTACACGGTCGTCTTCGGCGCCATCGGCTCGCGATTGTTCCGTTGGAGCTGAGCGAGGCGTTGTGCGGGATCCTGTTCGCGCTCTACACCGCGATCCCGTGGGAGTACCTGCCCAAAGAGAACTCAGGTTCGGTTCGGGGATGACCTGCCGGCGCACGTTGCGGGACTGGAACGACGCCGACGTGTAGCAACGACTGCACGCAGTCCTGCTCGGCAAGCTGAGAGCCGTCGACCAGCTCGACATGTTCCGGGCGGTGATCGACGACGGGCCTTTCATCCTACCTTTACTGCGGGTTTTGTCGGGATTAGTGGGATTTCAGGCTTCAGCACAAGATAGATGAGTCAAAATCCTTGACTCAGTGCCCGCGTTGCCGGTTAATCGCATCTATGTGTCGGCCGTGTTTCCCCTCGCGGGTGGTCGACGACGGCTGCGGGTCGTCGAATCGATTCGACTACCGCCAGCATCGAAGCCTTGACCCGGAGTCGTAAGACTGTCGGTGAGTCACAGGAGGTAACCGTGCATCGTACGAACGTCCACTGGGGTGGCCGATTGTCGGCGTCGGTCAGAGGCCTGGCCGCGACCGTGACGCTCGGCCTGACCCTGACGCTGGGCGGCCTGCCCCTGGCGACCCCCGAGTCGGCCCTGGCCGCGCCGGTCGAGACGCAGAGTGTCGCGGCCGCCGGACTTGACGGTGTGGCGGCCGGGAACGCCGCGATCACCTCGGTCGACCTGGCCGGGACGTGGAGCTTCACGCCCTCGGGTCGGGGAACGACCTCGATCGCGGTGCCCGGTGGCGGCTGGTACAAGCAGGGCTTCACCGACGTGAACGAGGCGGTCTACTCGCGCAGCATCACCGTGCCGGACTCGGGGCAGCCGCAGTCGACCTGGATCGAGTTCGGCGCCGTCAACCACCAGGCGACACTGTCGGTCGACGGCCGGGTGGTCGCCACCCAGACGACGGCGTTCACCCCGTCGAACTTCGACATCAGTGGCTACGCCGCACCGGGCACCACCCACACGATCAGCGTGCAGGTGAAGGGCCGCGGTGCGTTGAGGTCGTCCGACGGCAAGTACCTGGTCCCCATCGCGGCCGACTGGTCCGAGGCGATACCGCAGGGCATCTACCGGTCCGCGTCCCTGCGGGTGTACCCGGCGGTGTATGTCAGCGACACGTTCGTCCGCACCTCGGTGGCGAACCGCACCCTCAGCTACGACGTGTCGGTGACCAACTCCTCGTCCGCGAGCAGAACGGTCACCCTGAACGGATCGATCACGTCCGACGGTGCGGGCTCTTTCAGCTACCCGCAGCTGCCGCAGCAGACCGTGACGGTGGCGGCCCGTTCGACGGCGAAGGTCACGGTGGGCCCCGTGGCGTGGAACCTCGGCGCCACCTCGTATTGGTGGCCCAATGTGCCGTACCGGTCCGGATACCGGGCCCAACTGCACCGCCTGGCGATCCGCGCCACCGCTGACGACGGCCGCACCAGTGACGCCACGTACCGCTTCGGGTTCCGGGAGAGCACGCAGAACGGCGAGTACTACTACCTCAACGGCGTGCGGGTGAACTTCCGTGGCGACAGCCTGCAGGGTGCCGACTACGACCGGATCAACAACGGCGGCAAGGGCGACGCGTACGACACCCTGCCCGGGTTCCTGCCGCCGTCGTCCGGCAACGGCGGCTGGCCCGCGGCGGTGAACAACTACCAGCGGCTCAACTACAACGTGGTACGCATGCACATGGAACCGGCCAGCCCGTACATGCTCGACGTGGCCGACGAGATGGGCCTGATGGTCATCGACGAGACCGCTATCCGCAGTGGCTCCCAGGACTTCGTGTCCGGACGCACCAACATGGTGGCCCACGCTCGTGCACTGACCCTGCGCGACCGCAACCATCCGGCGATCATCCGCTGGAGCCAGATCAACGAGCCCAGCTCCAACAACAACGACTCGCAGCAGTTCCAACAGGACCTTTACGCGGCGATGAACGGCAATGACGGCACCCGGCCGATCAGCATCGACGCCGGCCCAGGCGCGGACTCGCCCAGCCGGTATCCGGCCATGAACTACTCCAACTTCGCCATCTTCGCGCACTACCTGGACGGCGTCGGCCGCTACGGCGAGGCCCTGAATCGCAATTCCGGGCGTCCGGACGGCGAAGGCGAGTACATCTGGCCTGCCTGCAGCACCAAGCAGGGCTTCACGTGGTTCGCCACCGCAACTGCTGCCAAGCGCGGCAAGGACGCCAGCGACCTGCGCCCGTACACGCTGCTGTCCGCCTGGGCCAGCGTCGTGCCCGGAGTGCGAACCACCGACTTCACCACGGAGGAGAACACTCGCCCGGTCTACGGCGCGGACAATCTGACCGACCCGTGGAGCAACGCACAGATCCAGCGCGTGCAGGCGGCGTTCAACCCGGTGGCGGCGGTCGACCTCCCCTACTGGTCCGCCTCCGGCAATTCGGACTCGAACGGCAACTTCCCACTGCCGCAGGCGGTGCCCAGCTACGCCCGTAACTCCACGGTGACCCGCAACATCACCGTGTTCAACGACGACTTCACCAACACCTCGGTGAACTTCGCCTGGACCGCCCGGCTCGACAGCCCGACCGGCGCGGTCGTCGCGTCCGGCAGCAACACCCTGACCGTCCCGCTCGGCTCACGGGTCACCCAGCCGGTGTCCTTCACCGCCCCCGCCACCGGCAACCGCGTGTACCTGCAGCTGTCGACCGCCAAGTCCGGCAGCACCCTCTTCACCGACTCGGTCGAATACCTCAACCTCGGTGGAAGCGGCGGAACCGGGCCCACTCCCGGCACCTACCGCATCGTCAACCGCAACAGCGGCAAGCCTCTCGCCATCGCCGGCAACTCCACCGCCGACGGTGCCAAGGCGGTCCAGCAGAGCGGCACCCCCACCTGGACCATCAGCACCACGCAGGACGCCTACACCCTGCGCTACACCGCCTCCGGAAAGATGCTCGACGTCAACGCCGGCAGCACCACGACGGGCCTGCAACTACAGCAGTGGTCGGCAAACGGCGGCACCAACCAGTCGTGGTACCTGCGGCCCACCGGTGACGGCTACTACACCATCGTCAACCAGGCCAGCGGACTGGCGGCCGACGTCTACGCCGCAGCGACAAGTGACGGCGCGCAGGTCGTGCAGTGGACCGCCAACAGCGGGACCAACCAACAGTGGCAGTTCGTACGCGTCTGACCAGCACCAGAGGTGGTTGCAAGTCCGACCGCCGGTGACCAGCTGACGATCGTTGTGATGCCTACTCGGGCGTGGGGTTCCCGAGCCCGAGTAGGCCACGATCCGATCGCACAACCCTTCAGCCTCGGTGTCGAGAGGAACTTCTGATGTCAGACCTGCCCGTGAGCCGTAGGCGCCTGCTCGCCACCGCCGCTTTGACCACCGGCTCGGCGGCCCTGATCCCGGCCGTGGGCGCCGGACGCGCCGCCGCCGCTGCGCCTCAGGTCACCCTGCCCGAGCGCGGGATCTACGACGCGACCGCGGCGACAACCTGGACGGACGGGTTCCTCACCGGCAACGGCGAGTACGGCGCGGTCCTGTACGGAACGCCGACCCTCGAGAAGGTGATCTTCAATCACCACCGCTTCGTCCTGCCCAACGGCAGCCGGGGCGTGACCCCGCCAGTGATCTCGGGGCGGCTGGCCGGCGTACGAGACAAGGCGCTGGCCGGGAACTACGCCGGAGCCAACACTGACTTCGCGGCCGGCTGGAGCCTGCGCTGGACCCAGACCTACCACCCCGGCTTCGAGTTGCAGATCAGCACTCCCGGCATGACCACCGCCAACGGATACGCCCGCAGCACCGACTTCCGGACCGGAGAGGTCACCTCCACCTGGACCGACAGCAACGGCACCTGGACTCGCCGCGCCTTCGCCTCCCGAGCCGACAACGTCGTCGTACACGAACTGACCCCGGCATCCGGCCGGTCGATCGACGCGACGCTGAGCGCCAACACCTCCCTCGCCGGTGTCCCCGGCTCGGTCCGTTTCACCACCCTGGCCAGCGTCATCGACGGTTCCGGTTACCTGAACCTGCGAGGCACCTACCCGTCCGGGCAGGGCGCGTTCGGCTTCGAGGGCGTCACCCGGGTCGTCGCCACCGGTGGCACGGTAGCCGCGAACGGGTCGAGCATCGTCGTCACCGCAGCAACCAGACTCCTCCTGCTGACCAAACTCGATCGGTACGAGTCACCCACGGCCTGGGACAGCAGGCCGCTGCACGCGGCGCTGGCCGCGGTGCGCGCCGACTATGCCGAGCTGCGGACCCGGCACGTCACCCTGCACTCGGCGATGTTCGACCGCTCCCGCCTGGACCTGAACGTCTCCGCCGCCGACCGGCAACTGTCGACCACCGCGCTGATCGCCCGGCAGAACGCCAACCGCAACACCATCGATGTGGCCCTGCTGGAGCGCCTCTACGACAGCGGCCGTTACCTGTTCATCAGCTCCAGCGGCGTACTGCCGCCGCGGCTGACCGGAATCTGGACCGGCACCTGGAATGGCGCCTGGGCCGACGACTTCACCACCGATGCCAAC
This sequence comes from Micromonospora sp. DT201, assembly GCF_049841575.1. NCBI lineage: Bacteria > Bacillati > Actinomycetota > Actinomycetes > Micromonosporales > Micromonosporaceae > Micromonospora > Micromonospora sp. DT201. Next base: position 251,945 of record NZ_JBNCKP010000007.1, on the reverse strand, counting down.
ATCAACCTCCAGGTCGCCGGCGGCAACATTCTCGACCTCACCGATGCCATGCAGGGCTACTTCAACCTGATCCTCGGCCAGCTCGCTCACTGGCGCACGAACGCTCGCAACCTGTACGGTGCCCGCGGCTTCCTGGCCCCATCGCGAACCGACGGCGAGTACGGCTACATGCTGCACTTCGACCCCGGCTTCCCCGGCCAGTGCTGGACCGGTGGCGCGGACTGGTTGCTCTATCCGCTTTTGGAGTACTACCAGGTCACCGGGGACCGGACGTTTCTGGCCGAGAAGCTGGGACCGGCGCTGATGGAGCTGGCGCTGTTCTACGAGGACTTCCTGAGCCGCACCGATTCGGCCGGCCGTGTGGTGTTCGTGCCGTCGTTCTCGATGGAGAACTCGCCGGCCAGCACGAACGTCCTGCTGGCGATCAACGCCACCGGCGACATCCAGGCCGGCAGACACGCCCTGCGGGCGGCCGTCGAGGCTGCCAACGCGCTCGGTGTCGAACAGGGCGCCGGTCGAGGTGTCGCGCGCTGGACGGCCCTGCTGGCAAAGCTCCCGCCCTACACGGTCAACGGCAGCGGCGCCCTCGCCGAATGGTCCTGGCCGGGCCTCACGGACCGCTACAACCATCGGCACGTCCATCACCTGTACGGCGCGTGGCCCCTGCACGAGATCAATCCCGAGGAGGCGCCCGGGCTGGTCACCGCCGCGCTCAGGGCCCTGGCGCTGCGCGGTGACGAGAACACCTCCGCGCACGGCAGCCTGCATCGAGCCCTCGCCTACGCTCGACTCAAGGACGGTGCCGGCGTCTACAGCAACCTGCGGAAGATCATCGGCAACAACATGATCTTCCGATCGCTGATGACAGCACACAACCCGAACCTGGAGACCTACAACGCCGATGCGGCCAACGCGCTGCCGGCCGTGCTCAGCGAAGCGCTTGTCTACACCAGGCCCGGCGTCATCGAGTTGCTGCCCGCCGTGCCCGGCCAGCTCGCCAGGGGCACCATCACCGGTGTCCGCGGACGCAATCAGGTCCGCATTCACACCCTCTCCTGGGATCTTCCTGGTCGCTCGGTAACCGTGGTACTCACCTCGACGATCACCCAGGCGATCACCCTGCTCAGCCGGCGCGGGATGGCATCCATCACCACTTCCGCGACGGTCACCCCCTCGCCGCTCGGCCCGAATGCCCGGGTGATCTCGTTGACGGCCGGGCAACAGATACAGGTCGTCGTAGGCCTGCCAGCCGCCGCCGGCGGCGTCGTTCGAATTGTCAACCGGCGCAGCGCAAAGGTGTTGGACGTCAACGGCGGCGCCACCACGGACGGGGCAACCGTCATCCAGTGGCCGTGGACTGGCGCGACCAACCAGCAGTGGCGGCTGCTGTCCAACAGCGATGGCTCATTCCGGCTGGTCGGTGTCAAGAGCGGGAAGGTCCTGGACAGTCCAGGTGGCTCGGGCCAGGGCGCGGCACTCGTTCAATGGGCCGACAACGGTGGACGTAACCAGTGGTGGAATCTCGTCCCGGCGACGACCAGCGGAAACTACCGGTTGGTCAACGTGAGCAATGGCTGGTGTGTCGGTGTCGAAGGCGGCTCCACTGCGGACGGCGCCAGGGCGGTCCAGCAACCGGTCAGCGGCGAGATCAGTCAGGAATGGCAGATTCTTGATGCCTGAGACAGCAGGTCAGAGGCACCGGTCGCAGCGGCTCCGGCGATTGGCCGCCAGACTTCCGGCTAAAGCCCTCCTGTCTTCGACCTCGTCGACGTCTGACCTTTAGGGGAGCACCCGTCAGTCGATCGCCTCTTGCGCGCCGACTCCGCAGGGCGATGGCGCGAACGGTGTGGGCTGGCTTACGAGCCCTTGGCCGTCGGACGACAGCATCGCAGGTGGTCCCGTGGCAACGCATTGACCATCTTTTATGTCGGTTGTTAACATGTGACGTCTGATGAATGTCGGACGCCGTGACACCCTCGAAGGACTCAGGCGACGTCCTCGTCAACGTTCCGCTTCTCCTGCCCTGCGATCGGCACGACCGGGCGGCTGGGGCCGCCGCTGCGTCACTCGGGCTGGATGAAGGAGACAAGATGTCTGAAGTGACACGACGGAAACTTCTCGGAGCCGGGGCGGCTGGGGCTGGCGTCATGCTGTTGCCGGCGGGTTGGACCGCAGCCGCTCGGGCCGGGTCGACTGCACCCCCACAGGTGCTGGCAGCCAACGACATGGCGTTGTGGTACGACGAGCCGGCGAGTTCGGATTGGTTACGCGCTCTGCCGATTGGCAACGGCCGGTTGGGCGCGATGGTGTTCGGAAATGTCGACACCGATCGGCTGCAGCTCAACGAGGACACTGTGTGGGCCGGCGGCCCGTATGACTCGGCCAACACCCGTGGTGCGGCCAACCTGGCGGAGATTCAGCGGCGGGTCTTTGCCGATCAGTGGACGCAGGCGCAGGATCTGATCAACCAGACCATGCTGGGCAGTCCGGTCGGGCAGTTGGCCTACCAGCCGGTCGGCGACCTGCGGCTCGCTTTTGGCAGTGCCAGCGGGGCGTCGCAGTACCAGCGGACCCTCGATCTGACCACGGCCATCGCTACCACCAGCTACGTGCTCAACGGGGTGCGGTTTCAGCGTGAGATGTTCGCCAGCGCACCGGACCAGGTGATCGTGATCCGGTTGACCGCCGACCGGGCAAACGCGATCACGTTCACCGCCACGTTCAACAGCCCGCAACGGACGACCGTGTCCAGCCCGGACGCCGCCACGATTGGCCTCGACGGCGTTTCCGGCAACATGGAGGGCATCAACGGGCAGGTCCGGTTCCTTGCTCTGGCCAATGCCACCGCGAGCGGCGGCACGGTCAGCAGCTCCGGCGGCACGCTGCGGGTCTCCGGCGCGACCAGCGTCACCCTGTTGGTGTCGATCGGCTCCAGTTACGTCAACTACCGGACCGTCAACGGCGACTACCAGGGCATCGCGCGACGGCACCTCGACGCGGCCCGCACCATCGGCTTCGACCAGTTGCGCGGCCGCCACGTGGCCGACTATCAGGCGCTGTTCAACCGGGTGTCGATCGATCTGGGACGCACGACGGCGGCCGACCAGACCACCGACGTGCGGATCGCGCAGCACGCGAGCGTCAACGATCCGCAGTTTTCCGCGCTGCTGTTCCAGTACGGTCGCTACCTGCTGATCTCCTCCTCGCGGCCGGGCAGCCAGCCGGCGAACCTGCAGGGGATCTGGAATGACCAGATGGCTCCCTCCTGGGACTCGAAGTACACCATCAACGCGAACCTGCCGATGAACTACTGGCCGGCCGACACCACCAACCTGGCCGAGTGCTACCTGCCGGTCTTCGACATGATCAAAGATCTGACGGTGACCGGCGCCCGCACTGCTCAGGTGCAGTACGGCGCAGGGGGTTGGGTCACCCACCACAACACCGACGCGTGGCGCGGCTCCTCGGTGGTCGACGAAGCCCTGTGGGGAATGTGGCAAACCGGCGGCGCCTGGCTGGCCACCATGATCTGGGACCACTACCAGTTCACCGGAGACGTCGAGTTCCTGCGCGCCAACTACCCGGCCATGAAAGGCGCTGCCCAGTTCTTCCTCGACACGCTGGTCAGCCACCCGACGCTCGGCTACCTCGTCACCAATCCGTCAAACTCGCCCGAGCTGCGTCATCACACGAACGCCAGCGTCTGCGCGGGGCCGACGATGGACAACCAGATCCTGCGTGACCTGTTCAACGGCGTCGCACGGGCCGCCGAAGTCCTCAATGTGGATGCCAACTACCGCACCCAGATACTGACTGCCCGGGACCGGCTGCCGCCGACGCGGGTCGGGTCCCGCGGCAACATCCAGGAATGGCTCGCCGACTGGGTGGAGACCGAGCGGACTCACCGGCACGTCTCCCACCTGTACGGGCTGCACCCCAGCAACCAGATCACCAAACGCGGCACACCACAGCTGCACCAGGCCGCACGACAGACCCTGGAACTGCGCGGCGACGACGGCACCGGCTGGTCACTCGCCTGGAAGATCAACTATTGGGCTCGACTGGAAGAGGCCACCCGCGCCCACAAGCTCCTCCGCGACCTGGTACGCACCGACCGGCTCGCACCGAACATGTTCGACCTGCACCCGCCATTCCAGATCGACGGCAACTTCGGCGCCACCTCCGGCATCGCCGAAATGCTGCTACAAAGCCACAACAGCGAACTACACCTCCTGCCCGCACTACCATCCGCCTGGCCAACCGGGCAGGTCACCGGGCTCCGGGGCCGCGGCGGATACACCGTCGGCGCCGCTTGGAGCAGCAGCCGAGTCGAGCTCCTCGTCACTCCCGACCGCGCCGGCCCCATCCGCGTTCGCAACCGGATCTTCGCCGGCACCTTCGAACTGCGCGACGAGACGAGCGGCAGCGCCGTCCAGCCGACGCGGATCGAGGCCGATCTCGTGCAGTTCACCGGCCAGGCCGGCCACACCTACCGCGCGTCCGGGGTCAACTCGGGGCCGGTCGAGGCTGGTGCGTACTACCGGCTCGTGGCCCAGCACAGCGGCAAGGCCGCCGACATCAACGGTGCGTCCACCGCCGCCGGCGCGTTGCTGATCCAGTGGCAGAGCGGCAGCGGACAGAACCAGCAGTTCGAGTTTCTCCCGGCGGACGGGGGCCACTTCCGGATCAGGGCACGGCACAGCGGCCTGTTCCTACAGGCCGCCAGCAACAGCACTGGCGCCGACATCACCCAGCAACCCGACGCACCCAACGCCGCCAGCCAGCAATGGCGGGTCGACGACCAGGGCGGCGGGGTGGTCAGACTCATCAACCGGCAAAGCGGTCTGGCAATGGACGTTTGGCAGGCTTCGACCGCCGACGGTGCCCGCATCTCCCAGTGGACACCCGGCACCGGCGCCAACCAGCGATTCAAACTTCAACGAATCTAGCGACTGTCTCATAGCTACAGATCGCGCAAGGGCAGGTCGGTCCACTGCGCGCCGGTGTATCGGGTGTGTTGTCAGCGCCGCATCAGTCGCGGCTCTGGCACTCACTCGGCGAGTAATCCTGGTGGTGGTTCACGGTGTGGCGAGGGCGCGTTCTTGGAGGAGGCCGAGGCTCGCGCGGCCGTACATCTATCGCTTGATCATCTTGATGCGGTTGACGTTGCCTCCGAGGGGTCTGAGCTCGCCGAAATCGCTGTCACGCCGCCTGCCCGGTCGAGTCAGCCGAGCAACGCGGTGTCAGCTGGAATCAGGGCCGAGGCGTCGCATCAGCACCGCGTACCCGCGCCCCGAGCCGACGAAGCCGAGCTTGCGGTAGAGCGCGAGAGCGGCCGGATTGGTGTCACTCACCCGGAGGCGCACCTGCTGAAAACCTGCGGACCGAGCCCTGCGGAGGGCGTGTGTGATCATGGCGGTGGCGAGGCCACGGCGGCGCCAGGGAACTCGGCTGCCCAGACAGTGCAGCACTGCGGTGGGTTTCTCCGTGTCGTCGTCGGCGAGCGCAAACAGGAAGCCGGCCACGGGGTTTTCGGCCCCGTCCGCCTCCACGAGCACCAGGCAGGACAGGTCGGGCAGGAATCGGGGGTGCGCGATGGCGTGCGCTGGCCAGGTGCGCTGGTCTGGTCGGATCGCAGACGGGCTGTCGGCGTAGGCCTCGTTGTGGGCCAGCCGCGCCAGTTCCTCGTAGCGCTCGTCGACGGGGCTCGACACCAGGCCAGGCGGCAGCACTTCGGTGGGCAGCGACTCCGGCAGCGCCAGGACCAGGTCCCGCTCGTGCCGGACCAACTCGAAGCCGTGCCGGGCCAGCAGCTCGCGTCCGACGCGATCGTTCTCAGCGCACCGGGTGCCGAGAACGGCTGCCTGCGCGGATCCGCGGGCCTGCCGCACCTGCTCGGCCTGTCCGAGGAGCCACTGGTACAACTCCGCACGGACGTCGTTCGCGGTGTCGGGACGGACCACGTTGGCCAGCCGGATCCGGAGGACATCATCGACCTCGCCCATCTCCGCGACCTCCCCGTACGCGGCGACGTCCCCGTCGTCATCGCGGCCGACCCGGGCACCCGACCCGAGATCCGGCCCGAGAGCCGCCAGCCGTGTCGTGACGTCGTCAGCGTGCTGCTCAAGGCCGACGGGCGCAGCCGCCTCGACTCGCCGGAACAGGGCTGCCAACGACCCCGCATCGGCCAGCGTGGCGGGTTCCCAAGGCGCGATCTCCATCGACGGTCATCCTATTGGGTCGACGCCTCGCACGGGGGGCCGGTCGCGCAGCATCGGGTTGTCAGGGTGGCGGCTGGACACCGAACAGGCATGTCCACAGTCAAGACAGGAACGGCTGGATGGTGTGGTCGCCGGCTTCCAACCCCTGGCGGCTCAGCATTTACCTCGACCTTTGTCGAACCGGCTGGCACCAGGTGCGAACACGCTGAAGAACCCGACCAGTTTCTCGCGCCCCTCGGCCCCGGTAAAGTGGCCGGTCTGTGGAACTCAGGACCAGCACGCGGGCCATAAGATCCGCTTCTATGGTCCGCACCACGCCTCCGCGTCCCCTAGACATCACCGCGCTCTTCCCCGAACTGCGGGAACATTCCCTCACGGCTACCCGCCTGCATCCCCGACCCGGCGCTCCGACCGTTACGGACAGCTCGGTCGGTGGACCGCTGCTGTGGCCGGCCGACGAGGTATGGCCGGTCTGCGACGACGCCGGAGCGCACGAGCCATACAACCTGACCACCCCGGCCGCCCTGCTCCGCAGGCGGGAGATCCTCGCGACCGCAGAAACCCGGGAGCCGCTGCCGGGCGGGGACTTCTTGACTGCGGAGGAGCGGGCCGAGCTCGATGCGGCCGACGCTCTGAACCTCGACGACCTGATCGAGGATCCCATCCCGCTGGTCCCGGTCGCGCAGCTGTACCGACAAGATGTCCCGGACTACGCCGGTCCGGACGGCACCGACCTGCTCCAGGTGCTGTGGTGCCCGGTGGACCACTCGGACCGGCACTACAGCCCTCGCGTCTTTCTCTACTGGCGCGACAGTTCTGCCGTCGGCCCGCTGCTCGAGGCGCCTCCCGAGCCGCCCGCGATCAGCGACACGTACCTGCCGGTTCCGTGCGTCGTGCACCCCGAACAGGTCCGCGAGTACCAATACGCCGACCTGCTCCCCGATGACCTACGCGAGCGGCTCGACGAGTGGGATGACGACGAAGACAAGAGCCGTCCCCACTATCAGAGCGACCTGTCGCTGGCGCCGGGATGGAAGGTCGGCGGGTACGCGAACTGGTCACTGACCGATCCGTACCCAATGGATTGTGCCGTCTGCGGCGCCACGATGACCTTGACTTTCACCGTGGACTCGGGCGACTGGAACGGCATGAATTGCAGCTGGCGCCCATCCGAGGAGAACCCGGCCGCGTCCCCAGACTTCGTCGGCGTGCAGATCGGGCGTGGCTATTCGCTGTACACCTTCCGCTGCCCCGAATCATTCGGTCACCCCCCTGCCACCGCTATGCAGTGACGCGGTCGCCCTCCACTGCCCGCCGGCCTCCGAAACGCATTCGACTCGACGTGAGCAGACGGGGCCTGCTCCGGCCCCTCCACGCCGGATCAACCTCGTCAGCGCGGTCGCGTTGATGGTTGCTCGCCGGTCCAGCTTTGCCTCAGGCTGTCGATCAGGCCGATGAAGACAGAGAAGGCATGGTCGACGCGTTCGCGGTCGTTGGTGGCCAGGAGATCGAGCTGCAGGCCGCGCGCCTGGGCCACGATCATCGATGCGATCAAGGGCGCTTGCTCGCTGGGGCATCCTTCTGCCAAAACTAGCCGCTGTATGAGCCCAAGCGCGTCGTGCATTGCTTGCTGAAGGAAACGCTCATAGCGCTCCGGCTCTCGTGTGGCCTGAGCGAAGACCTCGAACAACAAGCGATAGACCGGCAGGCGGTCTGCGGTCGTCGACCTCCGCCACCACGAGCCGAGGTCGGCCAGGCTGCCGGATGAGCTGGCTAGGCCGGCCGCGTCGGCCAACCGCTGGCGAAGCACATCGGTCACCTCGATGAGGAGGGCCTCCTTTGTGCCGAAGTGGTGCAGCAGGGCCCCGTGGCTGACCCCTACTGCCTCGGCCAACGGTCGCATCGCCAGATTCGCCAACCCATGCGCGAGAACGTAGTCGACCACGGCATCGAGCAGTTCGGGCCGCCGGTGCTGGTAACGCAGACGCCTACCGTCTACGTGCTGCGCGCTCATTGGTCTGAGGGTACCCACTTCCATAGTAGATTGACCATATGGTCAAGCTACTTCTAGCGTGGTCGACATGACCCCTGAGATCACCCGCCTGCACCACGTCGGTCACGTGGTCCGCGAAATGCCAGCCGCGCTCAAGCTGTATCGACGGTTAGGGTTCGCGCTGCCCACGCCGAGTTATCCCGCGATGGTGCCGCAGGACGGAGGCACACTCGAGCCGTTCGGCGCGGCCAACACCCACGCCGACTTTTCTCAGGACTTCGTCGAACTGGTGACCGTCGTCGACGGCGGAGGTAGTCGGGTGCCGGCCGACGCGCGACTGGTCCCGCTGGACGCCCCGCCCAGCGTGCTGCCATCGCTGCTGGAGCGGATCATCGCCACCAGCGCGAATCTGTCCGACTGCCTGGACCGGTACGAGGGCCTGCACATCCTGATGCTGTCCTCCTCCGATATCGAGGCGACGGCAGCTCGCCTGACGAACTCCGGGATACGACACGGCGGGGTTGACACTGTGCGACGCCCAGCAGTCCCCCGAGTCGAAACAGTCCGATATCTCGAGATCGACGGCGTCCGACCTGGCGTGGAGGCAGAAGGCAGGATCGGTGTCGCCGCGGATCTGGATCCCGGAATCCAGAGCTCCCGCGCAACCGACCATCCCAACGGTGCCGTCGGTCTCGTCGACGCAACGCTCTGCATCGCCGACTCCGAGTTGGACGCTGTCCGGACACGCTACGAGGCTTACCTTGACCACACACCCAGGGCCAACGCGCGTGGGTGGGTGTTCGATCTCGGTGCGGCAACACTGACCCTCGTGCGGGCATCCCGCCTCGCCGAGGCTCTGCCCGGACAGCAACCACCGGCACTGCCCGCCCTCGTTGCCTACACGGTCGAAGTCCGCGACCTGACCGCGACGAAGGAACTCCTCCGGACCAACGAGGTTCCGCTCTGTCGAGCAGCATCCGGAGAGCTTTTCGTGCCAGCCACCGCCGCGTTCGGAACGGTGATCGCCTTTCGTTGAATCAACAGAAACAGCCCTACACCGTTCGGAAACCAACGCACTGGTGTGCGGTCTGCGACTCGCGATCGTGGGCAGCGCCGCGCGTACACCACCTGGCTCCCCCGCCGTCGCGTCGCTTGCCTCCAGCATCCGTCGTTGCGATCCGTCGTGGGCCGCCGCGCGCTCCGTGCCCAACCCCCGGGCTCCCGCTTCCGCAAAGTGTTGCCAACCCGGCGCACGGCAGCGGTAGTCCAAGGACGATCCGGCGCACTGTCGTGGGCGAAGCCGCGGGCGGTGGCTGTCGTACCCGTGTGCAAGGCTCCAGGGCGTGGCGACGTTCGTTCTGGTCCACGGCGGCCGGGGCAGCGCCACCCCCGGCAGTACGTTCGAGTACTCGAACACCAACTACATCGTGCTCGGACTGCTGATCAGGGCGGTTACCGGTCGCAGCTACGCCGAGGAGATCCGGGCCCGGATCATCGAGCCGCTCGGGCTCACCGACACCGTCCTGCCCGGCGACGACCCGAACATCCCGGGCGTACACGCTCGGGGCTACATGAAGATCAAGGGCAAGTCGGTGGACGTGACGGAGATGAACCCGTCCGAAGCGTGCTCGGCCGGCGAGATGATCTCGACGACCAAGGATCTGGACAGGTTCCTGGTCGACTTTTCCGGTGTCTTCGAGGACGCGGTGGTGGACGCCTTCAACGCCGCCGCTGACTGCCTCTGATCCGTACCACGACCAGGTGCGGCGGGTGTCGTCGCGGCCTATCCGGCGTCGGCCGGGCCTTCCCCGGCCCGGCCGACGTCGGCGCGAGCCGGTCCGGCCGAACGCTCGGCGACGATCACCGCGATGCCGTCGAGCACACGCTGGAGGCCGAACTCGAACGCATACTCCGGCCCGTACGCCGCGCCGTGCGCTTCGCCGGCCGCCGTGCCCACCCGGGCGGCCGTCGGGTAACTGCCCGACTTCATGAACTTCTCCAGCCAGGGGGCGTGCGACTGCCACCACTGGTTGTCCGTCATGCCGGTCTCGCGCTCCAGGTTGACCATGTCCAGTGCGACCCGGGCGGCGCTCCGAACGTGCCCGAGGACCAGGGTGAGCACGGAGTCCATCTCCACGTCGTCGAGGCCGATGCCGGCCACGGCAGCCAACTCGTAGTCGTACTTGGCGAGCAGGTTGGGGCCGAGCACGGGCCGGCTGGTTTCGGCGCGCAGGAGCCACGGGTGGGCCTGGTAGAGCTTCAGGTTCTCCCGGGCGATCTGCTCGAGCCGGGCTCGCCAACCGCCGGGGATCTCCGCCGGGCGCGCCATCCCGCCGTAGAGCACGTCGACCATGACGTCGAGCAGCTCGGCTTTGCCGGGGACGTACGTGTAGACCGACATCGTTCCGACGCTCAGCGCCTCACTGACCCGACGCATGGTGAGTGCGTCGATGCCCTCGACGTCAGCGATCTCGACGGCCGCCCGGACGATCCGGTCGACGCTGAGCCCCGGCCCGGCGCTACGGCTGGTCGGCTCGCGAGTTCGCCAGAGGATGGCCAGGCTGCGGGCGGGGTCGAACTTGCCCCGTTGCTCCTTCGACATAGTGCGGCCATCCTACCGGGTGACATACCGTACCGCGTACGGGCCGACCGGCGCGGAAACGCCGGCCGACCCGGCTCGGCTCGGCTCGGATCAGGCGGCTACGACCTCATCGGGAGGATCGTCGAGGTAGGACCGGGGGTCGATAACTGGCGGGCCGACGATCGCGTGGTGTCCATGCCACGCATCGGCGCCTGGCAGGAGTACGCGGAGGTGAGCGTGCGGTCGCTGGCCCCGGTCCCGGAAGACCTCGACGCGGTAGGCCCGGGACTGACCCGCCGTACCAGCGGCCGGACGGGCCGGAAACACCCGGCCGGCCGCGGCGACGGACGGGTCAGTCCCGGGACAGATCGAGCAGGGCGTCCGCCGGTTCGGGGCTTGGCGGCCCCGCCGGCCACCAGTCCCCCGACCGTTTCCGAAAGGGGTACCAGCGGCCGTCCCGGCCGTACCGCACCTGGACGTCGCGGCCAACGGTCCACCGGTTACGCCAGCTCTTCACCTCGGGCGCGGCGCCGCCACCCTCGACCGCCTCGCGCAACGCGTCGGTGGCCCGGGCGACCAACTCCTTCGGCGGATTGAACACCGCGTCGACGGCGTCCACCCCGGCAGCGCCCGCGTACTCCCATGCGTTGATGGCGCGCGGCAGCTCGGCCGCCCGGCCGCTGGCCTCGCCGATCCGCTTCGCCGCCCGCGAGCGCGGCATCCGGGCAGCCAGCCGGACGGCGTCCGGCCAGGCGCCTGGCTCCGGCGCGAGTATCTCCTCCGGGGTCGCGGCGAGCAGGTGCCGGGCTCGGTCAGCCGCATCGGCGGCGAGCACACCGAGCGCCTCGGCGTCGATGCCGGGAGCCTCGTGCTCGGCGAGCAACGGGGCCAGCGCCATCGGCGCGCCAGACGCCGGACCGGGCGGGTCGGGCAACGGGACCGACGGGGCGGCGTACGCCTCGGCGGCCAGCGTGCCGGCGGCGCCGTCGTCCGCGGTGGCGATGGACCGGCGGGCGTTGCGCTCGCGCAGCTCCTCGATCAGCTCGGCCTCGCCGCGCCCGCGCAGCAGAAGCAACACGAACGGGTCGCGGTCGAGCAGCCAGGACGCCTGGTACGACAGCGCGGCGGCGTGTCGGCACGGATGGTCCCAGGCTGGGCAGTCGCACCGCGGTTCGAGGTCGCCGTAGCCGGGCAACAGGCGCACACCGGCGTCGTCGGCGGTGTTGACCAGGTCGCGCGGCATGTCCCGGTCGAGCAGGGCCGCGATGTGCCCTGCCTTCGCGGCGACCTTGTCGAGCAGCCGGTCCCACTCCGCCTCGCTGAGCGTGCCGATGCGCACCACGGTGTCGTGCGGGGTGTACTGGTCGCCGTCGTGGACCGGCGCGGAGAGCCGGCCCGGGGAGACCGTGATCGACCCGACCTGCCCGGCGAAAGCGTATCGGCGGCCCTTCTTGAGCTGCTCCGGGTCCAGCGCGGTGTGCTCCATCGCCTCGATCCAGGCGTTGCCCCACCAGGTGTCGGCGAACTTCCTGCCGATCCGTTTACCCGGCCCGAACGCCGGAAAGCTGCGCGCACGCCGGTCGTCCCCGGAGAGCCCCGGGTCGTCCTGCTCCAACTCGTCGTCGGAGTCGTCGAAATCGACGTCGAAGTCCACGTTGCCTTCCCTCATCCCTCGCCGCGCAGCTGCACGAGCCGGAGCAGTTCGGCGTCGGACAGTTCGGTCAGGGCGGTCTCACCGCCGGTGAGAACCGCGTCGGCCAGCCCCTGCTTGGACTCCAGCAGAGCCGCGATCCGATCCTCCAGGGTGCCCTGTGCGATCAGCCGGTGCACCTGCACCGGCTTGGTCTGCCCGATCCGATAGGCACGATCGGTGGCCTGCTCCTCCACCGCCGGGTTCCACCAGCGGTCGTAGTGAATGACGTGATCCGCCCGGGTCAGGTTGAGGCCGGTGCCCGCCGCCTTGAGCGACAGCAGGAACACCGGCACCTCGCCAGCCTGGAACCGGCGCACCATCTCCTCGCGCTGGTGCACCGGCACGCCACCGTGCAGCAACTGCGCCGGCACGCCCCGTTCGCCGAGATGGCGTTCCAGCAGCCGGGCCATCTGGACGTACTGGGTGAAGACGAGCGCACCGCCGCCCTCGGCCAGGATGATCTCCAGCAGGTCGTCGAGGAGCTGGAGCTTCTCCGACCGGCCGGTGAGCTTGCCCTGCGGCTCCTTGAGGTAGTGCGCTGGGTGGTTGCAGACCTGTTTGAGGCCGACCAGCAGCTTGAGCACCAGACCACGACGGGCGATGCCGGTGCCGCTGGCCCGGATCTCGGCCATGACCTCGGTGACCACCCGATGGTAGAGCGTGGCCTGCTCGTCGCTGAGCGAGACGAGGTGATCGGTGATGGTCTTCGGCGGCAGCTCGGGGGCGATGCCGGGGTCGGACTTGCGGCGGCGCATCAGGAAGGGTCGGACCAACCGGGACAGACGCTCGACCGTCGGGCTGTCCCGATCCACCTCGATGGGCCGGGCCCACCGCGAGCGGAACGTGCCGACCTTGTCGAGCAGCCCAGGGGTCGTCCAGTCGAGAATCGCCCACAGCTCGGAGAGGTTGTTCTCCACCGGGGTGCCGGTGAGCGCCACACGGGCCCGGGCCGGAATGTCGCGCAGCGCCTTCGCCGTGCCGCTGAGCCGGTTCTTGACGTACTGCGCCTCGTCGGCGACCACCAACCCCCAGGAATGTCCGGCGAGGGCCTCGGCGTCGACTCGCATGGTGCCGTAGCTGGTCAGCACGAACCCGCCGGTCAGGCCGTCGAGGGAGCGGGCGCTGCCGTGGAACCGGCGGACCGGTTCACCGGGGGCGAACCGCCGGATCTCACGCTCCCAGTTGCCGAGCACCGACGCCGGCAGATCACCAGGGTCGCCCCCGCGGTCGCCGGCTCGGCCTGGCGACGCAGGTGCAGCGAGATGACGGTGACCGTCTTGCCCAGGCCCATGTCGTCGGCAAGGCAGCCGCCGAAGCCGAGCGAGGTCATCCGGTCCAGCCAACGCAGCCCGCGCACCTGATAATCGCGCAGTGTGCCGTGCAGCGCGGCCGGCGGCGCCACCACCTCGGGCCCACCATCGGGCTCGGCGACCCGCTCGCACAGTTGGCTCAGCCAGCCATCGGCCACCACCTCGACCCGCTCACCCTCGACGTCGGTGCTGCCGATCAGCACCGCCGCCAGAGCGTCGTACGCCTTGAGTGGCCTGAGCTGGCGTTCCCGGGCCTTGCGCGCCAGCTCAGGCTCGACAGCCACCCACCTGTCGCGCAGTCGGACGATCGGCCTTGACTTGGCGAGCAGGTCCATCTCGGCGTCGGTCAGCGGGGCACCGGCCAGAGTGAGCTGCCAACTCAGCGGCATCGGCGCCGCCGAGCGGAAGAACCCGGCCACCTCGGTGGGCTGCTCCGGCGGCGAGCTGACCAGCACCTGTGCGTCCAGTTCGCGGGAGATCTGCGGCGGCCACTCGATGTCGATGCCGGCCTCGGTCAGCCGCGCATCGGCGCCGCCGAGCAGATCTGCCAGATCCTCGTCGAGCAGTTCCAGCTCGACCGGCGCGGCATCGTCGAGCAGCCGCTCCAGCGGCGGCCACACGGCGGCGGCACGCCGGACGGCGAGCATCGCCTCGAACGTGGCGCCATCGCCGAGCCCATGCTCGTCGCCCTCCCACAGCGCCGCCGCGTCGCTCACCAGCGTGGGGTCGGCGAGGCTGCGCAGCCGCACCACGCCGGAAACCGGCGTGCTGTCGAAGTCGCCCCGGCCCTCGAGGCGCAGCGCCACCCGCAGACCCGTGTCGACGCCGGCGGAGACCTCTCCCGCCCAGTCGCGCAGGTCGGCCGCCGGCTCGGGCTTCAGGCCGGTGAACCGGACGTCGCCGGTCAGCCAGGTGGCGGCGGGGATACGCGGCAGGGTGTCGGCTACCGCGTCGAGGAAGGCGTAGACCAGGCCCTCCGGCTCGGGCAGCACGAGTTGCTCGGCTCCCATGTCGACCGGCACGGCGCGGGCCTCGGGCGGCATCGCCGCGGCAAGGGTTCGAATGCGCTGCACGTCGGCGATGTCGAAGGGCCCCGCCCGCCAGGCGTCCCAGCCCTCCGGGGAGACCCCGGGTAGCAGTCGCCCACGGGCGGCCAGGTGCAGACCGGTAACCGCCACCGCCGACCAGAACGCGGCGGCGGGGGTGACGTCGTCGGCGTCGCGCAGCGCGAGGAGCTGACGGACCGCATCGCCGACCGGGACGGCACAGACCTGAGTCGTCGACAGCGTCACCACGCCATCGCGGGGAAGGGCGAGCTCCAGCTCCCCGCGCTCCCCCAAATCGTCGAATTCCGCCGGCAACGCTTGGCCGGTCGGGTCGTAGAAGCTGACCGCGCCGGTCCGGGGCGGGTCTCCCGGCTCGAAGACGACCGCGAACGGCCCGAGTCGCACGTGGCCTCCAGGGGTGGTTCGGGCGGGCGACGACTGCCCGCGAACGACGTGACAACACTAGCGTACAACGTACCGTATATTCCACGACGCGGCCGGCCGGTCCGGTGCCCTGCTGGCCGACCTGTCGGCCATCGGCGTGCCGCCAACCGAGACGCCCATCGATGCGGAACGGGCGCACGGCCTCCGTGGGGCCTGCGGCCGGGGGCCTCGCGACGTACCGGGGCGGGCCGCGACCCGACGACACCGCTTCCCTACGCGCCGCCGGGCTGTTTCGCCTCGTCGGCGGTGTCGGTGACCGCGATGCTTCCGCACCTCGTTAGAGAAGCCCTCGCGGATCGGAGGGACGGTTCGGCGTCAGCGCCGCCTGGATGCGGAGATCGACCGCGGGCTGCGCCTGGCAGGGGGTACGCCTCTTCTGCCCACGGTTTCTTTCGGCGGCTCACCGACAAAGCCAGCGTCACGGCCGGAACGCGGACAAGACGAGGCCGCCCCCGGCGACTCTCGTCGGCCGGGGGCAGCAGCTGCGCCTCATCGTCCCAGGCGGTGCTGGCGCGTTTCGTCAGCGGCTCAAGGACCGGTACTTGCTCATCGACAACGGCAGGAAGATCACCACCAGCACGATCGGCCAGACCACCGCCATCGTCGGGTAGTGCTGGACCGCCCAGGAGTCGCCACCCCAGCCAGGGTTGCCGAACAGCTCCCGGATCGCGCCGACGGTCGCCGACAGGGGATTCCACTCGGCGATCGCGCCCAGCCAGCCGGGCATGGTGGCGGGAGAAACGAACGCGTTCGACAGGAAGCCGAGCGGGAACTCGAGAGTCTGCACGCCGGCCACCGCCTCCTGACCTTTCATGACCAGGCCGAGGAAGATGCCCACCCAGACCAGGGCGAAGCGCAACAGCAGGATCAACCCGAACGCGGCGAGGGTGTCGCCGACGCCGCCATGCGCGCGCCAGCCGACGGCGAGGCCGGCCAGCAGCATCACCGCGAGGGTGACCACCGCGAAGAGCATGTCGGCCACCGCCCGCCCGACCAACGGGGCCAGGGGGGAGACCGGCATCGACCGGAGTCGGTCGGTGACGCCGCGGTCCAAATCGGCGGAGACGGCGAGCGTGGTGAGACTGATGCCGAACACCATGGTCATGGCGAACATACCCGGCATCAGGAACTCGCGGTAACTGCCGCCCCCGGGCACCTGCAACGCGCCGCCGAACAGGTACCCGAACATCAACACCATCACGATGTTGAACCCGAGGGAGGCGATCAGCGGCCCCGGATTACGACGCCAGTGAGCCAGGCTGCGCTGGGTCAGGGTGATGCTGTCGCCCAGCAGTGAGGGGCGGCCGTGCACCACGTCCGGCGACGCGGTGCCGGGCAGGGTCGCACTGGTCACGCGGGAACCTCCTCGACGTTCTCCGAGCGGGCCGGGCCGGCGTTCTGCTCGTCGCCCTTACCCTTCTTTCCCTTGCCCTTCTTCGCCTTCCCAGCCGCCTCGGCTTCCTCGACGGTCTGCGGGCGACGGCCGGTCAAGTGCAGGAAGACCTCGTCCAAGGTCGGGCGACGCAGCGCCACGTCCTCGACGGCAACGCCCGCGGCGTCGAGCCCTCGCAGCACCTCGGTGAGCGCCGCGGCGCGGTGCCCGACCTGGGCGCTGACGAACCGCCGATCCGCGTCGACCTCGGGCTCGGCCCCGGCCACCTGACGAAGCTGCGCGCTGGCCGCCGCAAGGTCGGCAGCGTCGTGCACAACCAGATCGATCCGGTCGCCTCCGAGCCGGGCTTTCAGGTCGTCGGGCGTGCCCTCGGCGATGACCTTCCCGGTGTCGATCACCGAGATCTGGTCGGCGAGCTGGTCGGCCTCGTCCAGGTACTGAGTGGTCAGCAGAACGGTGGTCCCCGAGCGGACCAGCTCCCGGACCGACACCCACACCTCGTTGCGGCCACGCGGGTCGAGCCCGGTGGTCGGCTCGTCGAGGAAGAGCACCGACGGCGTGAGGATCATCCCCGCGGCCAGGTCGAGCCGGCGCCGCATGCCGCCCGAGTATGCCTTGACCGGCTTGTCGCCGGCCTCGGCGAGCCCGAACCGCTCCAGCAGTTCGTCGGCGCGCTGCCGAGCATGTTTCGTACCGAGGTGGAACAGCCGACCGAAGATGACGAGGTTCTGATAGCCGCTGAGAACCTCGTCCACCGCGGCGTTCTGTCCGACCAGGCCAATGCGGTAACGGACCTGGTCGGCCTGGCGCGCCACGTCGAAGCCGGCGACCTCGGCCCGGCCCTCGTCAAAGCCCAGCAGCGTGGACAGGATCCGCACGGAGGTGGTCTTTCCGGCCCCGTTGGGGCCGAGCAGGCCGCACACCGAGCCCGGCCGGACCTGTAGATCGAAGCCGTCCAGGGCGTACTTGTCCCCGTACCGCTTGCGCAGTCCCTCCGCGACAATCGCGTAATTACCCGCTGTCACGTCGCTCCTCCCTGAGCACCACAACACCTGTCGAAGACATTTAACGTACACCATACGGTAGCGCATACGGCAGCGGTGCGCGTCGTCGGCGCGGCGACGACACCGAAGAGGGAGAACGCCCGGCGGGATCCGGTCAGCCGGGAAAGACCTGGGCCTGCGTCGTCCGGCTCGCGACGAAGACCTCGATGCCGTCGAGCATCCGCTCCAGCCCGAACTCGAAGGCGTGCTCCGGCGAGTAGGAACCACCGTGAGCGGCCCCGGCGGCGGAGCCGACGCGAGTGGCGACGGGGTAGCGCGCACCATCCACGAACGCACCGAGCAGCGGACCGCAGACCCGCCACCACTGCTCGTCCGTTAGCCCGCTCTCCCGCTCCAACACGGATGCCTCGACGGCCCGCCGGGCGGCCCCCTCGGCGTAGTCGGTGACCAGGCGCACGACCGAGTCCATCTCGACCTCGGTGAGACCGAGTCCCTCCACGGCCCGCAGCTCGTACTCGTATTTGGCTGTGGCGTGCGGACCGAGCGATGGGCGGCCCACCGGGATGCGCAGCACCCAGGGGTGCCGGCGGTAGAGCGCCCAGTTGGCCCGTGCCACCTGCTCCAGCGCCGCCCGCCACCCGGCCGGCAACTCCCCGGCGGCCAAGGTCTCCCCGTACACGGTGTCGATCATCAGCTCGATCAGCTCGGCCTTACCGGGCACGTACGTGTAGAGCGACATCACGCCCACCCCGAGCGCCTGGGCGAGCCGGCGCATGGACAGCTCGCCCAGCCCGTCCGTGTCGACCATGTCGATGGCCTCCCGGACGATCTTCTCCACGCCGAGATTGGACCTGCTGCGGGCGTCCGGGCCGCGCGCGCCCCACAGCAGGGCCAGGCTCCGGGCCGGATCGGCGACACCCCTGCCCCGGTCGTCCGGACTCATCGTCCCTCCATGGTCGGCCAAGCCGTATGACGTACGATACAACTTACGCAGACGTGCGTGTCCATCGAAAGAGCCCGACCCGCGGCCCGGCCGGCTCATCCCGCGGCGGGCATCGGCGGGCGCCAACCAATCGTCCGCAGCCAGTCGGCGAACGTGCGCAGGCCCGGGTGTCGGGCCCGCAGTGGCCCTGGACACCCTCGGCACCACCTCCACGGCAGACGCGACCATGGCCGCCTACGACAGCTTGCGGAGGCACGGCACCCTTGTGCTCATCGGCGGCGTACGACAGAACCTCACGATTCCGTACGGCGACCTGATGCACCCCCGACTCACTCTGCGCGGCTCCTGGATGAGCGACGACCAAACGGTGACCACAGTGTGGAACCAGGTCCGCTCCGGTCTGCTGGATCTCTCCGCGGTGGAGCTGTTGACGGTCGACCTAGACGACCCACCCGCCGCCCTCGACCTTGCAGAACGGACGACCGTTCGTGCACTCAGCCGCGACGCCCCGGGCCTGGCTCACGTACGGGTAGCGAGCGGACCGGATCCGCGTCTCTCCGGATCGCGGTAGCTCGTGTCCCACCGTGATTGGATCGCGGCCGACTCGGGCGCACAAACCGTGCCCCCGAGTCGGCGCGACAATCGGCAGCCCGTTACCGGCGGCCGAACTTGACACTCACCTCTGCTACTGGTCAGGCGGGTACGAACTGCCACTGCTGGTTGGTCCCGCCGTTGGCGGTCCACTGCACGACCTGCGCCCCGTCGCTGGTCGAGGCACCGGAGACGTCGGCTGCCAGTCCGCTGCTGCGGGCGACGATGGTGTAGTAGCCGTTACCGGTGGGCCGCAGGTACCACATCTGGTTGGTGCCGCCGTTTGCCGACCACTGCTGTAGTTGCAGGCCCGTCGTGGTGCTGCCGGCGTTGACGTCGAGCATCTTTCCGGAGGCGGTGTAGCGCAGGGTGTAGGCGTCCTGGGTGGTGCTGATGGTCCAGGTGGGGGTGCCGCTCTGCTGGACCGCCTTGGCACCATCGGCGGTGGAGTTGCCGGCGATGGCGAGAGGCTTGCCGCTGTTGCGGTTGACGATGCGGTAGGTGCCGGGAGTGGGCCCGGTTCCGCCGCTTCCACCGAGGTTCAGGTATTCGACCGAGTCGGTGAAGACGGTGCTGCCGGACTTGGCGGTCGACAGCTGCAGGTACACGCGGCTGCCGGTGGCGGGGGCGGTGAAGGACACCGGCTGGGTCACCCGCGAGCCGAGCGGGACGGTCAGGGTGCTGCTGCCGGACGCGACGACCGCGCCAGTCGGGCTGTCGAGCCGGGCAGTCCAGGCGAAGCCCACCGAGGTGTTGGTGAAGTCGTCGTTGAACACGGTGATGTTGCGGGTCACCGTGGAGTTACGGGCGTAGCTGGGTACCGCCTGCGCCAGCGGGAAGCTGCCGTTGGAGTCGGAATTGCCGGAGGCGGACCAGTACGGGAGATCGATCGCGGCCACCGGGTTGAACGCCGCCTGCACGCGCTGGATCTGCGGGTTGCTCCACGGGTCGGGCAGGTTGTCGACGCCGTAGATCGGGTGGCCGCCCTCCTCCGGGGTGAAGTCGGTGGACCGCACGCCCGGCACGACGCTGGCCCAGGCGGACAGCAGCGTGTACGGACGCAGGTCGGTGGCGCCCTTGCCGCGCTTGGCAGCAGTTGCGGTGGCGAACCACTCGAAGCCCTGCTTGTTGTTGCATGCCGGCCAGATGAACTCGCCCTCGCCGTCGGGCCGCCCGTTCACGCTGACCAGGCCCTCCCCGTACCTGCCGAAGCCGTCGACGTAGTGCGGGATCACCGCGAAGTTGGCGTACGTCATCCCGGGATACAGGCTGACATTGTTGCCGACGCCCACCTCGACAATGATCGGCCGGGTGCCGTCGGCGCCGTTCATCGCCGCGTACAGGTCCTTCTCGAACTGTTCGGAATCCTGGCCGCTCTGGTTCGGCTCGTTGTTCTGACTCCAGCGGACGATCGCGGGGTGGTTGCGGTCGCGCAGGACCAGCGCACGGGCGTGGTTGATCATGTTGTCGCGCCCGACGGAGTTCTGCCACTCCTGCGAGGATTGGGAGCCGCGAATCGCGACCTCGTCGATGATCATCAGGCCCATCTCGTCGGCGACATCCAACATGTACGGGCTCCCGGGCTCCTGGTGGATCCGCACCACGTTGTAGTTCAGCCGCTGGTAGTTGTCCACCGCCTGCGGCCAGCCGCCGTTGCCGGAGGACGGGGGCAGGAAGCCGGGCAGGGTGTGGTACGCGTCGCCCTTGCCGCCGTTGTTGATCCGGTCATAGTCGGCACCCTGGAGGTTGTCGCCGCGGAAGTTCACGCGCACGCCGTTGAGGTAGTAGTAGTCACCGTTCTGGGTGGCCTCCCGGAACCCGAACCGGTACTCGGCGTCGCTCGTGCGGCCGTCGTCGGTGACGGCATGCACCGTCAGCCCGTGCAGCTGCGCCCGGTACCCCGACCGGTACGGCACGTTGGGCCACCAGTACGAGGTGCTGCCGAGGTTCCACGCGACCGGCCCGACGGTCACGGTCACGGTCGAGCGGGCCGCCACGGTGACCGTACGGCTGGGCAGTGCCGGGTAGCTGAAAGCCGCTCCGTTCTTGGACGACAGCGACCCGGTCAACGTCACCGACCGGGAACTGCCCGACGTGTTCCGCACCGTCACGTCGTAGGTCAGCGTCTTGTTCGCCACCGACGTACGCACGAATGTGTCGCTGACGTACACCGCCGGGTACACCCGCAGGAACGCGGACCCGAAGATCCCCTGCGGGATCGCCTCGGACCACGTGGCGGCGTCGGGCACCAGGTACCGGCCGTTGGACGCCTTCAACGCGCCGCGGCCCTTCACGTTCACCGTGATCGTGTGGGTGGTGCCGGGCGCCGCGTATGCGCTGATGTCGAAGTTCGACGGGGTGAACGCCGTCGTCTGGGTGGCGACCACGCGGCCGTCGACCGACAGTGTCGCCTGGTGGTTGACGGCGCCGAACTCGATCCAGGTCGACTGCGGCTGCCCCGAGTCCGGCACGGTGATGCTGCGCGAGTAGACCGCCTCATTCACGTCGGTGAAGCCCTGCTTGTACCAGCCGCCACCGGGCACCGCGATCGAGGTCGTTCCCCGACCCGAGGGCGTGAAGTTCCACGTCCCGGCCAGGTCGACCGAGGTGATCGCGGCGTTGCCGGCCGCCACACCGTCAAGTCCGGCGGCCGCGACGCTCTGCGTCTCGACCGGCGCGGCCAGGGCCGATCCGGGGGTCGCCAGGGTCAGACCACCCAGCGTCAGGGGCAGGGCTAGCGCCACGGTCGCGGCCAGCCCTCTGGCCAACGCCGACAATCGGCCACCCCAGTGGACGTTCGTACGATGCACGGTAACCCTCCTGTGACTCACCCGACAGCTCCGCAACACCGGTTCAGGGCACAGCCTCAAGGCCGATACTCGAATCGATTCGACAAACCTGCCGGCGTCGCCGCCACCCGGGAAGGGTGGCTGCGGCCTAGATGCATACGTATGCATTAATGGGCGTATCGCGCGTGAAGTCAAGGTTTCAAGACGGTTACTTCCTGCTCCTGACGCCTCGCAAGCTTCGAGTGGCCGCCGATGGGTACGACCCTTCCGGAGCGCCAGGGCATCGCGCTCAGGCATCCCGTGTCGCCGGCTCACCGACGCGGCGCCGATCGAGTAGCGAATCGATTGTACGGGCCGGCGTCGTGGCTCATGGGCATCGAGCGGGCGGTCCGGGAGGTGGGCTACACGCTGCGGGTGGTCGCCACGATCGAGGGCGACCCGGGCGGCATCGCGAGCGCCCTGGCGTCGCTGCTGGACCAGGGCGTGGACGGCGTCATCATCTCCGAGCCGATCGACGAGGGCGTCGGCCTCATCAGCGTCGACGTGCCGGTCCTGGTCCTCGGCGCGCCGCCCACCTTCGCCGCGCCGCAGGTGGTGACCGCCAGGGTCGGCTCGCGCGGGCCGCGACCGAGCACCTGCTGGTGCTGGGGCACGCGACCGTCCATCACCTGGCCGGCCCGCAGCGGTGGTATTCGGCACGGGACCGTCTCGCCGGCTGGCGCGAGGCGCTGCGAGCCCACGGCGCGGACGAGCCGCCGGTCGTCGAGGGCGACTGGTCGGCCGCGTCCGGCTACGCGGCGGGCCGGGAACTAGCCGGCGACGGCAACCGGCGGCCGACCAACCGGTCGAGGTCGTCGTCCGCGCCTCGACGGCGCCACCACCGCCCCGGCCGATCCCGGGACGTGGCCGCCGAGCGATCCCCCATGCCCACGGTGGCCCGCACGGTCAGCCCGCCGGCAGCGAAGTCCCATCCACCAAGCCCTGATCAGCGTCGATCCGTCCACCTGCGGCGGCACGTCACCCGAGGCCCGCACCGGCCGTCGCTGACGAGCGGCGGTAGCACCCGCACGGACGCACACCGCTCTCGATACCCCCGTCCCCAGCACTTCGTTGACCGGCGCGCATGGGAATTCGGTGCAACAGCCGTCCCCGCGCGGGCGTGCCGCCGATGGCGGGACTCCCACGGGCAGCCACCGACGGCGGTAACCGGTATCGTCAGCGACAGCTCACCCGGCTCGTGCCGATAGTCGCGCATGAGCCGGAACTCGTTATGCCCCAACGGTTTTACGGCCGCGCACCTCGGCGCCGACGTCGATGCCGAGCTCCTCCCGGACGAACGTCTCGTACCGCTGGTGGTGCCCTCACCACACCAGAACGGAGAACACATGCGACGAATCATCACCGCGCTGCTGACGGCTGCGGCCGCAGTCATCCTGGTCCCAAGTGCAGCGTCCGCGGCGCCAACCGAGGCGACGCAGTCGTGCGGTGCGATCCAGCTGACCGGCAGCCTGACGATGCCGGAACCCGGCAAGGTGATCCGTCAGTCGATCTCCATCGGCGACGACTGCCAGGTCGTCACCGGTCCGGTCCAGGTCTCCACCGCGCCGACCGGCCGGACGCGGCTCGCCGCAGCGCCCTACCACACCTACTCCGAGATGTACGACTGCTGCGGCATCGTCATGTCGGCGCTCTACACCGACAGCACCAGGACCACGGCCGGCGGACAGGTGACCTCGTCGTCCACCACCTTCTCGACGCATGCCAACCGCGAGCCGTGGAACGCCGGCTGGTCGGTGCGCACGGCGACGAGCACCGGCGGGTGCGCCGCCTCCTGCCCGTCTGCCGAGTACGACCACCACGCCGAGTTCTCCTACCAGGGGATTTTCGACACCACCGGTGAGTGGTACTACAACGTCCACGACTCCGAGGTCGTCCTCAACGGCAATGGCACGGCCACCTGTCAGCAGAGCGTGAACCTGCGACACAGCTTCATCGGTTGGAACTGGGTGCACGGCTGCGGCTGACCACCGCCGGACCTGCGAGTAACCATCATGGAACTGCCCGGGCCGGCACTCCGATGACTTCGACATAGGACGCACGGCGCGCACGGCCGCTGGCTCATTCGGTGCCGCCGTGGCGCCAATCCCGCCGAAAACACCCACGCCCGACAATGGCGATCCCCCGTATACCCGAATGGACAGACTGGAAAGCGGTGCCTGCTCGAAACACCCCTACGGCGCTAACCCAGCCGGTGATGCCGACGGTCGCGACCGTCGGCATCACCGTCAGCAGGCGCTTTCTGTCCCGTCTCCGCGCCTCCCGGGCGTACCGTCCTGCTACCTCGGTTGGCCGACGTCGGCGTGTGCGACCTCTGCCCTCCTCTCACCGATGCCCTGGATCGGTGAGGGCTGCCTGTTCGGCGGTGATCTGGCCCAGCAAGGCCTGCGCGGCAGCGCGACCCGTTCCCTGACCGTGTCGCTCGCACACGGCGATCGCCTGGCAGCACGTCTGCGCCTCGGCGACCAGCGCCCGGATCTGGTGGAGATCGACATGCTCGCGGTCGACCGCAAACCGGTAACCGTTGGCCGTCGTCGCGATAACCTCCTCACTGAGGAGCCGCCGTAGACGCCGAACGTAATGCACCGCGGCCTTCGGATCGACGGGAAGGTCCTCATCCCAGAGCGCCGCGTACAACTCGGCCAGCGACACCGCACCCCCGGCCCGCAGGGCCAACAGAGCGATGAGCGCACGCTGCTTCGAAGCCCGGACGAAGATCAGCTCGCCGCCGTCGCGGATCTCGAGCGGACCCAAGACCCCGAATCGCACATCCATATTCCCCCGCCGTCGGCGCCGTCTAAGGCTGCGGATGGACGACTACGCGATCTTACCCACTCGGGTTGGGTACCGGGTGCCCATGGCGGGCATAATCAACGGCGGACCGGCACCACCGGGTCGAAAAGGTTGGATCGAATGCTCGGATCCACGCTGGACAATCGAGCGACGGACGGTTCTCCTCATATACGTGAAGTTTCGCCGTATATTGTTCCGGGATGACTCGCATGGCTGTGCGATGCCGCCGACCGTCCTGTGGCGAATTGTGATGGACGAAGCGCCTCAGGTCGGACAACTCGACGAGCGCCCAGTGGCCATCGGCGCTGTGGGGCAGGTGCACCGAGCGGTCTGGTCAGACGGCCGTGCGGTGGCGGTCAAGGTGCAGCGCCCGGACGCCCACGCGGTGTTACGCGACGAGCTCGAGCGGGTACGGCTCAGCCTCCGCACACTCCGCCTGGCGCTTCCCGGTCACCCGATCGAGTCGGTGTGGGAGGAGTACCACCGGCACGCGCTGACCGAACTGGACTATACCGGCGAGGCGGCACACCAGGGTGCCTTCACTGCGGCCTACCGCGGGGACCGGGAAATCATGGTCCCCGAGGTCCGACTCGCCAGCCGACGACTGCTCGTGACGGACTGGGTGGAGGGCGAGCCGGTAACGGACATCATCGCGGTCGGCACCCGTCAGCAGCGCGACGAGGTCGCGGGCCTGGTGACGACCTTCCAGCTCGGCGCACCGGCCCGGACCGGCCTCATCCACGCGGATCCCGCCAGCGACAACTTCCGAATGCTCCCGGACGGCAGGCTCGCGGTGCTCGACTTCGGCGCTGTCGCACCGTACCCCGATGGGCTCCCCCGAGAATTCGGACACCTGCTGCGAGCGATGCTTGACCGCGACGCGGAGCAGCTGGACGAGACTCTGCGTGTGCTGGGCGCGGTGGGTGCGCGCGGCCGGATCGCCCCGCGCCGACTGCTGTCCCTCGCCGAATCCGCGGTGTCGCCGGTGCTCGCGCCCGGTTTCCGATTCGACCGACACTGGCTGCGCCGGCAGGTCGGGGCACTGGCTCTCGGTGGCGGCCTGGCCGTTGCCCGCGGTTTACGCCTCCCGCCGGGGCACCTGCCGTTGCTGCGCATGGTCGTGGGGACCGTACACCTGTTCTGTCGGCTCAACGCCCAGGCGGACTATGCCGGGGCACTCGCCACCTGGCTGCCCGGTTTCACCGAAAGGTGACGCGTTCGCGAGGGCGTCCGCGGGGGGACGAGCCGACCGCGATAGCGGAACGATAGCGATCGGATTACCACCCTGGAACAAGCTCGGGGAGCGAGGCGGTCAGCAAGGCCAAGTTTGGCCGACCCGCACCCACACAACCGGGGGGATTGATCGATGCACGAGCGGGAGTTGAGAGCATTCGTCGCCATCGTTGAGGCCGGTCGCATGGACTACGCCGCCACCTCACTCGGCTACTCACAGCCGGCGATCAGCTATCAGATCAAGTGCCTGGAGCAGCAACTGGGCGCACGACTGTTTTTCCGGCACCCAGACGGCGCTCAGCTGACTCCAGAAGGTGCCATGGTACTACCGTCCGCACGGGCAGTCCTGGCTCTACTGGACGGAATCAAAGAGGTGGCGGGCCGGCAGAGCCGAACGGTCACCGTAGAGAAACTCCGGGTCGCCGGATGACGCGCACGTCCGTTCTGCCCGCCGGTGGCAGGGTCGCCACCGACCCCGCGCCGACGAAGCACCTGGACGTGCGGGCCTGCATCGGTTCCTTCGACGCGGCCCTGGCCTCGGCGGTCCGCTCGGCACTGGCCGAGGTGGAGACCGAGTTGCACCGACGCGTTGTCACGCCCGGTGACCCGTGGCTGAGCGAGGCGGCCGGGCACCTGATCCGGGCCGGCGGTAAGCGGCTGCGACCCCTGCTGGTCATTCTCGCCGCACAAACGGGGCGTCCGGACCCATTCCGGATCCTCCGGGCCGCCACCGCTGTCGAGCTAATGCACGTGGCCACACTGCATCACGACGACGTGATGGACAACGCGATACTCCGGCACGGCGTGCCGAGCGCCAACGCGCGCTGGGGTAACCGACTGGCTGTCCTGGTCGGCGACCACCTCATGGCCATCGCCTGCATGACGGCGCTGGAGGTCGACACGGAACTGGTGCGTCGGCAGGGCTGGACGCTCACCAGGCTGGTGCATGGTCAGGCCACCGAGGGGTCGGCGTTGCGCGCCGGCGAGGACGCCGTGGAGCAGTATCTACAGGTGGCTTCGGACAAGTCGGCGTCCCTCTTCGCGCTCTGCGGCTGGGCTGGGGCCGCCTGCGGCGGCGCCGACGAGGCGGTGGCGGAGGCAATCGCCCAGTACGGCGAGGCGCTTGGCGTCGCCTTCCAGATCTCCGACGATCTGCTCGACATCGTGGCCGACTCGGCCGCGTCGGGTAAGACCCGCGGGATCGACCTGCAGAAGGGGGTACGCACTCTGCCGATCCTGCATGCGCTCGCCGCCGGTGATCAGCACGCGGAACGGCTCAGCGAGATTCTGGCCAACGGCGCGGTCGACGATTACGCACTGCGCCAGGAAGCATTGGAGCTGTTGCGGACGTCGCCCGGACTGGAGCGCAGCTACGACGAGCTGCACCGGCACGCCGCCACTGCGGCGAACAGCCTGGCTGGCGTTCCGGAGGGTCCCGCCAGGGACGCGCTGCTGAGCCTGTCCGACTTCGTGGTGAGGCGCACGTACTGAGGCCGACCACATCACCACCCAGTGGAGTGACGTAGATCACATCAGGTCGAATGTGCCTATTCGCGACTCATGTCCACCCTGAGCACAGTTAAAAATGCTGAATAACGTCAGCCCGACACACAGACACCGGGGCTCATTGGCGTGACACGTGGCCGCTCAGGCCGCCCGGGTGACCGGGCGGCCTGGAATGCGTCGCAGGTTGTTGCGGAGCCCGCGCCGACCAACGCTGGAGAGCCTGTTGGGCGTCTGAGGGCAGACGCCGCGACGGCCACGGGACGGGCACCTACAGCGATTTCGATACGAGTACGTTTCGGTGGACCATCCGTTGCTACGGTGATCTCCATCCCGCCATCGGCGCGGTGGCGAGAGTAGCCGAAACGCTGAGGGGGCCTTCCTCTGAACGCGCGAACGACAGGTTCTCTGTACGCGATCAGTGACCTACACGTGTCGTATGCCGACAACCGGGATCTGGTGGATCGACTGGAACCGGAGTCCGACGACGACTGGCTCCTCGTCGGTGGAGACGTCGCCGACCTGTTCGGTGACGTCGAGCGCACGCTGAAGTTGCTGCGCGGCCGATTCGGCACGGTCGTCTGGGCACCTGGCAACCACGAACTCTGGTCCCACCCCAGCGATCCAGTGCAACTGCGTGGCACGCGACGCTATGAGGCGCTCGTTCGGATGTGCCAGGACAACGGCGTACTCACTCCCGAGGACCCGTACCCGGTCTGGACCGGCCCGGACGGTCCGGTGGTGGTGGCGTCGCTCTTCCTGTTGTACGACTACTCGTTCCGCGCCCCGGGCACGCGCACGAAGGAGGAGTCGCTGAGCAAGGCGTACGACGCTGGTGTGGTCTGCACCGATGAGATGTTGCTGCACCCCGACCCGTACCCGGACCGCGAATCGTGGTGCTGGGACCGGGTCGCCCGGACCGAGACCAAGCTCGCCGCGATCGACCCGGCGCTGCCCACTGTCCTGCTCAGTCACTGGCCGCTGCTCCGCCAGCCGACCGACGTGCTGTGGTATCCGGAGTTCGCGCAGTGGTGCGGCACCGAGCGTACCGCCGACTGGCATCTGCGCTTCCGGGCCGCGGCAGCGGTCTACGGGCACCTGCACATCCCCCGCACCACGCACTACGACGGGGTGCGGTTCGAAGAGGTGTCGCTCGGCTATCCCCGCGAGTGGGGCCGGCGCGGCGGCCCTCCGCTGATGCCGCGCCGCATCCTCGCTGGAGCACCATGATTCACCAACTGCTGCCCCGAACGGTCGTGGCCGTCGAGGCTTTCACCGACCGCGCCGGAGAGACGGTCTTCCCCGGCGAGGCGGATCTGGTCGCCAACGCCGTGGAAGGGCGACGCCGGGAGTTCATCACCGCCCGCCGGTGCGCCCGGGAGGCCCTGCAGCAGTTCGGCTACCCGCCGGCCCCAATTCGTCCCGGCTCGCACCGCGAACCGTTGTGGCCGCCGGGCGTCGTGGGCAGCATCACGCACTGCGCCGGTTACCGCGCCGCCGCCGTCGGGCTCGCCAAGGACGTCGCCGCCCTGGGCATCGACGCCGAGCCGCACGGTCCCCTACCGGACGGCGTACTGGACTCGGTAACGGCGATCGGCGACGCCGGCCTGCTGACCGAACTGGCACGGCGGGATCCCACGACGCACTGGGATCGCCTCCTGTTCAGCGCGAAGGAGTCGATCTACAAGGCGTGGTATCCGCTCACGCACCGCTGGCTCGGGTTCGAGGACGCGAGCCTGATGATCGACCCGGCCGCCGCGACGTTTTCCGGTCGGCTGCACGTGTCCGGCACACGCCACGACGGCGGGTTCGACCTCAAGGAACTGCACGGCCGGTACGTCGTCGCCGAGGGCCTCGTGCTGACGGCGGTGACGGTGCCCGACTGAGACCAGCACGACCCACGCGCAGGAGATAATCGGCACGCTCGCCGACCAGGTCGCCGACGTGCTGGCGGGACAGCTCACATCCCATGTCCGGCTTCGCCCTGCGGGTCGTTCCCGGCGGCCACGTCCACCTGACCGATGCCGCGCCGGAGATAGCAGCGCACCTGGTCGACCGGTTGCGGCTCACGCCGACAGCGTCGTCATGCCGGCCCGGGGGGCGTTGATGAGAACCGCGAGGTTGCCCGGCGGGTGCTCGTTGTCACGCATCAACTGGTGCGCCCGGCCGAGGTCGTCCATCGTCCCCGTCCAGGCCAGGCAGGGATCGACGCGGCCGGCGGCCACCAGCGCGGTGATCGCGCGGCACTCGGCGACGTTGGCGAAGTGCGAGCCCTGCAGGCGCTTCTGCCGCATCCAGAGGAAACGCAGGTCGACATCGGCGTGGTACCCGCTCGTGCCACCGCAGATGACGACCATGCCCGCGGTGTCGCACAGGTACATGGAGGTCGGGATGGTGTCCTGACCGGGATGCTCCAGCACGATGCGGGGAGCGCGCCGCTCGCCGAGAACCTCCCAGAACCGCTGCCCGAAGCCTCGCACCTGCTTGAGCCAGCCCTCGAACGCCGACGGGTCGTCGAGGCTCGGCAGACGGCCCCAGTGATCGAACTCCCGCCGGTCGATGACACCGGCCGCCCCAAGACGCAGGCAGTGCTCCCGGCGGTCGTCGTTGGAGACGACGGCGACCGGAACGCCGCCGTGCTCGCGGACGATCTGGATCGCCATTGAGCCGAGCCCACCGGCCCCGCCCCAGATCAGGACCGGGTCGCCGGGGCGGACCACGTGCGGCGGCCAGCCGCAGAGCTGCCGGTAGGCGGTCGCCCCGGTCAGCAGGTACGCTGCCGCCTCCTCCCACGTCAGCCGCGCCGGCTTGGGATGACACTGGTACTCGTCGACCACGGTGAACTGCGCGAAGGCGCCGTAGTTCTCCTCGTACCCCCAGACTCGCTGAGTGGACGAGGTCATCGGATCCGCGCCGGCACGGATGTCGGGGGCCGACTCATCCCACTGGCAGCCGGAGAGGACGACGTGGTCGCCCGGCCTGACCTGACGGGTTCCCTCGCCGACTGCCCACACCACGCCGGCGCCCTCGGAGCCGCCGATGTGGAACCCGCTGGCGTCGCGTCGACTGCGCGCGGCGATCACGTCGAGCGGCTTGCCCAGGGCGGCCCAGACGTTGTTGTAGTTCACGCCCGCGGCCATCATCATCACCAGCACCTGCCCCGGCCCCAGTGGTGGGACGTCCACCACCTCGGTGCGGAACGCCTCGGTCGGCGGGCCGTAGCGTTCCGGCCGGATGACGGAGGCGTACATCCGGGCCGGCACCTCGCCCAGCGGCGGTATGTCCCCGATCTCGTAGCAACTGGTGGTCATCGTGATCCTCCCCGTTCGGTGAGCCAGTCGTGCACGGTCTGTGCCGTGCCCGCGGCGTGGGTCTCGAGCATCGTGAAGTGGTCGCCCGCGACCGTGAGCGTGGTCTCGGCCGACGGCCAGTCGGCCTGCCACTCGCCGTCGGCGGAGCGGCCGGTCATCGGTGTCGCGGCCCGAATCAGCAGGGTCGGCGCGTGGACCGGCGTCGGCGTCCAGTCGAACTGCAGGTAGCGCGCCATCGCGGTGAGCCACGCGTCGCCCCGGGAGTCCTCGCCCTCGCCGGTCATCCGGGCCTGTCGTTCGAGCAGCCCGTGCAGCACCTGCGGGATCAGCTCCTCGATGAGCTCCGTGGCGTCCGGCCGGTAGGTGTCCAGCAGCACCAGCGCGGCGCACCGCTCGCCGCGCCGCTCCAGCTCGGCGGCGACCGCGTGCGCCACCAGACCACCCGACGAGTAGCCGGCGAGCGCGAACGGCTGCCCCGCCGCGTGCCGCAGGACGGTCTCGGCGTGCGCCCGTACCGCCGCCTCGTGCGTGGCCGGCAACGGCTCGCCTGCGCGAAAGCCGCTGTGCGGCAGGGCCGATACGGCGCGGACCCCGCGCAGCCCGGCCGCGAAGCGGGCGTACTGGTGCGGTCCGGAGCGACCGACGATCGGCGGCAGACAGATCAGGACGGGACCGTCGCCGTGGGCGAGGCGCAGCGGACCGGGCCCGTCCACGAGGTCGGCCGCGTCCGTGAACGCGGGCCGGAAGTCCGCCAGCAGGCGCAGGGAGGACACGAACTCCGGCGTCCGGCCGGCCTCGACGGCCGACTGGAGAAGCCCCGAGAGGCCGGCGCCGGACCGCCGGGCGACCTCCGGACCGGCTGGCGCGCCGTCCGGTAGCAGCAGCTCGGCGAGGACGAAGGCGGCGAGCGCGCTGGGGGTGGGGTGGTCGAAGACGAGGGCCGGTGGCAGCCGCAGCCCGGTCACCGCGGACAGCCGGTTCCGCAGCTCCACAGCGGTCAGCGAGTCGAAACCGAGCTCCAGGAAGGCAGCCGTGGCGGTGACCGCCTCCGCGTCGCCGTGCCCGAGCGCCGTCGCGGCCTGCGTGCGTACCAGCGAGAGCATGACCTCTGCCCGCTCGGCGGGTGGCAGCCCGGCCAGCCGCTGGCGCAGGGCGGTCCCGCCGTCGGCGGCGACGGCACCGGGCTGGCTCACTCGGCGGCGGGCGGCGGCGCCGGTCAGACCACTCAGGAGCGGCGGCAGGGCCGGCCCCTGCGCCCGCAGGGCGGCGCGGTCGAAACGCACAGGCAGCAGGACCGGCTCGTCCCTGCTCAGCGCGGCGTCGAGCAGGGCGAGCCCCCGCTCGGCAGCGAGGGGCAGGATGCCACCGCGGGCCATCCGGTTCAGGTCGGCGTCGCTCAGCTCGGCCATCCCGCTGGCTGGCCCCCACAGGCCCCAGGCGAGGGACGTGCCGCTGAGGCCCCGGGCGCGTCGGTGCCAGGCGAGCGCGTCGAGGAAGGTGTTGGCGGCTGCGTAGTTGGCCTGCCCCGGTCCGCCGAGCACCCCGGACGCCGCCGAGAACAGCACGAACGCCCGCAGCCCCGTGGTGAGCTCGTGCAGGTTGACCGCCCCGTCGACCTTGGGGCGCAACACCCGGTCGACCTGTTCGGCGGTGAGCGTGTCGGCCAGGCCGTCGTCCAGGACGCCGGCCACGTGGAACACCGCGTCCACCGGGTGCTCGGCGAGCACCGCGGCCAGAGCCGCGCGGTCGGCCACGTCGCAGGCCAGCAGCGTCACGTCTGCGCCGAGCGCGGTCAACTCGGTCACGAGGTCGTCCGCCTCGCCGCCACGGCTCAGGAGCACCAGGCGACGCACACCGTGCGCGGTGACGAGGTGCCGCGCCACGAGCCGGCCCAGCGCGCCCGTCGCGCCGGTGACCAGGACAGTGCCGTCCAGATCCAGCGCCGGCACGGTCAGTACGACCTTGCCGACGTGCCGCGCCTGGCTCAGGTGGCGCAGCGCGGCCGACGCCCGTCGGACGTCCCACCGGGTCACCGGCAGCGGTCGCAGCACGCCACTCACGAACAAGACGAGCAGCTTCCGCAGCATCGCGCCCAGCACGTCCGGGCCGGCCTCGTTGAGGTCGAACGCCCGGTACGTGACGCCGACCGGCATCGTCGCCTGGTCACGCAGGTCCGTCTTGCCCATCTCGAGGAACCGTCCGCCGCGCGGCAGCAGCCGCAGGGACGCGTCGACGAAGTCGCCGGCAAGCGCGTTGAGCACGACGTCGACGCCCTGCCCATCGCTTGCCCGCCGGAACGTCTCGGTGAAGTCGAGCGTGCGCGAGGAGGCGATCCGCTCGTCCGGCAACCCGGCCGCACGCAGGGCCTGCCACTTCGGCGGACTGGCCGTGCCATAGACCTCGGCCCCGAGGTGCTCGGCGATCTGCACGGCGGCCATGCCCACCCCGCCGGTGGCGGCATGGATCAGCACCGACTCACCGGCACGCAGGTCGGCCAGCTCCACCAGCCCCCGGTAGGCGGTGAGGAACGCGACGGGCACGGTGGCCGCCTCGGTGAAGGACCACCCGCTCGGCATGGGCACCACCAACCGGTGGTCGGTGACGGCCACCGGGCCGAAGCCGCCACACGCGGCGAACAGTCCCATCACCCGGTCGCCGGGAGTCAGGCCGGTCACGCCGGGGCCCACCTCCAGCAGGATGCCGGCGCCCTCGCCACCGAGGAGAGACTTCTGCGGATACATGCCGAGGGTGATGAGCACGTCGCGGAAGTTGACCCCGGCGGCGTGCACGGCGATCCGGACCTGCCCCGGGGCGAGCGGTGCATCCGCCTCGGGAGCGGGCACGAGCGCCAGGTCCTCGACGCCGGTGCCGCCCGCCGCGGCCACGTCGAGCCGCCAGGCGCCGGCCCCCGTGGGAGGTTCGAGCAGACCGTCGGTGCCGGCCTGCACCACGCGCGGGACGTACGCGGTGCCGTCCCGGAGCGCCACCTGCGGCTCGCCCGCGGTCAGCGCGGCGACCAGGGCGCCGGGGAGCGCGGCCCAGGAGTCGTCGTCCACGTCGAGGACTGTGAGACGTCCCGGATTCTCGGTCTGCGCCGAGCGCAGCAGGCCCCACACCGGCGCGTAGGCGAGGTCGGTGGCCGCCCGATCGCGAACCGGCACCGCTCCTCGGGTGACGATCACCAGGTGCGAGTCGGCACCGCGAACAGCACCGAGCCAGGTTTGCACGATGCCGAGGACCCGCTGCACGGCCGCGTGCGTCGCCGCCGCGTCCGGGGCAGCGCCTCCGGCGGCGTCGCCGAGCGCGGCGAGGGTGACGGCGGGCCCCGGGTCGTCGGCAGCGGCGAGGCGTACGCCAGCGCCAAACAGGGCGGCGCCGAGGCCGAGGTCGTCGTCCGCGACCGCCCACGGCCGGTCGGGGCCGGCCGGGGCGGCCGGCATCGCGATCCAGTCGAGCCGGTGCAGGAGATTCCGTCGGGCCGCCCCGGTGGCGGTCAGCAGGTCGGCGGAGATCACCCGGGTGGTCAGCGCCTCGACCGAGGCGACCGGGCGGCCGCCCTCGTCCGCGACCTGCACGGCAAGCTGCTCAGCCCCGGTCGGCACCAGCCGGACCCGGAGCGCGGCGGCGCCTGCCGCGTGCAAATGAACGCCGGTCCAGGCGAACGGCAGCCGGGGCGGTCCCGGGTCGTCGGCCACCGCCGCCGCGGCGTGCAGGGCGGCGTCGAGCAGCGCGGGGTGCAGACCGTACCGGGCGGCGTCGGCGTGCAGGGCGGTCGGGAGCCGAACCTCGGCGAAGATCTCACCGGCACGCCGCCAGACCGCCTGGAGCCCGCGGAACGCCGGTCCGTACGCGTGGCCGGCTTCGGCCAGCCGCTCGTAGAGGCCGTCGATCGGCACCGGCTCGGCGTCGGGCGGCGGCCAGGTGGCGAGGTCGAAGGCAGGCGCGGGGTCACCGGAGCGTAGGACCCCTGTGGCGTGCGTGGTCCATTCGTCATCCCCGTCCGCGGGCCGGGAGTGCACGGACAGGGGGCACTCCCCCGATCCACCAGGGGACCCGACGACGACCTGCACCTGGACGGCACCGGGTCCCGGCGTCAGCGGTGTCCGCAGGACCAGTTCCTCGACCTGGTCGCAGCCGACCTCGTCGGCGGCGCGCAAGGCCAGTTCGAGCAGTGCCGTGCCGGGGACGAGCACGGTGTCGCGGACCGCATGGTCGGCGAGCCACGGCACGTCACGTACCCCGAGCCGGCCGGTCAGCACCAGATCGTCGCCGACGGCGGAGGCGACCACCGCTCCCAGCAGGGGGTGGTCGGCCGCGGTCAGACCTGCCGAGGCCACGTCGGCGGCGCCGGTGGACCCGGCCGCGAGCCAGTACCGCCGGCCCTGGAAGGGATAGGTGGGCAGCGCGGTCCGGCGCGCACCGGTGCCCTCGAAGACCCGTTCCCAGTCGACGTCGACGCCATGCGCGTACGCCTCACCGACCGACCTCAGGTAGCGCTCCGTACCACCTTCGTCCCGGCGTAGCGTTCCGAGCACGGCGGCCTCGTGGCCGGCCGCCGTGGCGGTCGCGTTCAGGCCGAGCGCCAGCACGGGGTGCGGGCTCATCTCGATGAAGACGCTGTGCCCCGCCTCCATCAGGGCGCGGGCAGCGGGTTCGAAGCGGACGGTGTGGCGTACGTTGCGCCACCAGTAGCTCGCGTCGAGCCGGGTCGTGTCGAGGCGTTCGCCGATGACTGTGGAATAGAAGTCCACGGTGCTGGACGCCGGCTCGACTCCCTCGAACGCCGCCTCGAAGCGCGACCGCAGCGGGTCCAGGTGTGCGGAGTGACCGGCGGCGCTGGCCTCGATGCCGCGGGTCCGTACGCCCTCACCGGCCAGCCGGTCGAGCAGGTCCTCGACAGCGTCCACGTCGCCGGAGACCACCACCGACTCCGGCCCGTTGACGGCGGCGACGGTGACCCGTCCGCCCCACTCGGGCAGCCGGGCGGACACGTCGCCGTGGGACATCAGCACCGAGCCCATCGCGCCGGTGCCGGACAACTCGGCGAGTGCCGCGCTGCGCAGGGCCACCATCCGGGCGGCCTCGGTCAGCGTGATGGCACCCGCCACACAGGCCGCGGCGAGTTCGCCCTGGCTGTGCCCCACCACCGCGGCGGGCTTGACGCCGTGGCTGCGCCACAACTCGGCGAGGGACACCATCACGGCGAACAGCACCGGCTGGACGACGTCGGTCCGCGTCATCGAGGGCGCGTCCGGCTCGCCGCGCAGGACGGCGAACAACGACCAGTCCAGGTACGGGGACAACGCGTCGGCGCACTGGAGCATCCGGGCGGCGAACACCGGCTCGGTGTCCAGCAGGTCCAGGGCCATGCCGGGCCACTGCGCACCCTGCCCGGGGAAGACGAACACCGGCCGATCGGCGTTGTGCAGCACGGTTCCGCGTACGAGCCCGGGCCAGGCCTCGCCGTGGGCCAGCGCGTGCAGAGCGGCCGGTACCCGGCCCGGGTCGGCCGTCACGAGGACGGCCCGGTGCGGCAGGTGGGCACGAGTGGTCGCCAGCGAGTACGCCAGGTCCGCGCCGGTCCGCCCGCTCGCCGACACGTGTGCACCCACCCGGTTGGCCCAGGCGTCCAGCGCCTCCGGGGTGCGGGCCGACAACACCAAGGGCAGGGGGCGGCCGGGGGCGGCCGGCACCCGTGGCTCGAAGTCCGATTCCGCGACGGTTTCGACGATGGCGTGCGCGTTGGTGCCGCTGGCACCGAACGACGAGATCGCGGCGCGGCGCGCGCGGCCGGTGTCCGGCCACGCGACTGTTTCGGTCAGCAGCCGTACGGTTCCCGCCGACCAGTCGACGTGCGGGGTGGGCTCGTCGACGTGCAGGGTGGACGGCAGGATGCCGCGCCGCATCGCCTCGATCATCTTGAGCAGCCCGGCCATGCCGGAGGCCGCCTGGGTGTGCCCGATGTTGGACTTCACCGACCCCAACCACAGTGGCCGGTCGACCGGCCGGTCGTGCCCGTACACGGCCAGCAGCGCCTGCGCCTCGATCGGGTCGCCGAGCCGGGTGCCGGTGCCGTGTGCCTCCACCGCGTCGACGTCGACGGGGGCCAGTCCGGCGTTCTCCAACGCCTGCCGGATCACCCGCTGCTGGGCCGGACCGCTCGGCGCGGTCAGGCCGTTGCTGGCACCGTCGGAGTTGACGGCCGAGCCGCTCAACCGGGCGAGGACCGGGTGGCCGTGCCGCCGGGCCACCGAAAGCCGCTCCAGGAGCACCATGCCAGCCCCCTCGGACCAGCCGGTGCCGTCGGCCGCGGCGGCGAACGGTTTGCACCGGCCGTCCGGCGCGAGGCCTCGCTGGCGGCTGAACTCGATGAACGGCAGCGGTGTCGGCATCACCATGACGCCACCCACGAGGGCCGCCTCGCACTCGCCTTGCCGCAGCGACTGGGCGGCGAGGTGCAGCGCAACCAGCGACGACGAGCAGGCGGTGTCGATGGTCAGCGCCGGGCCCTCCAGCCCGTACGTGTAGGCGAGCCGCCCGGAGATGATGCTGGTGGCGTTGCCGGTGAGCAGGTATCCGCCGACGCCGTCGGGTACCTCGGTCAGGCCGGTGCCGTAACCCTGCCCGGCCGCGCCCACGAAGACGCCGACCCGGCAGCCGCGCAGGGCCGTCGGGTCGATCCCGGCCCGCTCGAAGACCTCCCAGGATGTCTCGAGCAGCAGTCGCTGCTGCGGATCCATGGCCAACGCCTCGCGCGGATTGATGCCGAACAGCGCCGCGTCGAAACGGTCGGCGTCGGCGAGGAAGCCGCCCTGGTTCGCGTACGTGGTGCCGCCATGGTCCGGGTCCGGGTGGTAGATGCCGTCGAGGTCCCAACCACGGTCGGTGGGGAAGGGGCCGATCGCGTCGACGCCGTCGGCGACGAGCCGCCACAGGTCGTCCCCGGAGCGGACGCCGCCCGGGAACCGGCAGCCGGTGGCCACGATGACAATCGGGTCGTTGTCGTCCGCCGCCGACGCGACGGGCAGCACGCCTGGCCGGTCGCCGCTGTCGCCCAGTTCCTCGCCGAGGTGCCGGGCAAGGGCGGCCGCGGTCGGATGGTCGAAGACGACGGTGGCCGGCAGCGGCAGACCGGTCGCCGTGGACAGGGCGTCCCGCAGCTCCACAGCGGTCAGCGACTCCAGGCCCAACTCCCGGAACGGCCGATCGGCGGCGACGACGGCCGCCGACGACAGATCCAACACTGCCGCGACCTGCTCGCGGACGAGGTCGAGCAGCGGGCGGGCGCGACGGGCGACGGGCGCCGCGGGGGCGGGCGCGGGCGGCGAGGCCGCCACGAGGTTTTCGATAAGCGGGCGGGGTCGGGCCAGCGTGTACGAGGCGGCGAACCGGTCCCAGTCGACGTCGGCGACCACACGGGTGGCCGCGCCGGACTCGACGCAACGGCGCATCGCCTCCAACGCCGTCCGGGGCGCCATCGGGGACAGACCGGCGCGGCGCAGCATCGGCTCCGCCCCGTCCGCCATGCCGCCGCCTGCCCACGGCCCCCAGGCGATCGACGTCGCGGCGAGACCCCGGGCGCATCGACGCTCGGCGAGGGCGTCGAGGTGGGCGTTGGCGGCGGCGTACCCGGCCTGGCCGGCGCTGCCCCACGTGCCGGCGACGGACGAGAACAGCACGAACGCGTCCAGCGCGACCCCGTCAAGCAGGTCGTCGAGCAGGTCGGCACCGGCCACTTTGGCGCCCCGGGCGTCCGCCAGCACGTCGAGACCCGGGTCGGCGAGCGGGGTCGGATGACTGGTGCCGGCGGTGTGCACGACGGCGGTCGGCGGGTGGTCCCGGAGCAGGCCGGCGAGAAACTCCCGATCAGTGACGTCACCGGCCGCGATGGTCACGGCGACCCCCTGCGCGGTGAGGTCGTCGCGAAGGGCGTCGGCCCCCTGGGCCTCGGCGCCGGACCGGCTGGTCAGCACCAGATGTCCCGCCCCGTTGGCGGCGAGCCAGCGGGCCACGCGCGCGCCGAGGGCACCCGTGCCGCCGGTCACCACCACGGTGCCCCGCGGCGTCCAGGGTCGGGTGACGCGGTCACCGGCGACCCGGCTCAGGCGTGGCACGAACACGCCACCGGGGCGCACCGCGTACTGGTCGTCATGGCCCGGGGTGGCCAGGATGGCGGGCAGCCGGTCCCAGTCGTCGCCGGACAGGTCGACCAGCCCGCCCCACCGGTCCGGATGCTCCAGACCGATGACCCGACCCAGTCCCCAAAGTTGCGCACCGACCGGATTCGGCGGCGGGTCACCCGGCGCGGCGGACACCGCGCCCGTGGTCAGAACCCACAGCGGCGCGTCGAGGTCACTGGCCAGGGCGGCCGTGCCAGCCGCGTCGAGCAGGGACAGCACCGCCTGCGGACGCTCGCCGGGGCACAGGCCCCGGTCGACCGAGCGGGCCTCTGCGCCAGCGGCGGCCAGCGCCCGGATCACCGGCTCGGCGGCCTCCGCGCTGGGCGCGGCGACGAGCCAGATGCCGTCGAGCGACGCCGGTTCGGGTTCGGGCACTGCCTGCCAGGTGACGCGGTAGTGCCACCCGGCGTCCGGGGCGTCGCCGCCAGGTCCCGGTTCGAGCCAGTGGCGCTCACGCTGGAACGCGTACGTCGGCAGCGGCACCGCACGGCCGCCGGTCAGCACCGTGGGCCAGTTCACGCGTACACCGGCGAGGTGGACCCGGGCGAGCGCGGACAGCGCCGTGTCGGCCTCGTCCCGGTCGCGCCGCGACGACGGCACGAACAGCCCGTCGCGCCCCTGGCCGGACAGCACCCCGTCCGGGCCGACCTCGACAAAGACCGAGACACCGCGGCTGATGAGCAGGTCCAGGCCCGCGCCGAACCGCACCGTCGCCCGGACGTGGCGCACCCAGTAGTCCGCGCTGAACTCGCGGACCGGCTCACCGGTCACGTTGGAGATCACCGCGAGCGCCGGGCGCTCGTACCGGACTGTGGCGGCCACCTCGCCGAACTCCGCCAGCATCGGCTCCATGTGCGCCGAGTGGAACGCGTGCGAGACGTTCAGCCGCTGTACCCGGCGGCCGCGGGCCCGCCACTGCGCCGCGACGTCCTCGATGAGCTGCACCGGACCCGAGATCACGACCGACTCCGGGCCGTTGACCGCCGCGACGGGCAGGCCGGCGACCTCGGCCTCGGAGGCCTCCACGGCGACCATCGCGCCGCCGGCGGGCAGTGCCTCCATCAACCGGCCGCGCGCGGACACCAGGCGGCAGGCGTCGCTCAGCGACATCGCACCGGCGACGTGCGCGGCAGCCAGCTCACCGATCGAGTGCCCCAGCACGTACTCCGGTCGCACGCCCCAGGACTCCCACAGCCGGCACATGGCGACCTCGAACGCGAACAGCGCCTTCTGCGCCGACGAGGTGCGGGCCAGTGCCGCCTCGTCGGCCGTGCGAACCTCCTCGCCGTCCAGCAACGCCAGCGCCTCGTCCCACACCTCGGCGAAGACCGGGAACGCCGCCGCCAGCTCGCGGCCCATGCCGGCCCGCTGGGCGCCCTGACCGGTGAACAGAAACGCGGTCCGGGGGCGGCCGGCGACACCGCGCAGCACGCCTGGGGACGGGCGGTCCCCGGCCAGCGCGGCGAGCCGCTCGCGCAGCTCCTCGCGACTGCGGCCGAGCACGGCGGCGCGCTGTGGCAGCGCGGCCCGGGCACAGGCGAGGGTGTACGCCACGTCGAGCGGCGACAGCTCCAGTCGTGCGTCGACCCGCTCCAGCAGTCGTTCCGCCTGCGCCCGCAGCGCCTGGTCGGTGTGGCCGGAGAGGAGCCACGGCAGGACCGTGTCGACCACCGGGGCCTCCCACGGCTCCTGCTCCGCGGCCTCCTCGATGATGACGTGAGCGTTGGTGCCGCTGACGCCGAACGACGACACCCCCGCCCGTCGAGGACGCGCGGACCGCGGCCACGGCTCCGCCTCGGTGAGCAGCCGGACCGAACCGGCCGTCCAGTCCACATGTGGCGTCGGTTGCGCGGCGTGCAGCGTGCGCGGCAGCAGGCCATGCCGCAGGGCGAGCACCATCTTGACGACGCCACCGACACCCGCGGCGGCCTGGGTGTGGCCGATGTTCGATTTCAGCGAGCCGAGCCACAGCGGGCGGTCACGGTCCGCGCCGAATACACCGATCAGCGCGTCCGCCTCGATGGGGTCGCCGAGGGCGGTGCCGGTGCCGTGCGCCTCGACCGCGTCCACGTCCTGCGGTTCGAGCCGGGCGGCGGCCAGCGCGTCGCGGATCACCCGTTGCTGGGCCAGGCCGTTCGGTGCGGTCAGGCCGTTGCTGGCACCGTCGGAGTTGACCGCACTGCCGCGCAGCAGAGCCAGCACGGGGTGGCCGAGACGGCGGGCCTCGGAGAGCCGCTCCAGCAGCACCAGCCCGACGCCCTCGCCCCAGGAGGTGCCGTCGGCGTCGGCGGCGAACGCCTTGCAACGGGCGTCCGATGCCAGGCCGCCCTGCCGGCTGAACTCGGTGAACGCGGTCGAGGTGGCCATCACCGTGGCACCGCCGGCCAGCGCGAGGTGGCACTCGCCCTGCCGCAGCGACTGCGCCGCGAGATGCAGCGCGACCAGCGACGCCGAGCAGGCAGTGTCCACGGTGACCGCGGGGCCTTCGAACCCGAACGTGTACGACACCCGCCCGGACACGACACTTGCCGCGTTGCCGGTGATCAGGTAGCCCTCGGCACCGGGGTCGGCCTGTGCCAGCGCGCCGTAGTCCTGGCCGTTCGTGCCAACGAACACCCCGGTACGGCTGCCGCGCAGCCCGGCCGGGTCGAGGCCACCGTTTTCCAGCGTCTCCCAGGCCACCTCGAGCAGCAACCGCTGCTGCGGGTCCATCGACTGGGCCTCCCGGGGGCTGATGCCGAAGAAGCCGGGGTCGAAGTCGCCGGCGTCGGCGAGGAACCCGCCCTCGGTGGTGCGGCCGGCGGCCGGGAACCCCCACCCGCGATCGGCCGGGACCGGCCCGATGGCATCCCCGCCCCGGGCCAGCAGATCCCAGAACTCGTCGGGCCCCGTGACGCCGCCCGGGAAACGGCATCCCACCGCGACGATCGCGATGGGTTCGGTCGCGGCCTCGGCCAGGCGCTGGTTGTCGTCCTTGAGGCGTTTGTTGTCCCGCAGAGCGGCACGAAGTGCCTTTACCAGTTCGGCGTCGTCGCTCACCGATCTCCGCCTTCCAGGGCCAGGCGGACCAGGGCCGCGGCGGTCATCGTGTCGAACTCGTCAGTGCCGGCGGTCTCCGCGTCGGCCGGGGCGAGCAGGTCGTGCAGGTGTTCGGCGAGCGCCGCCGGTGTCGGATGGTCGTACAGAGCGGTCGCCGGCAACCGCACTCCGGTGGCTGCGGCCAGCCGGTTGCGAAGCTCCATCAGGGTCAGGGAGTCGAAGCCCAGTTCCCGGAAGACGACGTGCGGGCTGACGGTCTGGGCCGAGTCGTGGCGCAACACCGTCGCGGTGTGCGCGCA
Organism: Micromonospora sp. DT201; assembly: GCF_049841575.1. Classification (NCBI taxonomy): domain Bacteria; kingdom Bacillati; phylum Actinomycetota; class Actinomycetes; order Micromonosporales; family Micromonosporaceae; genus Micromonospora; species Micromonospora sp. DT201. The sequence continues at coordinate 209,522 of NZ_JBNCKP010000007.1, read as the reverse complement.
GACGACGTCGAGGACCAGGTCGGCGCGTTCGGTCGGGGAGCACGCCGCGAGCTGGTCCGCGAGTTGGTCCGCGAGTTCCACGCCGGCCGGTGCCTCGGCACCGGGCGTCACGAGATCGCGAAGCAGCGGGCTGGGGCGGACCTCGGTGAAGGCCGTACCGAAGCGGGTCCAGTCGATGTCGGCCACCGCGACGCAGGTCTCGTCCGCGTCAAGAGCCGCCCGCAGCGCCGACAGCGCGCGGTCCGGCGACATCGGCTCGATCCCGCGCCGACGCAGCCGCTCGCCGACCTCCCCGTCCGCGAGGCCACCGTCGGCCCAGGCACCCCAGGCCACGGAGGTCGCGGTGCGACCCTCGGCGCGCCGGTGCCGGGCCAGAGCGTCCAGGTAGGCGTTGGCGGCCGCGTAGTTCGCCTGGCCGGCGTTGCCGACCAGGCCGGCGAACGAGGAAAACAGGACGAAGGCGTCCAGGTCGTGGCCGGCGGTCAGTTCGTGCAGGTGGCGTGCCCCGGCAGCCTTCGGCGCGTCCACGGCGGCGAACCGCTCCGGCGTCAGGTCGGCGATGAAGCCGTCGTCGAGCACACCGGCGGTGTGGAAGACGGCGGTCAGCGGGACCTCGGCGGGCACGTCGTCGAGCACCCGAGCCAGTGCCGCCCGGTCGCCCGCGTCGGCGGCGCACACGGTGACCCGACTGCCGAGCGCGGTGAGCTCGTCGGTCAAAGTCACCGCGCCAGGCGCGCCGAGGCCGCGCCGGCTCAGCAGGATCAGGTGGGGTGCACCGGCCCGGGCCAGCCATCGGGCTACGTGGGCGCCGAGCGCGCCGGTGCCGCCGGTGACGAGCACCGTGCCGCGCGGTGTCCACCGGCGTCGGGTGGCAGGCGGCGGGGCGGCGCGGAGGCGCCGGCCGTACGTGCCGGTGCGGCGCACCGCGATCTGGTCCTCGGGACCGCCCAGTACGGCGACGAGGGCGGCCGGGTCGACGCCATCGGTGATGTCGACGAGGCCGCCCCACCGCCCTTCGAGGGCCGCTACCCGGCCGAGTCCCCAGAGCCGCGCTCGGTCCGGGTCGGTGAGCGCATCGTCCGGTCCGATCGACACGGCGCGGCGGGTGACGCACCAGAGCGGAGCGCCGCCGAGCAGCGCGATGGTCTTCTGGACGCTGGCATGCAGCGAGAGGATGCCGTCGAGTCGGGTACCGGCCGGGGCATCGCGTACGGCGTCGCCGCCGGCCGCCCGGATCGCGGCGACGCAGGCGTCGGCGAGGCCGTGCCCGTCGTCGCCGGCCACCAGCCAGGTGCCGGTCAGGGCCGTCGGTGGTGCGGTCAGCGGCTCCCAGCGCTCCTGGTAGCGCCAGCTGGAGACGGCGGAGCGCTCGCGCCAGGTGGCGAGGGAGGGCAACAGTCGCCGCCAAGCGTCCCGGTCGGCGGCATCCCCGGCGCCCAGGGCATCGACGTCGCCCGCCTCCACGGCTGCCCAGAAGGCGGTGTCGGAGGCGGCGCGGGGCGGCGCGTCCAGCCAGTAGCGGCGGTGTTGGAACCGGTACGTCGGAAGCACCACCCGTCGGGCGTCGCGGCCGGCGAACACCGCCGGCCAGTCGACACCCACGCCCCGCGCCCAGGCCCGTGCCACCGAGTCCAGGAACCGTTGCAACCCGCCATCAGCGCGCCGCACCGACCCCAGCTCACGGGCCAGGATCGGATGGGGACTGACCTCCACCAGCGCGGCATCCCCCACCGCCTCGACGACCTGCCCGTACCGGACCGTCTCGCGTACGTTGCGGAACCAGTACTCGGCATCCAGGCCCGCCGTGTCCAGCAACTCGCCGGTCACCGTCGAGTAGAACGGCACTTCTGCCGAGCGGGGCTCGATGTCCTTCACCGCCGCCAGGATGTCCTCGCGGACCGCCTCGACGTGCGGGGAGTGTGACGCGTAGTCGACAGCGATCCGCCGGGCCCGTGGCTCGGCCGCCAGGAACCGTTCGACCGCGTCGACGTCCCCGGAGAGCACCGTCGAGTCCGGGCCGTTCACCGCCGCCACGGACAGGTCCCCGGGATCCACGTCTGCGAACGGCACCGACACCATCCCGCCGCGCCCAGCGAGGGCTGCCAAACAACGGCTGCGCAGCGCCACCACCCGCGCCGCGTCGTCCAACGACAACGCACCGGCCACGTACGCGGCGGCGATCTCACCCTGCGAGTGGCCCACGACCGCCGACGGCTGCACACCGTAGGAGCGCCACAACGCGGCGAGCGAGACCATCACCGCGAACAGCGCCGGCTGCACCACGTCGACCCGGTCCAGCGGCCCGGCCAGTTCCTCCCGCAACGACCACCCGGTGTGCGGGCGCAGGGCCTCCTCGCACGCCCGCATCGACGCGGCGAACACCGGCGAGGAGTCCCACAACTCCAGACCCATCCCGGTCCACTGCGAACCCTGACCGGGGAAGACGAACACCACCCGGCCGTCACCGGCACGGACCGGCAGGTCCTCCCCCACCACCCACCGCCACGGCAGGGCCGCTCGGCCCACCGCCAACGTGAAAGCCACGTCCACCGGCCTCAGCGCCGAAGAGCCCGATCCGCTTCGAGCTGCCGACCGCAACTCCGACAGACCCGACAACGAACGAACCTGCTCGCCCAGGGCCTCCCGTGAAGCCGCCGACACCACCCACGGCACCTCCGCACCGGCATCGACACCCGGCTCCACCACCGCGGGCGCCGCTTCCACGATCACGTGCGCGTTGGTGCCACTCATCCCGAACGCGGAGACACCCGCCCGCCGCGTGTCACCGTCCCAGGGCACCTCATCGGTCAACAGGCGCACCGCACCCGACGACCAATCCACCGCCGACGACGGCCGATCCACATGCAACGTCCGCGGCAACACCCCATGGGCCATCGCCAACACCGTCTTGATGACCCCGCCGACCCCGGCCGCTGCCTGCGTATGCCCCAGGTTGGATTTCAGCGACCCCAACCACAACGGCCGATCTCGACCTTGCCCGTACGCGGCGATCACCGCCTGCGCCTCGATCGGATCCCCGAGCCGCGTGCCCGTACCGTGCGCCTCCACCACATCGATGTCCGCCGGCCGCAGACCCGCGTCCGCCAACGCGTCCGCGATCACCCGCTCCTGCGCCGGCCCCGACGGTGCCGTCAACCCATTCGACGCACCGTCCTGATTCACCGCCGAACCCCGCACCACCGCAAGCACCGGATGGCCGTGCCGTTGCGCATCGGAGAGCCGCTCCACCACCAACCAACCCACACCCTCGGACCAGCCCGTACCGTCCGCCGCCTCGGCGAAGGCTTTACACCGCCCATCGGCCGCCAGCCCCCGCTGCCGACTGAACTCCACGAAGAGGCTGGGCATGGACATCACCGTCACGCCTCCGGCCAACGCCAGGTCGCACTCGCCCTGCCGCAACGCCCGGCTCGCCAGATGGATCGCCACCAACGACGACGAACACGCCGTATCAACCGTGACCGCCGGCCCTTCCAGCCCAAGCACGTACGCGATCCGCCCGGTCGCCACACTCCCGGCGCTGCCACTGCCCAGATAGCCCTCGAACTCCTCGGGGATCTCGTGCAGGCGGGCAGCGTAGTCGTGATGCATGATCCCGGCGAAGACGCCGGTCCGGCTGCCGCGCAACGACCGTGGATCGATCCCAGCCCGCTCCACCACCTCCCAGGACGTCTCCAGCAGCAACCGCTGCTGCGGATCCATCGCCGTCGCCTCCCGGGGACTGATCCCGAAGAACCCCGCATCGAAGTCGGCGACGCCCTCCAGGAACCCGCCCTGCCGTACCTGACTGCGGTCCACGGCGTCCTGGTCCCAGCCACGGTCCACCGGGAACGGGCCGAGCACCTCCCCGCCCTCGGCCAGCAACCGCCACAGATCCTCCGGCGAGGTGATCCCGCCCGGGTATCGGCAGGCCATGGCGACGATCGCGATCGGCTCGGCTGCGGACGGTCGCGCCGCGACGGCGCGGGCCGGTTCCGGCGCTCCGGTCAGGCGGGACCGGAGGTGGGCGGCGAGCGCGGCCGGGCTCGGGTGATCGAAGACGGCGGTGACCGGCAGGCGTACACCGGTCGCGACGGCCAGCCGGTTGCGCAGCTCGACCGCGGTCAGCGAGTCGAAGCCCAGCTCCTTGAACGCCCGATCGGCGTCGACGGGGGTGTCCCGCCGCAGGACCGCGGCGACGTGCCGACGGACCAGGTCCAGCAGGAGGCGTGCACTGTCCTCGGCGGGCAGCCGGCCCAGTCGGTCGGCAAGGTCGGGGTCGGCTGCGGACGCGACGGCAGCCCGGCGGGGACGGGCGGGCGCGAGGGCACGCAGCAGGGCCGGCGGTTCGTCGCCGAAGGCGGCCGGCGTCAGGCGTACGGGCACCAGCGCCGCGTCCTCGGCGCCGGCCGCCGCGTCGAACAGGGTCAGCCCTTCGGCCGTGGTCAGCGGCTCCAGACCGGATCGGCGCAGCCGGGCCAGGTCGGCGTCGGTGAGGTGACCGGTGAGCCCGCTCGACTCCGCCCAGAGTCCCCAGGCCAACGAGGTGGCCGGTAGGCCCGCCGCGCGACGGTGGCTGGCGAGGGCGTCGAGGAACGCGTTCGCTGCGGCGTAGTTTGCCTGCCCAGGGCTGCCCAGGACACCGGCGGTGGAGGAGAACAGCACGAACGCGGTGAGGCCGAGGTCGCGGGTCAACTCGTGCAGGTACCAGGCCGCGTCGATCTTCGGCCGCGCGACCCGGCGGAGGCGGTCCGGGGTCATCGCCTCGATCAGCCCGTCGTCGACCGCCCCGGCGGCGTGCACCACGGCACTGAGCGGACGGTCGGCCGGGATCGCGGCGAGCAGCGCCTCCAGGGCCGCACGGTCGGCCACGTCGCAGGCCGCGACCGTGACCTCGGCGCCCAGGGCGGTCAGGCCGTCCGGTACCGCGCCACCGTTGCGCGAGACCAGCAGCAGGTGGCGGACGCCATGCTCGGTCACCAGGTGCCGGGCCAGCCGGCGGCCCAAGGTGCCGGTGCCGCCGGTGATCAGTACCGTGCCAACCTCGATCGGCGCTGGCGTGCCGGTGCCCCGGTGCCGGACCAGGCGCGGCGCGTGCCAGGTGTCGCCGCGCATCGCAAGCTCGGGCTCGTCCGGCGGGACCGCAGCTGGCAGCGGCGCGCCGGCGGGGAGGTCGAGCAGGAGGAACCGGCCGGGATGTTCCCGTTGCGCCGACCGGACCAGTCCCCACACCGGCGCGGCGGCCAGATCGGTGAGCGGGCCCGGGCCGGCGGCCCCGCGCGTGACGACGACCAGTCGGCTGTCGCCGGCCTGGGCGTCGGCGAGCCAGCGCTGGATGCCGTCGAGGGCCTGCCGGGTCGTGGCGGCGGCACGCTCGGGCAGCGGTGTACGGGGGTCACCCTCGGCAATGGACAGGAATTCGAGCCCGGGTCCGGTCGCGGCCGGGGTGACGAGTTCCGGCCAGGAGACCCGGAACAGGTGGTTGCTGTCGGGTGCGGGCCGGAACTCCCGGGTGACCAGGGCGTCGACCGAGACGACGGGCGCACCGGCGATGTCGGTGGCAAGCAGAGACACGGACTCGTCGGCGTGCACGGTGGCTCGTACCCGCAGGGTGTCCGCTCCGGTGGCGTGCAGCCGTACGCCGCTCCAGCTGAACGGCAGCCGGCCGGGACCGGCGGCACCGCGGTCCGGGATCAGGGCGACGGCGTGCAGGGCGGCGTCGAGCAGCGCGGGATGCAGCCCGAAGTGGTGGCCGTCGAGGCCGTCGGGGAGCGTCACCTCGGCGAGGATCTCGTCACCGTGCCGCCACACCGCCCGCAGGCCCCGGAAGGCCTGCCCGTAGTGGAAGCCGGCGGCTGCCGCCCGCTCGTAGATGCCGTCGAGGGACACCGGTTCCGCGTCGGCGGGTGGCCAGGGGGTGTCATCGACTGCCGGAACGGGTGCGGTGTCGGGCAGCAGGGTGCCGGAGGCGTGCAGGGTCCACTCACTTCCGGTACGCGAGTGCACCGACACACTGCGCCGGCCGCTGTCGTCGGGATGCCCGACGACCATCTGGACTCTGGCCGGTGGGTGCAGCGGAGCGTGCAGGGTCAACTCCTCCACCTGACCGCCCGCGCGCAGCACCATCTCCAGCAGCCCGGTACCGGGCACCAGCGGTGTCCCGCCAACGGCGTGATCGGCCAGCCAATCCCCGCCGACCTCGCCCTCGAACAGGGCGCCCTGCGCCCCCTCGACGGGTTCGCCGAGCCAGCCCGTGCCGGTCAGCCAGTAGCGGTGGCGTTGGAACCGGTACGTCGGAAGCACCACCCGTCGGGCGTCGCGGCCGGCGAACACCGCGTCCCAGTCGACGTTCACGCCGCGCGCCCAGGCCCGCGCCACCGAATCCAGGAAACGCGGCAACCCACCATCATCGCGCCGCACCGACCCCAACTCGCGGGCCAGAATCGGATGCGGACTGACCTCCACCAACGCGGCGTCGCCCACCGCATCGACAACCTGGCCGTAGCGCACCGTCTCCCGCACGTTGCGGAACCAGTACTCGGCATCAAGGCCAGCCGTGTCCAGCAACCCGCCGGTCACCGTCGAGTAGAACGACACCTTTGCCGAACGAGGCTCGATGCCCTGCAACGCCGCGACGATCTCGTCCCGCACCGCCTCGACGTGCGGAGAGTGCGACGCGTAGTCCACCGCGACCCGCCGCGCCCGCGGCTCGGCCGCCAAGAACCGCTCCACCGCCTCAACATCACCCGAGAGCACCGTCGAATCCAGACCGTTCACCGCCGCCACCGACAGATCCCCCGGGTCGACGTCGGCGAACGGCACCGACACCATTCCGCCCCGGCCCGCGATGGCCCGCAACGCCCGACTGCGCAGCGCAACAATCCGCGCCGCGTCGTCCAACGACAGAGCACCCGCCACATACGCCGCCGCGATCTCACCCTGCGAGTGGCCCACGACAGCCGACGGCTGCACGCCGTACGACCGCCAGAGCGCCGCCAGCGACACCATCACGGCGAACAGGGCCGGCTGCACCACGTCGACCCGGTCCAGCGGGCCGGCCAGTACCTCCCGCAACGACCAACCCGTATGCGGCCGCAGGGCCTCCTCGCACGCCTGCATCTCGGCTGCGAACACCGGCGAGGTGTCCCACAGCTCCAGACCCATCCCCGTCCACTGCGAGCCCTGGCCGGGGAACACGAACACCACCCGGCCGTCACCAGCACGGACCGGCAGGTCCTCCCCCACCACCCACCGCCACGCCAACGCCGTCCGACCTGACGCCAACGTGAACGCCACATCCACCGACCGCAGCCCCGACAGACCCGACAAGGCGGCGACCTGCGTGTCCAGGGCCTCCCGCGACGCCGCCGACACCACCCACGGCACCTCCGGACCGACATCCGCACCCGGCTCCACGACCACCGGCGGCGCTTCCACGATCACGTGCGCGTTGGTCCCACTCATCCCGAACGCCGACACACCCGCCCGCCGCGTGTCCCCGTCCCAGCGCACCTCATCGGTCAACAACCGCACCGCACCCGACGACCAATCCACCGCCGACGACGGCCGATCCACATGCAACGTCCTCGGCAACACCCCACGACCCATCGCCAGGACCATCTTCATCACCCCGGCCACACCCGCCGCAGCCTGTGTGTGCCCCAGGTTCGACTTCACCGACCCCAACCACAACGGCCGATCCCGACCCCGCCCATATGCGGCGATCAGCGCCTGCGCCTCGATCGGATCCCCGAGCCGCGTGCCCGTCCCGTGTGCCTCCACCACATCCACGTCCGCAGGCGTGAGCCGCGCGTCGGCCAACGCCCGTTCGATGACCCGCTGCTGCGCCGGGCCGTTGGGTGCGGTCAGGCCACTGCTGGCGCCGTCCTGGTTGACCGCCGAGCCCCGCACCACGGCGAGGACCGGGTGGCCGTGCCGCTGCGCGTCGGAGAGCCGTTCCAGCAGCAGCATGCCGGCCCCCTCGGACCAGCCAGTGCCGTCCGCCGCCTCCGCGAACGGCTTGCACCGCCCATCGACCGCGAGGCCCCGCTGCCGGCTGAACTCCACGAACATGCCGGGGGTCGCCATCACCGTCACGCCACCGGCCAACGCCAGATCGCACTCGCCCTGCCGCAACGCCCGGCTCGCCAGATGGATCGCCACCAACGACGACGAACACGCGGTGTCCACAGTGACCGCCGGCCCCTCCAGACCCAGCACGTACGCGACCCGCCCGGTCGCCACACTCCCGGCGCTGCCACTGCCCAGATAGCCCTCCAGCTCCGGGTCCGGACGGGCCACCGAGGTGTAGTCGCTGTAGGCGACACCTGCGTACACGCCCACCGGGCGGCCCCGCAGCTCGGTCGGGTCGATGCCGGCCCGCTCGATCGCCTCCCACGACGTCTCCAGCAGCAACCGCTGCTGCGGATCCATCGCCTGCGCCTCGCGCGGGCTGATCCCGAAGAATTCAGCGTCGAAGAGGTCGACACGGTCGAGGAAGCCGCCGTGTCGGGTGTACGACGTGCCGGCGCGCTCCGGGTCCGGGTCGTGGATCGCCTCCAGGTCCCAGCCCCGGTCCGTCGGGAAGTCGCCGATGGCATCCCGGCCGTCGGAGAGCAGGCGCCAAAGATCCTCCGGGGTGTCCACGCCGCCGGGCAGCCGGCAGCTCATCGCGACGATTGCGATGGGCTCGGGCTCCTCCAGCTGGCGGATGCGTTGCCGGCTCCGGCGCAGGTCGTCGGTGACCAGCCGCAGGTACTCGCGAAGCTTGTCTTCGTTGGACATTCCGGTGGCTCCCTGCTTCACGACAGTCCGAGCTCGTGGTCGATGAGGGCGAACAACTCGTCGTCGTCGACGGGCGCTGGTTCCGGCCCAGCTGTCTCCGGTTCGGTGCGCCGTACCTTCGACAGCAGCGCCTCCAGGCGCGCGGCGATCCGGCGCTGCGTGTCGGCGTCGTCGGCGGCCGACGCGACGACCGCTGCCAGCTGGTCCAGTTCGGCGAGCACGTCGACGCCGTCCGTGCCGCCCAGTTCGGCGTCGAGGTGCCGGGCGAGCGCGCTGGGCGCCGGATGGTCGAACAGCACCGTGGCCGGCAGCGGCAGGCCGGTGCTCTCGATGAGCTGGTTGCGCAGTTCGACGGCGGTCAGCGAGTCGAAGCCGGCGTCGAGGAAACCCTTGCCCGGGTCGATGACGCTCGCGTCGGGATGGCCGAGCACGGCGGCCGCGTTCACCCGCACCAGATCGAGCAGAACCTCAAGGCGGGCGGCGGGGGGCAGTCCGGTCAGGCGCCGGCGCAGCGCGGTGCCGCCCGGCTCCGTGTCGGCGGCGGCGGTCCGGCGTGCCGGGCGGACAAGACGGCGCAGTACGGCCGGCAGGGTGTCGCCGCGCGAGCGCCAGGCGTCCAGGTCGAGGCGGGCCGGCAGCAGGCAGGCCGGAGCGTCCGCGGCGGTGGCCGCGTCGAACAGGGCGAGGGCGGTGTCGAGGTCGAGCGGCAACACGCCGGATCGGGCGAGGCGGGCCCGGGCGGCGTCGTCGAGGCGGCCGGCCATGCCGTCCGGCGCCTCCCAGGCACCCCAGGCGAGGGAGTGGGCGGGCAGCCCGGCCGCCCGGCGGTGCTCGGCGAGCGCGTCGAGGTAGGCGTTGCCCGCCGCGTAGGGCGACTGACCGGCTGCACCCAGCACCGCGGCGGCGGAGGAGAACAGCACGAACGCGGTGAGGGGCAGGTCGCGGGTCAGCTCGTGCAGGTGCCGGGCACCGTCCACCTTGGCCCGCAGGACCCGGTCCAGGTGGCCGGGGGTGACGTTGGCCAGCACCGCGTCCTCCACCACCCCGGCGGCGTGCACGACGCCGCGCAGCGGGCGGTCCGGCGTGATGCCCTGGATCAGCGCGGCGAGCGCGGCGCGGTCCCCCACGTCGCACGCGGCCACCGTCACCTCCGCGCCGAGCGCGGTCAGCTCCGCGATGACCTCGCCGCCGTCGCCGGAACGGCTGAGCAACAGCAGGCGGCGTATGCCGTGCCGAGTGACGAGGTGCCGGGCGACGTGCCTACCGAGCGCGCCGACGCCACCGGTGACGAGGACGGTGCCGTCCGGATCCCACGGCGGCGTGTCGGATCCGCCCTCGTGCACGGGGGCCAGGCGGGGCACGAGGACGACGCCGTCGCGGATCGCGAGCTGATCCTCCCCGGTCACGGAGAGCAGTCGATCGAGCGGACCGGGGGCGATCCCGCCGTCGATGTCGGCGAGCACGAATCGGCCAGGGTGCTCGGCCTGCGCGGCGCGCAGAAGTCCCCAGACCGGGGCCGCGTCGAGCCCGTCGACCGGATCGCCGGCCCGGGCCGCCACCGCGTCGCGGGTCACGAAGGCCAGGCGGGCCCCGGGATCGCGCTGCACGATCTCCAGCGCCGTGCGCACGTCGTCGACCCGGTGCACCTCCACGGGCGGTTCGTCGCCGGAGCCGGCGGGCAGCGGCACCCACTCCAGGCGGTACAGCGCGCCCGCCCGCCAACCCGGGCCGCCTGCGCGGAGTGCCCGGGTGACCAGCCGGTCGATGTCCGCGACGGGCGTGCCCGCCGGGTCGGTCATCGAGACAGCCATGCCGTCGCCGGACGCGTCCGGGGTGAGGCGTACGCGCAACGCGGTCGCCCCGGTCGCGTACAGGCGTACGCCGCTCCAGGCGAACGGCACCCGGCCCCGGACGGCGTCGGTCCCCTCGGCCAGCGCGGTGAGCCCGCCAGCGTGCAGGGCGGCATCGAGCAGGGCGGGATGGATACCGAAGCGGGCAGCGTCGGGGTGCTGCGGCTGCGGGAGAGCGACCTCGGCGTAGGTGTGCCCGCCGTGCCGCCAGGCCGCGCGTAGTCCCTGGAAGGCCCCGCCCAGCGCGAAGCCGGCCGCAGCGAAACGCGGGTAGTAGTCGCTCACGTCGATCGGTTCGGCGCCCTCCGGAGGCCACACCGGGCCCAGCGCGGCAGGCGCGTCGGTCGTTCCGGCCAGACGGCCGGTGGCGTGCCGGGTCCAGGGTCCGCCGGGCGGGCGTGCGTGGATGCTGAACGGGCGTCCGCCGTCCGGATCGGCCGGCCCGACCCGCAGTTGCAGGGCGATCCGGGCGTCGGCTGGCACCGTCAGCGGCACGTCGTGGGTTAGCTCGGCGAGACCCTCGGCGGCAGCACCGTCGGCGGCGTGCAGCGCCAGCTCGGCCAGGGCGGTGCCGGGCACGATGACCGTGCCCTGCACGACGTGGTCGCCCAGCCAGGGCTGGTCCCGCGTCGACAGGTGCCCGGTGAGCAGCAGGCCGCCATCGTCGGCGAGCTCGGCGACGCCGGTGACCAGGGGGTGACCGGTGCGCGTCACGGGGGCGGCGGACAGCCAGTAGCGCTCGCGCTGGAAGGCGTAGGTCGGCAACGCCACCGGCGGGCCGGCCGGCAACGCCCTGGTCCAGTCCACGTCCGCACCGGCTACGTGCGCCCCGGCCAGCGCCGCCACCACGGTCTCCACCTCGTCGCGTCCTCGGCGCGACGAGGGCACGTACCGGCCGTCGCGGCCCTGCCCGGACAACACACCGTCGGGGCCGACCTCCACGAAGGTGGACACGCCACGCGCGGTCAGCAGGTCGAGCCCGTCGCCGAAGCGGACGGTTTCGCGGACGTGCCGCACCCAGTACTCGGCGCTGAACTCCCGGATCAGGTCGCCGGTCACGTTGGACACGACGGCGATGCGCGGGCGATCGTAGGTGATCCCGGCCGCCACCTCGCCGAACTCGGCCAGCATCGGCTCCATGGCGGCGGAGTGGAAGGCGTGCGAGACGTTCAGCCGGCGGACCCGGCGACCCCGGGCGCGCCACTGTTCGGCGGCTTCGACGACCAGGTCCGCGGGCCCGCTCAGCACCACCGAGTTCGGGCCGTTGACCGCGGCCACCGGCAGGCCCGCCACCTCGGCCTCGGACGCCTCGATCGCCACCATCGCGCCGCCGGCCGGAAGCGCCTGCATCAACCGGCCACGGGCCGACACGAGGCGGCACGCGTCGCGCAGCGACAGCACGCCCGCGACGTGCGCGGCGGCCAGCTCACCGATCGAATGGCCGAGCAGGTAGGCGGGCGCCACGCCCCACGACTCCCAGAGGCGGCACATGGCGACCTCGAACGCGAACAGGGCCGCCTGCGCGAGCTCGGTGCGGGCCAGGGTCTCGTCGTCGGCGGTACGCACGGCGTCGGCGTCCAGCAGGGACAGCGCCTCGTCCCAGACCCGCGCGAAGACCGGGAAAGCGGCCGCCAGCTCGTGGCCCATTCCGGCCCGCTGCGCGCCCTGGCCGGTGAACAGGAAGGCGAGGTCGCCGCTGGCGCGGTCCGGTCGGATGACGCCGGGTGCCGTGCCGCCGTCGACGAGGGCGTCGAGGCCCCGCCGCAGAACTGCCGGGTCGCGGGAAACGACTGCGGCGCGATGGTCGAGCGCGGCCCGGCCGGTCGCCAGCGTGGACGCGATCTCGAGCGGTGTCAGATCGCCCGCGTCGTCGAGGAACGACCGTAGCCGGGCCGCCTGGGCGCGCAACGCCACCTCGGAGTGGCCGGACAGCAGCCAGGGCGCCGGCAGTTCACGGTCGGGCGCGGGCTGCTGCGGCCCGGCCGGAGCCTCCTCTACAACGACGTGCGCGTTTGTGCCGCTCACCCCGAACGACGAGACGCCGGCCCGCCGGGGACGGCCGCCGCCGGGCCACGGCGTCGCCTCGGTCAGCAGACGGACGGCGCCGGCGGACCAGTCCACGTGCGGTGACGGGCGGTCCGCGTGCAGGGTGCGTGGCAGCATGCCGTGCTGCAGGGCGAGGACCATCTTGATGACGCCACCCACGCCGGCGGCGGCCTGGGCGTGCCCGATGTTCGATTTCAGCGAACCCAGCAGCAGCGGCTCGGTGCGGTCCGCGCCGTAGGTGGCGAGGATGGCGTCCGCCTCGATCGGGTCGCCCAGCGTGGTGCCGGTGCCGTGCGCCTCGACGGCGTCCACGTCAACGGGCTTCAGGCCGGCGTTCGCCAGTGCCTCCCGGATGACCCGCTGCTGGGCGAGGCCGTTGGGCGCGGTGAGGCCGTTGCTGGCGCCGTCCTGGTTTACCGCGCTGCCGCGCAGCACGGCGAGCACTGGCTGCCCGTCGCGGCGGGCGTCGGCGAGGCGGCGCAGCAGCAGGATGCCCGCGCCCTCGGCCCAGGCCGTGCCGTCCGCGTCCGCCCCGAACGCCTTGCACCGCCCGTCCGGTGCCAGCCCGCGCTGGCGGCTGAACTCGACGAACGCGCCCGGCGTGGCCATCACGGTGACGCCACCGGCCAGGGCCGCGTCGCACTCGCCCTGGCGCAGCGACTGCATGGCCAGGTGCAGCGCGACCAGCGACGACGAGCAGGCGGTGTCGATGGTGACCGCCGGGCCCTCCAGACCCAACGTGTAGGCCACCCGACCGGAGGCGACGCTGCCGGCGCTGCCCTGGCCGAGGTAGCCCTCGACGTCCCCGGGCACGGCACCGGCGTGGGTGGCGTACCCGCCGGGGATCAGCCCGGTGAAGACGCCGGTGCGGCTGCCGCGCGCCGAGGTGGGGTCGATGCCGGCCCGTTCGAAGGCCTCCCAGGCCACCTCCAGGAAGAGCCGTTGCTGCGGATCCATCGCGACCGCCTCGCGTGGGCTGATGCCGAAGAATCCCGGGTCGAACAGCGCCGCGTCGTGCAGGAATCCCCCTTCGCGGGTGTACGTGGTGCCGGCCCGGCTGGGATCCGGGTCGTAGAGCGCGTCCAGGTCCCAGCCACGGTCGGCGGGGAATCCGCTGATCGCGTCCCGGCCGTCGGACACCAGCCGCCAGAGGGCCTCGGGGCTGTCCACTCCGCCCGGGTAGCGGCAGGCCATCGCCACGATGGCGATGTCGGTGCCGTCGGCTTCCGTGCCGGCCGGCCGGTCGGCAGTCGGTTCGGGGGCCGACGCGCCGACGAGCAGGGTCGCCAGGTGGGCGGCGAGCCGGGCCGGGGTCGGCTGGTCGAAAACGACGGTGGCCGGCAGCCGCAGCCCGGTGGCGGCGGCGACCCGGTTGCGCAGCTCCAGGGCGGTGAGGGAGTCGAAGCCGAGGTTCTTGAACGGGCGGTCACCGAGGCCGTCCGCGGTGGGGTGCCCGAGGACGGCAGCGGCCTGCGCGCGGACCAGGTCGGTGAGGACCCGCATGCGTTCCGCCCCGGTCAGCGGACCCAACCGGGTGGCGAGGTCGCCGGTCGCCGCAGCCGCCGCGCGAGGCAGCTCCCGACGCCGGGCGGCGAAGCGGGCCGGCACGAGCAGCGCGTCCGGCGCGGCGCTGCCCGCGTCGAACAACCGCAGCCCGTCCGCCACGGACAGCGGACTGACATCGGCACGAGCGAGTCGGCCGCGGTCCAGGTGGCCGGTCATCTCGCTGGGCGGTTCCCACAGGCCCCACGCCAGCGACACGGCCGGCAGACCGAGGGTACGGCGGTGACCGGCGAGCGCGTCGAGGTAGGTGTTCGCCGCGGCGTAGTCGGCCTGCCCCGGACCGCCCAGCACGCCGGCCGCGGAGGAGAACAGCACGAACGCCGACAGGTCCGCGTCGCGGGTGAGCTCGTCCAGGTGCCGGGCCCCGTCCACCTTGGGCCGTAGCACCCGATCCAGCCGGTCGGCTGTGAGTTCGGTGACGAGCCCGTCGTCGAGGACGCCAGCCGCGTGCACGACGATCCGCAGCGGGTGGGCGGTGGGGATCTGGGCGAGCGCGGCGGCGAGCGCGTCCCGGTCGGCGACGTCACACGCCACGACGGTCACCTCGGCGCCCAGGGCGGTCAGCTCCTCGGCCAGGTGGTCGGCCGGTCCCCGGCTGAGCAGCAGCAGACGGCGTACGCCCCAGGCGGTCACCAGGTGCCGCGCGACGATCCCGCCGAGCGTGCCACGTGCCCCGGTGACGAGAGCGGTACCCGACTCCTCGATCGGCCGGGGAACGGTGAGCACGATCTTGCCGATGTGCCGGGCCTGACTGAGCTGCCGGAACGCGTCCCGGGCGCGGCGCAGGTCGACAGCCGTGTACGGCAGCGGGCGCAGCGTCCCGGCCGCGAAGACCGTCAGCAGAATGTCGAGCAGTTCCGCCGTCCGGTCCGGTCCGGCCTCCTTGAGGTCGAACGCCCGGTAGTGCAGCCGCGGGTGGTCGGCCGCGTCGCGGATGTCGGTCTTGCCCATCTCGACGAAGCGGCCCCCGTCGCGGACCAGTCGCAGCGACGCGTCGACGAACTCGTGCGCGAGGCTGTTGAGGACGACGTCCACGCCGCGCCCGCCGGTGGCTGCCCGGATCCGTTCCTCGAAGCCGAGGTCACGGGAGGACGCGATGCGCTCGGCCGGTACGCCCAGCGCCCGGACCGCGGCGTGCTTGGCTGGGCTGGCGGTGGCGTAGACCTCGGCGCCGAGCAGCTGGGCGAGCTGAACGGCGGCCATCCCGACCCCGCCCGCGGCGGCGTGCACCAGGACCGTCTCGCCGGGGCGGAGCCGGGCCAGGTCGACCAGACCGTAGTACGCGGTGAGGAAGGCGATCGGCGCGGTGGCGGCCTGGGCGAACGACCAGTCGGCGGGGATGGGCGCGAGCAGCCGCCGGTCGGCCACCGAGACCGGAGCGAAGGAGCCGGGCAGCAGGCCGAACACCCGGTCGCCGGCGCGCAGGCCGGTGACGTCGGGCGCGGTCTCCAGCACGATACCGGCGCCCTCGCCGCCCAGGCCGGTCTCGCCGGGTACGGCGCCCAGCGCGACCATGACGTCCCGGAAGTTGAGGCCCGCGGCCCGGACGGCGACACGGACCTGACCGGCCGTCAGCGGCTGGGCCGGGGCCGGATCGGCGGTCAGCCGCAGGTTCTCCAGAGTGCCCGGCTCGGTGCTGTCGAGATGCCAGGGCGCCGGTGGCGGCGGCTCGGCAGTGGTCGGCACGAGCTGGGGCACGAGGACCTCGCCGGCACGGACGGCGACGCCGACGTCGGGGCCCGCCTGGATCCAGGCCAGGGCGCGGGGCAGCGCGGCGTCGTCGTCCAGGTCGGCCAGGCCGAACCGTCCGGGGTGCTCGGCGGCGGCGGACTTGACGAGCCCCCAGAGCGGGGCCGCGACCGGGTCCGGCCGCTCGCAGGGGCCGGTGGCGACCGCGTGGCGGGTCGTGAAGACCAGGCGGGAGCCGGTGAACCGTTCGTCGGCGAGCCAGCCCTGCACCAGCGCGAGGCCGTGGTGCAGCACCTCCCGCACCGTGCCGCCGACGGGCGGCCCGACGACCACCACCGGCGGCGTCGGGTCGGGCACCACGGCCAGGTCGCCGACGACCGGTGCTCCAGCGCAGACCTCCGCCGCCGGCACCGGGGTCCACCGCACCCGGTGCAGGGCATCGGTGCCGGCCGCGTCGGCGGTCAGATCGGCGGGGATGAACGGCCGCAGCGCCAGGGCGGCGACTGTGGCGACCGGTGAGCCGCGATGATCGGCGACGTCGATGCCGATCCGGTCGGCGCCGGCGCGGTGCAGGCGTACCCGGAGACCTGTGGCGCCGGCCGCGTGCACTGTGACGCCACTGAAGGTGAACGGCAGCCGGTCGACGTCGGCCACGTCCACTACCGTGCCGGCGCGCACCGCCTGCACCGCCGCGTCGAGCAGCGCGGGATGCACCAGGTACGAGCCTGCGTTCGCCTGCTCGCGCTCGGGCAGGGCGACCTCGGCGTACACCTCGTCGCCGAGCCGCCACGCCGCCCGCAGCCCCTGGAACGCCGGCCCGTAGCGGAAGCCGTCGGTGGCGGCGCGCTCGTAGAAGTCGTCGAGCGCGACGGCGGTGGCGTCGGCCGGCGGCCAGGACGTCAGATCCATGCCCGGCGTGCCGGTCGCGGAGAGCACACCCGTTGCGTGCCGACGCCACGGCCCGTCGGGTGCGCCCGCCTGAGCGTGCACGGCGATCGGCCGGCGCCCGTCCTCGTCGGCCTCGTCGACCCGGACCTGCATCGGTACGCCGCCGGACGCCGGCAGCACCAGCGGCGCCTCCAGGGTCAGCTCGTCCACGCCGGCGCAGCCGGTCTGTTCGGCGGCGGCGAGGGCCAGTTCGAGAAACGCCGTGCCGGGCAGCAGCACGGTGTCGCCGACGGCGTGGTCGGCCAGCCACGGGTGGTCCTGCCGGGACAGTCGGCCGGTGAACAGGCGACCACCCGTACCGGCCAGTGGCGTGCTGGTCTCCAGCAGCGGGTGGCCGGCGTCCCCGGCGGCCGGTACGCCGGTCAGCCAGTACCGCTCGCCCTGGAACGGGTAGGTGGGAAGGGCGGCGAGCCGAGCGGCGACCCCCGCGTACGCCGTGCGCCAGTCGACGGTGAGCCCGTGGGCGTACGCCGTCGCGAGGGAGTCGAGCAGCCGCTCCACGCCTCCGTCGTCGCGGCGCAGCGAGCAGGTCCCGAGGGCGTCGTCCGGCAGCACCGGCAGCAGCACGGGGTGCGGGCTGATCTCGACGAACACCGTCGGCTCGGCGTCCGCCAGGTCCTGCACGACAGACCCGAAGAGCACCGTCTCGCGCAGGTTGCGGTACCAGTACGCGGCGTCCAGCCCCGCCGGGTCGACAAGCGCACCGGTGACCGTGGAGTGCAGCGGCACCGCGCCGGCCTGCGGGACGATTCCGGCCAGGGCGACGAGCAGTTCGTCGCGGATGGCTTCCACCTCGGGCGAGTGGGAGGCGTAGTCGACAGGGATCCGCCGGGCGTGGATCTCGTCGGCGGCGCACGCGGCCAGCAACCGGTCGAGGTCGTCCACCGCGCCGGAGACGACTGTCGAGCGGAGGCCGTTGACCGCCGCGATCGACACCTCGCGACCGAACCGCTCGGCGACCTCGGCGGCCGGCAGCGACACCGACACCATCCCGCCCCGCCCGGCGAGGCCGGCCAGGCAACGGCTGCGCAACGCCACCACCCGCGCCGCGTCCTCCAACGACAGGGCACCCGCCACGTACGCGGCGGCGATCTCACCCTGCGAGTGGCCGACGACCGCGGACGGCTCCACCCCGTACGAGCGCCAGACCGCCGCCAACGACACCAGCACCGCGAACAGGGCCGGCTGCACCACGTCCACCCGGTCCAGCGGCCCGGCCAGCACCTCCCGCAACGACCAACCCGTGTGCGGACGCAACGCCTCCTCGCACGCCTGCATCTCGGCGGCGAACACCGGCGAGGAGTCCCACAGCTCCAGACCCATACCGGTCCACTGTGAGCCCTGGCCGGGGAAGACGAAGACGGCACGGCGGGTCGTGGCGGCGGTGACCGGTGTCGTCGCCAGCTCGCCGAGCCGGCGTACCAGCGAGTCGCGGTCGGCCGCGACGGCGACCGCCCGGTACGGCAGGTGGGCCCGTCCGGCGAGGGTGTACGCCACGTCCCGCAGCGGCAGGGTGTCCTGCTCGCGCACCGCCACGGCCAGCTGCTCCGCCTGGGCGTGCAGCGCGGCCTCGCTGCGGGCCGACAGGACGAACGGCAGCACCTCGTCGCCCGTGTCGTCCGATGCGGCCGTTGGCTCCGGCGCCTGTTCGAGGATGACGTGCGCATTGGTGCCGCTGACGCCGAACGACGAGACACCCGCCCGGCGCGTCTCTGCGCGCCACTCGACCGGCTCGGTGAGCAGCCGCACCGGACCCGTCGACAAATCCACGTGGCGCGAGGGCTCGGCGGCGTGCAGCGTGCGGGGCAGCGTTCCGTGCCGCATGGCCAGGACCATCTTGATGATCCCGCCGACACCGGCGGCGGCCTGGGTGTGTCCGAGGTTCGACTTCAGCGAGCCGAGCCACAGGGGACGCTCGCGGCGTCCGCCGTAGGTGGCGAGCACCGCCTGCGCCTCGATCGGGTCGCCGAGGGTGGTGCCGGTGCCGTGCGCCTCGACGGCGTCCACGTCACCGGGCTCCAGGCGGGCGTTCGCCAGTGCCGCCCGGATCACCCGTTCCTGGGCGGGTCCGCTGGGGGCGGTGAGGCCGTTGCTCGCGCCGTCGGAGTTGACAGCGCTGCCGCGCAGCACGGCCGCCACCGGGTAGCCGAGCCGGCGGGCGTCGGAGAGCCGGGCCAGCAGCAGTACGCCGGCACCC
Organism: Micromonospora sp. DT201; assembly: GCF_049841575.1. Taxonomy (NCBI): domain Bacteria; kingdom Bacillati; phylum Actinomycetota; class Actinomycetes; order Micromonosporales; family Micromonosporaceae; genus Micromonospora; species Micromonospora sp. DT201. The sequence continues at coordinate 190,445 of NZ_JBNCKP010000007.1, read as the reverse complement.
TCGGCGAAACCGGCGCCGTCCGCGTCCGCCGCGAAGGACCGGCAGCGCCCGTCCGGGGACAGGCCCCGTTGCCGGCTGAACTCGGTGAACAGTCGGGGTGTCGACAGCACCGTGACGCCGCCGGCCAGGGCGGTGTCGCACTCGCCCCGGCGCAGCGCCTGGGCGGCCAGGTGCACCGCGACGAGCGACGACGAGCAGGCCGTGTCGATCGTGAGGGCCGGCCCCTCCAGGCCGAAGGTGTACGCGACCCGACCGGACACCACACTGCTCGAACCGCCGGTGCCGAGGAAGCCCTCCACCTCGCGGGACACGTGTGGCAGCCGGCTCGCGTAGTCGTGGTACATGACCCCCGCGAAGACGCCGGTCCGGCTGCCGCGTACGCCGGTGGGGTCGATGCCGGCCCGTTCGAAGACCTCCCAGCACAGTTCCAACAGGATGCGCTGCTGCGGGTCCATGGCGAGGGCTTCCCGCGGGCTGATGCCGAAGAACCCGGCATCGAACCGGCCCGCGTCGTGCAGGAAACCACCTCGGCGTGTGTACGAGGTGCCCGGGTGGTCCGGGTCGGGGTGGTACAGGGACGCGACGTCCCAGCCCCGGTCCTCGGGGAAGTCTGTGGTGGCGTCGACGCCGTCGGCCAGCAGCCGCCACAGTTCGTCCGGCGAGGCGACGCCGCCCGGGTAGCGGCAGCCCATCGCGACGATGGCGATCGGCTCGTCGACGGTCGTCGGCATCACCTGCGTGGCCGGACTGCTGGCGGCCCGACCGGCCAGGCGGTCGGTGAGGTGGGCGGCGAGCGCGTTCGCCGTCGGGTGGTCGAAGACGAGCGTGGCGGGCAGGGTCAGGCCGGTGGCGGCAGCCAGGCGGTTGCGCAGCTCGACGGCGGTGAGCGAGTCGAAGCCCAACTCGCGGAAGGCGAGGTCGGGGTCGACCGAGCCGGGCGCGGCGTGCCGCAGCACCGCCGCGACGTGCTGCCGGACGAGGGCGAAGGGGTCGGCGATGACCGCGTCCGGCACCTGCCGAGGCACGCGGGCCGGGTCGGGTCGGACGGCATCGAGGCGGGCGGCGACGACGGCGGCCTCGTCGGCGACCAGGGCGGCGTCGAGGAGGGCGAGGCCGTCCGCGTCACTGAGCGGCGCCATGCCGGATGCGGCCATCCGGGCGAGGTCCGCGTCGCCCAGCCGACCGGTCAGGCCGCTGGCCCCGGCCCACAGGCCCCACGCGATCGACACCGCCCGACGGCCGGCGGCCCGCAGGTGCGCGGCGAAGGCGTCCAGGGCGGCGTTGGCGGCGGCGTAGCCGGCCTGGCCGGGTGCGCCGGCCGTCCCGGCGTACGAGGAGAAGAGCACGAAGGCCGCCAGGTCGGCGTCCTCGGTCAGCTCGTGCAGCAGCCGCGCCGCGTCGATCTTGGGGCGCAGAACCGTGTCCACCCGGTCCGGTGTCAGCGCGGTGAGCACCCCGTCGTCGAGCACGCCGGCCGCGTGCACCACGATGCGCAGCCGGTGGTCAGCCAGCGCCGCCCGCACCGCGTCCCGGTCGGTGACGTCCACCGCCGCCACGGTCACCTCGGCGCCCAGCTCGGTCAGCTCCGCGGCGAGCGCGGTCGCCGGGGTCCGGCTGAGGAGCACCAGCCGGCGTACCCCGTGCGCGGTCACCAGGTGCCGCGCGGCGAGCCCGCCGAGCCGGCCGCTCGCGCCGGTGACCAGGGCGACCCCGTCACCGAACTCCGGTACGGGGTGACCCGGCTGGTCCATGAGCAAGCTCGTGCTGCCGGCCGGCGCGACCTCCAGCCGGGACCCGTAGGCCCGGCCGTCGCGGACCGCCACCTCGGTGGCGCCGGCCGCGATCGCCGCGACCGCCACCGACCCGTCGCCGTGGTCGTCGGCCAGCGCGAACCGGTCCGGGTGCTCGGCGCGTGCCGAACGGATCAGTCCCCACACCGCGGCGGCGGCGACACCGGCGGCGGTCACCGGATCGTCCGGGCCGACGGAGACCGCGCCCCGGGTGACGTAGACCAGCCGCGAGCCGGCGAACCGCTCGTCGGCGAGCCACGCCTGCGCCGCGGCGAGCGCGGCGTGCGCGGCGGCGCGCGGCTCGTCGGCAACGACCGGCAGGAGCACGGTGGCGGGCACAACGTCGGTACCAGGAAACGCGGCCGGGTCGCGCATGGCCCAGTCCCGGGCCGGCACCGGCGGGGCGGCGGGCAGGGGTTCCCAGACGAGGCGACGCAGAGGCGTCAGGGTCGCGGGCAGCGGGCGGGTGGTCAGCGCCTCGACGTCGACGACGGGCCGACCGGCGGGGTCGGTGACGGCCAGCGACACCGCGCCGTCGCCGGTTACCCGGAGGCGGACCCGCAGCGCGGTGGCACCCGTCGCGTGCAGGGAAACGCCGGTGAACGAGAACGGCAGGCGGCCCGGCTCGTCGTCGGCCGCGCCGGCGGCCATGGCCTGCAACGCGGCGTCGAACAGGGCCGGGTGCAGCCCGAAGCGCCCGCTCTCGATCCCGAGGTCCGGCGGCAGCTCGACGTCGGCGTACAGGTCGGTGCCGGTCCGCCAGAGCACGCGCAGTCCCTGGAACGCCGGGCCGTACCGGAACCCGGCCGCGCTCAACCGGTCGCGCAGCAGGTCCACGTCGACCGGCTCGGCGCCAGCGGGCGGCCACTCGCCGGGTGCGACGGCCGGCTCGGCCGGCGTGCTGGGCGCCAGGACACCGGTGGCATGGGTGGTCCACGGCTCGTCGCCGTCCTCCGGCCGGGCCCACACCGTCGCGACCCGGCGACCCGCCGCGTCCGCCGCTCCCACCGACACCTGCAACTGGACGCCACCACGCTCGGGCAGTGTCAGCGGCGCGGAGATCACCAGCTCGTCAACGCGCCGACAGCCGGCGGGGCCGCCTGCCTGGAACAGCAGTTCCAGCACCGCGGTTGCGGGCAGCAGCACGGTGTCGCGGACCGCGTGGTCGGCGAGCCACGGATGGGTCAGTCGCGCGACCCGCCCGGTGCAGACCAGTTCCCCGTCGGCACCGGCCAGGCTCACCGTGGCGCCGAGCAGCGGGTGGCCGGTCGGCCCGGCGTACGGCGGCGCGTCGAGCCAGTGCCGTCGCCGCTGGAAGGGGTAGGTGGGCAGGGTGACGGGCCGGCCTCCAGGCACCGTGCCGAGCGTCGCTGCGCCGCGTACCTGCGCCTCCGCCACGGCACGCAGGAAGCGGTCCGGATCGCCCTGGTCGCGGTGCAGCGACCCGATCGCGGCAGCGTCCGGGGGCATCGCGACGAGAAGGACGGGGTGCGGGCTGACCTCGATGAACAGGTCCTGCCGCAGCCGCTGCACCACCGGGCCGAACCGGACGGTGTGCCGCAGGTTGCGGTACCAGTAGTCCGCGTCCAGCGGAACCGGGTCGTCGGTGACCGTCGAGTGGAACGGCACCTGTGGCTCGCGCGGCTGGATGCCGGCCAGCGCGGTCAGGATCTCGTCGCGGACGGCTTCCACGTGCGGTGAGTGCGACGCGTAGTCCACAGCGATCCGCCGCGCACGCGGCTCGGCCGCCAGGAACCGGTCCACCGCAGCGACATCACCAGACAGCACCGTCGAGTCCGGGCCGTTCACCGCCGCCACCGACAACTCGCCCGGATCCACGTCGGCGAACGGCACCGACACCATCCCACCCCGCCCCGCGATGGCCCGCAACGCCCGACTGCGCAGAGCGACGACCCGCGCGGCGTCGTCCAACGACAACGCACCCGCCACATAGGCGGCGGCGATCTCACCCTGCGAATGACCCACCACCGCCGACGGCTCCACACCGTAGGAGCGCCACAGAGCGGCCAGGGACACCATCACCGCGAACAACGCCGGCTGCACCACATCGACCCGGTCCAACGGACCCGCCAGGACCTCGCGCAGGGACCAACCGGTATGCGGGAGCAACGCCTCCTCACACGCCCGCATCTGCGCGGCGAACACCGACGACGAGTCCCACAACTCCAGACCCATCCCCGTCCACTGCGACCCCTGACCGGGGAAGACGAAGACGACACGGCGGGTGCCGGCGGGCGCCGTTGCGCGTACCGTGGCGGGCCCTGGTGTCCCGGCGGCGAGCAGGCACAGCTCGCCGACGAGCGTCTCCCGGTCACCGGCCAACACCACCGCCCGCTCGGCGAAGCGGGCCCGGCCGGCGGCGAGCGTGTGCGCCACGTCGGCCAGCCGGGGTGCGGTCCGGGCGTACTCGGCGAGCCGGGCCGCCTGCTCGCGCAGCGCCGCGTCGTCGCGGGCCGACAGCAGGTACGGCAGCACCCCGTCCACCGGAGGCAACTCGGGCTCGGCCGGGACCTCCTCGATGATCGCGTGGGCGTTCGTGCCGCTCGCGCCGAACGACGAGACCCCGCCCCGGCGCGGTCGGTCGGCACCGCCGGGCCAGGGCGTCTGCTCGCTCAGCAGCGACACCGCGCCGGCCGACCAGTCGATCCGGCTGGACGGCTCGGTGGAGTGCAGCGTGCGCGGCAGCACACCGTGCCGCAGTGCCAGCACGGTCTTGATGACGCCACCGACCCCGGCGGCGGCCTGGGTGTGGCCGATGTTCGACTTCAGCGACCCCAGCCACAGCGGTCGCTCCCGATCCTGCCCGTACGTGGCGAGCAGTGCCTGTGCCTCGATCGGGTCGCCGAGCGGGGTGCCCGTGCCGTGTGCCTCGACCACGTCCACGTCCGAAGGGGACACTCCCGCGTCGGCGAGCGCGGCGCGGATCACCCGCTGCTGGGCGGGCCCGTTGGGTGCCGTCAGCCCGCTGCTCGCGCCGTCGGAGTTGATCGCGGTGCCGCGGACCACGGCGAGCACCGGGTGGCCGTGCCGGCGGGCGTCGGAGAGCCGTTCCAGCAGCAGGATGCCGGCACCCTCGGCGAAGCCGGCGCCGTCCGCGCCCTCGGCGAAGGCCTTGCATCGCCCGTCGCGGGCGAGCCCCCGCTGGCGGGCGGCCTCGATCAGCATGTTCGGGGTGGCCATCACCGTGACGCCGCCGGCCAGCGCCATGTCGCAGTCGCCGTTGCGCAGTGCCCGCACGGCCAGGTGCAGGCTGACCAGTGAGGACGAGCAGGCGGTGTCGACGGTGACGGCGGGCCCCTCCAGGCCGAGGGTGTACGCGATCCGGCCGGAGGCGATGCTGCCGGCGCTGCCGTTGGCGAAGTAACCCTCGCTGCCCTCCGGTGCCCGGGGCAGGCGGGCGGCGTAGTCGTGCGACATGACTCCGGCGAACACACCGGTCTGGCTCCCGCGGACCGTGGACGGATCGATGCCGGCTCGTTCGAACGCCTCCCACGAGATCTCCAGCAGCAGGCGCTGCTGTGGGTCCATGGCGACGGCCTCGCGCGGGCTGATCCGGAAGAACGCCGCTTCGAAGTCGGCGGCGTCGTCGAGGAAGCCGCCCTCCCGGGTGTAGCAGGTGCCGGGCTGGTCCGGGTCGGGGTCGTAGAGGGTGTCGAGGTCCCAACCGCGGTCGGTCGGGAACCCGGCGACCGCGTCGCCGCCGGCGGTCAGCAGCGACCACAGATCCTCGGGTGACCGCACACCACCGGGGTACCGGCAGGCCATCGACACGATGGCGACGGGCTCCCGGTCGCGGCCCTCCAGCTCGTGGATGCGTTCCCGCGCCGAGGCGAGGTCGGCGGTGACCCACTTGAGGTAGTCGAGCAGCTTCTCCTCTTTGCTCACCGGATGCCACCTTCCTGGGCGGTGGAGCGGCCGAGCTGCTCGTCGATGAAGGCGAACACCTCGTCGGCGCTCGCGTCGCCGAGCACGGCCGGGTCGGGCCGCACCGCTGCGGGCGCGAGGGCTCGGCTCGGCCGGTGCTCCACCGGCGTCAGGACGGTCGCGAGGTGCTCGGCGAGCCTCTGCGGCGAGGGATGATCGAAGACGAGCGTGGCCGGCAGACGCCTGCCGGTCACGGTGGCCAGGCGGTTACGCAGCTCGACCGCGGTCAGGGAGTCGAAGCCGATTTCGAGGAAGCCGTGCGTCTCCGGGATGGCGTCGGCGGTGCCGTGGCCGAGCACCACGGCCGCGTGTTCACGAACCAGGTCGAGCAGGGAGGCGGGGGTGTGAGGGGTGCCCCGGGCCGCTGGGGGGGAATCAGCGGCCCGGGGCACGTCGCGAGCCGGGGGATCACCCAGGCCGCGTAGGAGGGCGCACGCTCCTGCTTCAGGCAGCGCCGCCAGGTCGAGGCGGGCGGCGACGACGGCCGGTGCCGTCATCGCCAGTGCGGCGTCGAGGAGGGCGAGCCCCTGCGCCGGGGAGAGCGTCAGCACGCCGGCACGGCGTACCCGTGAGAGATCCGCGTCGGTCAGGTGGCCGGTCATGCCGCCACCGCCGTCCCACAGACCCCAGGCGACGGCGACCGCGGGGAGCCCCTGCGCCCGGCGGTGCTGGGCGAGGGCGTCCAGGAACGCGTTCGCCGCCGCGTAGTTCGCCTGCCCCGGACGGCCGAGCACGCCGGCCGCGGCGGAGAAGAGCACGAACGCGGCGAGCTTGTCGTCGCGGGTCAGCTCGTGCAGGTGCACCGCCCCGTCGATCTTCGGTCGGGTGACCCGGTCGACCTGCGCGGCGGTCATCGTCTCGACCAGGCCGTCCTCCAGCACTCCGGCCAGGTGGACCACAGCGGTCAGCGGATGCGCGGCGGGAACCCGGCCCAGCAGCCGCGCGGTCGCCTCCCGGTCGGCGATGTCGCAGGCCACGACCGTCACGCTCGCGCCGAGTGCCGCGAGTTCGGCGACGAGGTCCGCTCCCCCGCCACCGCGGCTCGCCAGCAGCAGGTGACGGACGCCGTGCGCGGCGACCAGGTGCCGGGCAACCAGGGCGCCCAGCGCGCCGGTGCCGCCGGTGACGAGGACCGTGCCGTTGGGGTCCAGCGCGTCCCAGTGCTCCCGGGGAGCCGGGGCCCGGACGAGCCGGGGTACGAGCGGCGCACCGGCACGGACGGCCAGCTGCGGCTCGGTCGCGGTGAGCACGTCGGGGAGCACCCGGTGCGACTGAGGCGTGTCGTCCACGTCGACCAGGAGGAACCGGTCCGGGTGCTCGGACTGTGCCGAGCGGACGAGTCCCCAGACGGCGGCGTGGGCCAGGTCGGTGACGTCGGCGTCCGGACCGGTGGCCACCGCGTCACGGGTCACGATCACCAGGCGGGACGCGGTCAGGGCCGGCTCGGCGAGGAACGCCTGCGCCAGTTCGAGGACCCGGTGAATCGCCGACCGTGCGGACGCGGCCGGGCCGGGAGCATCGGACAGGCAGGTCGCCAGCACGTATCCGGGCACCGGAGCGCCCTGTGCGACCGCCCGACTCAGCGTCGCCAGGTCGGCGTGGGCCGGTGCGCCACCGGCCAGCGCCAGCGGGTCGGGGCCGATGACGGCCCGCTCGCCGGGGGTCGCGGCGGCGGTCGGGGCCGACCACGCGACCCGGAACAACGCGTCGGACGGCAGTGCGGTCAGTGGCCGGCTCACCAGGGATCCCACGGTGGCCACCGGTGCGCCGGTGCGGTCGTACAGGGCGAGCGACACCGCGCCGGACGGGGTGTGGCGCAGTCGTACCCGGACGGCGGTCGCGCCGGTGGCGTGCAGCCGTACCCCGGTGAAGGTGAACGGCACCCGCGCCGGATCGCCGGCCGTGACGCCGGTGACCGCCGCCGCGTGGGTGGCGGCGTCGAGCAGCGCCGGGTGCAGTCCGAAGTGGTGGCCGTCGAGGCCCTCGGGGAGCGTCACCTCGGCGAGGATCTCGTCACCGTGCCGCCACACCGCCCGCAGGCCCCGGAAGGCCGGCCCGTAGGTCAGCCCGGTGTCCGCCAGCTGGTCCAGGACGTGCTGCGGGTCGACCGGTACGGCGTCGGCGGGTGGCCAGGGGCCGTCGTCGGGCGCCGGTACGGGGGCGTCGTCGGGTAGCAGGGTGCCGGAGGCGTGCAGGGTCCACTCACCACCGGTACGCGAGTGCACCGACACGTCACGCCGGCCACTGCCGTCCGGCCGTCCGACGATCATCTGCACCTGCGCCGGCGGGTGCAGCGGGGCGTGCAGGGTCACCTCCTCGACCAGACCGCCGGCGCGCAGCACCATCTCCAGCAACCCGGTACCGGGCACCAACGTCGTCCCGGCGACAGCGTGATCGGCCAACCAGTCTCCGGTGACACGACCCTCGAACAGGAGGCCCTGCGCCCAGGACACCGGTTCACCCAGCCAGCCGGGCAGGGTCCCGTCCAGCCAGTAGCGGCGACGCTGGAACCGGTACGTCGGCAACGTCATCCGGCGGGCACCCCGACCGTCGAACACCGCCTCCCAGTCGACGTGCGCACCCCGCGCCCAGGCCCGCGCCACCGAGTCCAGGAACCGCGGCACCCCACCGTCGTCACGCCGCAACGACCCGAGTTCACGGGCCAGGATCGGGTGCGGGCTCACCTCCACCAGCGTGTCGAACCCGGCCACCGCGTCGGCGTAGCGCACCGTCTCCCGCAGGTTGCGGAACCAGTACCCGGCATCCAGACCAGCCGTATCCAGCAGCCCACCGGTCACCGTCGAATAGAACGGCACCTCGGCCGAGCGCGGCTCGATGTCCCGCAACGCCTCGATGATCTCGTCGCGGACCGTGTCGACGTGGGGTGAGTGCGACGCGTAGTCCACCGCGATCCGCCGCGCTCGCGGCTCGGCCGCCACGAACCGGTCCACCGCCTCGACGTCACCGGACAGCACCGTCGAGTCCGGGCCGTTGACCGCCGCCACCGACAGGTCCCCCGGGTCCACGTCGGCGAAGGGCACCGACACCATCCCGCCGCGCCCAGCGATGGCCCGCAACGCCTTACTCCGCAACGCGACGACCCGCGCCGCGTCGTCCAACGACAACGCACCGGCCACATAAGCGGCAGCGATCTCACCCTGCGAGTGACCCACCACCGCCGACGGCTCCACCCCGTACGACCGCCAGAGAGCCGCCAGGGACACCATCACCGCGAACAGGGCCGGCTGCACCACGTCGACGCGGTCCAGCGGACCGGACAACACCTCCCGCAACGACCACCCCGTGTGCGGGAGCAACGCCTCCTCGCACGCCCGCATCTGCGCGGCGAACACCGGCGACGAATCCCACAACTCCAGACCCATCCCGGTCCACTGCGAACCCTGACCGGGGAAGACAAACACCACCCGGCCGTCACCGGCACGAACCGGCAGGTCCTCCCCCACCACCCACCGCCACGGCAGGGCCGCCCGACCCACCGCCAACGTGAAACCCACATCCACGCCCCGCAGAGCCGACACACCCGACACCGCAGAGACCTGCTCGCCCAACGCCTCCCGCGACGCCGCCGACACCACCCACGGCGCGCCCGCACCCGAACCCACGGCGGTCGGCACGGCCTGCACCGGTGGGGCTTCGACGATCACATGGGCGTTGGTCCCGCTCATCCCGAACGCCGACACACCCGCCCGCCGCGCGCCACCACCCCAGGGCACCTCGTCGGTCAACAACCGCACCGCATCCGATGACCAGTCCACCGCCGACGACGGCCGATCCACATGCAACGTCCGCGGCAGGACACCGTTGGTCATCGCCAGCACCATCTTGATCACACCGCCGACCCCGGCCGCCGCCTGCGTGTGCCCGAGGTTCGACTTGAGCGATCCCAACCACAACGGCCGGCGCCGCTCCCGCCCGTACGCGGCGATCACCGCCTGCGCCTCGATCGGATCCCCCAACCGGGTCCCCGTACCGTGCGCCTCCACCACATCCACATCCGCAGGCCGCAAACCCGCATCCGTCAACGCATCCGCGATCACCCGCTCCTGCGCCGGACCACTCGGCGCCGTCAACCCATTCGACGCACCGTCCTGATTCACCGCCGAACCCCGCACCACCGCGAGCACCTGATGACCGTGCCGCCGCGCATCCGACAGCCGCTCCACCACCAACCAACCCACACCCTCGGACCAGCCGGTGCCGTCGGCCGCCTCGGCGAACGACTTGCACCGCCCATCCGCCGCCAGGCCCCGCTGCCGACTGAACTCCACGAACACGTCCGGGCTCGCCATCACCGCGACTCCACCGGCCAGCGCCAGGTCGCACTCCCCGCGTCGGAGCGCCTGGGTGGCCAGGTGCAGCGCCACCAGCGACGACGAACACGCCGTGTCCACGGTCAGCGCCGGACCTTGTAGTCCGAGCACGTACGACACCCGTCCGGAGAAGACGCTCGTGGCGCTACCGGTCAGCTGGTATCCCTCCACCTCGGACGGCACGGCGACGGCTCCACTGCCGTAGCCCTGGGGTGAGGCGCCGACAAACACCCCGGTACGGGTGCCGCGCAGTGATCGTGGATCGATGCCGGCCCGCTCGATCGCCTCCCACGACGTCTCCAGCAACAACCGCTGCTGCGGATCCATCGCCGTCGCCTCCCGCGGACTGATCCCGAAGAACCCCGCGTCGAAATCGGCGGCACCCTCCAGGAACCCGCCCTGCCGTACATCGCTGCGCGCGGCGCGGTCCGGATCCCATCCGCGGTCTTCCGGGAACGGGCCGAGCACCTCCCCGCCCTCGCGGATCAGCCGCCACAGGTCCTCCGGCGAGGTCACTCCGCCCGGGTACCGGCACGCCATCGCGACGATCGCGATCGGCTCGGCCGGGTCGGCGAGCGCCAGCGGCACGGCAGCGTCCGACACCTCCTCGTTCAGCCGGGCGGCGAGGGCGCCCGCCAGCGCGGCCGGGGTGGGGTGGTCGAACACGACGGTGACGGGCAGCGGCAGGCCGGTCCGTTCCTGGATCAGCCGGCGCAGCTCCACCGCCGTCAGCGAGTCGAATCCCAGGTCGCTGAAGGCCCGGTCGGCCTCGACGGCGTCCGCCGTGTCATGACCGAGGACGGCCGCAGCGTGTTCCCGGACGAGGTCGAGCAGGAACCGGTCGCGGTGCACGGCCGGGATCGGGTGTGCCTCGGTCCGCGCGACCGGCTCGACCAGGCCGGCCAGCAACGGGCGGGAACGGGTCGCGGCGAAGGTGGCCCCGAAGGTGTCCCAGTCGACGTCGGCCACCGCGCACGTGGTCTCGTCGTCGGCGACGACGCGCCGGAGCACGGCGAGCGCGGCGGCCGGCTTCAGCGCCGCCACTCCCCGGCGGCGCAGGCGCTCGGTCGACGCCTCGTCCGCCATCCCGCCTCCCGACCAGGGTCCCCAGGCGATGGACGTGGCGGCCAGGCCGCGGGCCCGACGTCGCTCGGCGACGGCGTCCAGGGCGGCGTTGGCGGCGGCGTACGCAGCCTGCCCGCCACTGCCCCACACACCGGAGACGGACGAGAACAGCACGAACGCGTCGAGCGGGGTGTCGGCGAGCAACTCGTCGAGGTGCTCCGCGCCGGCCACCTTCGCGGCGGCCACCTCGTGCAGGTCGGCGACGTCGGTGTCCCGCAGCGGGGCCTCCCGCACGATGCCGGCGGTGTGCACGACGGCGCTCAGTGGCTGGTCGGCGGGCACGTCGGCGAGCAGCCGCTCGACGGCGCCCCGGTCGGCGATGTCGCAGGCGGCGATGGTGACCCGGGCACCGAGGGCGGTGAGGTCCGCGCGCAGCTCGGCGGCGCCGGGTGCATCCTCGCCCCGGCGTGCGGCGAGCAGCAGGTGCGCCGCCCCGGCGCGGGCCAGCCAGCGGGCGACATGCCCGCCCAGCGCCCCGGTGCCGCCGGTGACCAGCACGGTGCCGCGCGGCTGCCAACCGCGCCCCCCGCCGGCAGCCGGGGCGACGCGCTCCAGACGCCGGGCGAAGACACCGCTGCCGCGTACGGCGATCTGGTCCTCGTCGCCAGCGCCACCACCGAGAAGGCAGAGCAGCCGGTCGAGGACGACGTGGTCCGGGTTTTCCGGCAGGTCGACGAGGCCGCCCCAGAGATCCGGGTGTTCCAGGGCGAACACCCGGCCGAGGCCCCACACCGCGGCGGCGCGCGGGTTCGGTGGCGCGTCACCGTCGGTCGCGCGGACCGCTCGGCTTGTCACGAGCCAGAGCGGGGCGACGAGGCCGGTCGCGGCGAGTGCCCGCATCGCGGTCAGCGTGCCGTCCGGCGAGAGCAGGCTCAGCACTCCGGCGATCGGCCCGGCGGCCGCCAGGCGCGCCGGGCCGGGCAGTTCGGTCGCGGCCAGCACGCCGGTGCCTCCGGCGACCAGGGCGTCCGCCAGCGGGTTCGGGCCGTCCTGGAGGACGAGCCAGATGCCGGCCGGCCGGGTGGGCGCCACCTCGGGCAGCGCACGCCAGCCGATCCGGTAGCGCGAACGGACCACGGCCTCGGCGGTCCCGTCGCCCGCGCCGGGCCAGAAGCGGCGGCGTTGGAAGGCGTACGTGGGCAGCGGTGTCCGGCGTGCGCCGGTGCCCGCGAACAGGGCGGGCCAGTCCACGCTCACGCCGTGCACGTGCAGGTGGCCGACGGCGCTCATCAGCGCGGCCACCTCGGGCCGTTGACCGCGCAGCACCGGCACGCCTGCCACGCCGACGCACTGCTCGGCGAGGCCGGAGAGCACCCCGTCCGGTCCGATCTCCAGGTAGGTCGTCGCGCCGTCGGCCCGCAGTCGGCGCATCGCGTCGAGGAACCGCACCGGCTCGCGCAGTTGCCGGACCCAGTAACCCGGGTCGGCGGCCTGGGCGGCGGTCAGTGGCTCACCGGTGACCGTGGAGACCAGCGGGATTCGTGGCGTCGCGTACCGCAGGCTCTCGGCGACCCGGCGGTAGTCGTCGAGCACGGCGTCCAGGTGCGGCGAGTGGAACGCGTGGCTGACCCGCAGCGCACGGACCTTGCGGCCGAGCCCGCGGAAGTGGGTGGTGATCCGCCGCACCTGGTCTGGATCGCCGGAGACCACGCAGGCGCGGGGCGCGTTGACGGCGGCGAGTCCGACAGCGGCTTCGTGACCGTCCAGCAGCGGCTGCACCTCCTGAGCGGTGGCCTCGACGGCGGCCATCGCCCCCGGGCGCGGCACCGCCTCCATGAGCCGGCCACGCGCGGCGACCAGGGTCGTGGCGTCGTCCAGGTCGAGCACGCCGGCGACGTGAGCGGCGGCCAGCTCGCCGACGGAGTGCCCGGCGATCCGGGCCGGCCGGACGCCCCAGCTCTCCAGGAGCCGGAACTGGGCGACCTCGAGGGCGAACAGCGCGGGCTGGGCGTACCCGGTGCGGTCGAGGGCTTCCGGGTCGTCGCGCAGCACGTCGCGGATCGGCCGGTCCAGGTGCCGGTCCAGCCGGTCGCACACCGCGTCGAACGCCTCGGTGTACGCGTCGAACGCCGCATAGAGGTCGAGTCCCATCCCGGTGTGCTGGCTGCCCTGACCGGTGAACAGGTAGGCGAGCCCGTCGTCGGCGCCGGTGGGTACGCCCCGGACCAGCCGCGCCGAGGGTCGGTCGTCGGCCAGGGCGTCCAGCCCGCGCAGCAGCTCGTCGCGGTCGGCGGCCACCACCACCGCGCGGTGGTCGAGGGCCGCCCTCGTGGTGGCGAGCGAGTACGCGAGGTCCACGTCGGCGGCGTCCGTACCGGCACGCAACGCGACGCGCAACCGGTCGGCCTGCTCCCGCAGCGCCTGCGCGCTCTGCCCAGCCAGCGGGAACGGCAGCGCCTCCGGCACCGCACCGGGCCGAACCGCCGGATCGGCCGGCGGCACAGTCTCGGCGGCAGGCACCGTCTCGGCCGAAGGCACCCTCTCGCCGGAAGGCACCGTCTCGGCCGAAGGCACCCTCTCGCCGGAAGGCGCCGTCTCGGCCGGTGCCGCCTCCAGGATGGCGTGCGCGTTGGTGCCGCTGATGCCGAACGCCGAGATGCCGAACCGGCGCGGCTCACCGTCGTGCGGCTGCCACCGCGTCGGTTCGGTGAGCAGCCGCACCGCACCGGTGGACCAGTCCACGTGCGGGGTCGGCGCGTCCACGTGCAGCGTCGGCGGTAGGACACCGTGGCGCAGCGCCTCGACCATCTTGATCAGCCCTGCCACACCGGCTGCCGCCTGCGTGTGGCCGAGGTTCGACTTGACCGATCCCAGCCAGAGCGGGCGTTCCCGGTCCTGTCCGTACGTCGCCAGCAGCGCCTGCGCCTCGATCGGGTCGCCGAGGGTGGTGCCGGTGCCGTGCGCCTCCACGGCGTCGATCTGGCCGGCGGTCAGGCCGGCGTCGGCAAGCGCCTGCCGGATGACGCGCTGCTGGGCCGGGCCGTTCGGTGCGGTCAGGCCGTTGCTGGCGCCGTCGGAGTTGACCGCGCTGCCGCGCAGCACGGCGAGCACCGGGTGCCCGTGCCGGCGCGCGTCGGATAGCCGTTCGAGGACCACCAGGCCGGCGCCCTCGCCCCAGCCCGTCCCGTCCGCGCCCGCCGCGAAGGGCTTGCACCTGCCGTTCGGGGCGAGTCCGCGTTGACGGCTGAACTCGACGAACAGCGCCGGGGTCGACATGACCGTGACCGCGCCGGCGAGCGCCAGGTCGCATTCGCCGCGGCGCAACGCCTGCGCGGCCAGGTGCAGGGCGACGAGCGCGGACGAGCAGGCGGTGTCGACAGTGAGCGCGGGTCCTTCGAGGCCGAGGGCGTACGCGATGCGGCCGGAGAAGACGCTCGCCGCGCTGCCGGTGACCAGGTAGCCCTCGCCGCCCTCGGCCGCGTCCGTGCTCGCGAGCAGGGCCGGGTAGTCCTGCCCGTTGGTGCCCGCGAACACGCCGGTCCGGCTGCCACGCAGCGACGACGGGTCGATGCCGGCCCGCTCGGCGGCCTCCCAGGCGAGTTCCATGAGCAGGCGTTGCTGCGGGTCCATGGCGAGCGCCTCGCGCGGGCTGATCGAGAAGAACGCGGCGTCGAACCCGGCCGGGTCGCGCAGGAACGCGCCTTCGCCGGCGTACGAGGTGCCGCGGTGCGCCGGGTCCGGGTCGTACAGGTCCTCGCGCCAACCCCGGTCGGCGGGGAACGCGCCGACGGTGTCGATGCCGGCGGCGACCGTACGCCAGAGGTCTTCGGGGTTGTCGATGTCGCCGGGGAAGCGGCAGCTCGCGGCCACCAGCACGACGGGGTCTCCGTCGTGGCCGCCGTTCGGGGCCGGGGCGGGGGCTTCCGCCGCGCCGCCGAACAGCTCCACGTGCAGCCGGTTCGCCAGCGCCCGGGGCGTCGGCTCGTCGAAGACGACAGTGGCGGGCAGCCGCAGTCCGGTGGCGACGCCCAGTCGGTTGCGGATCTCCACGCCGGTGAGTGAGTCGAAGCCGAGGTCCTTGAACGAGCGGTCGGCGCGTACCTCGTCCGGTCCGGTGTGCCCGAGGGTGGCCGCGACGTGCTCGCGGACCAGGTCGAGCAGTGCGCGCCGCCGGTCCTGCGTGCTGACGGCGGCGAGGGGCGCCGGTTGCGCCCGTCGTGCCTCGGCAGCGCGGATGGCGCGTACCTCGGGCACGGCGTGCAGCAGCGGCCGAACCCGGGAGGCGGTGAACGCCAGGTAGAGCCGGTCCCACTCGATGTCGACCACGGCCACGGACGGGACGCCGGCCTCGACCGCCCGGCGCATGCCGTCGAGTGCCGTCTCCGGCGGCATCTGCGGCAGACCGTGCCGGCGCAGCAACTCCTCGACGCCCGCCTCGGCGGCCATGCCGCCGCCGGCCCACGCGCCCCAGGCGATCGACGTGGCGGGCAGACCGGCGGCGTGGCGGCGTTCGGCGAGGGCGTCGAGGAAAGCGTTGCCGGGGGCGTAACCGGCCTGCCCGGGTACGCCGAGCGTGCCGGCGATCGACGAGAACAGCACGAACGCCTGGAGGTCGAGGTGGCGGGTGAGCTCATCCAGGTGGGCGGCGGCCGTGGCCTTCGCGGCCAGCGCGGTGGCGAGCTGCTCCGGACGCAGTTGCTGCACAACGGCGTCGTCCAGCACCGCAGCGGTGTGCACGACGGCGGTGGGCGGGTGACCGGCGACGATCGCGGCGAGCCGGTCGCGGTCGGTGATGTCGCAGGACGCCACTGTGACGCGGGCGCCGAGCCCGGTGAGGTCTGCCCGGAGCCGGTCCGCGCCGGGCGCGTCGGGTCCACGGCGGCTGACCAGCACCAGGTGCTCGGCACCGTGCCGGGCGGCCCAGCGGGCGACGTGGGCGCCGAGAGCGCCGGTGCCGCCGGTGATCAGCACGGTCCCGGACGGCTGCCAGGGCGTTCGTGGGGTCGGGTCCGCAGGCGCTGGTGCCAGGCGGCGCAGGAGGACGCCGTGCGGTCGGATCGCGACCTGGTCCTCGCCGTCGCGGCCGGTCAGCACCGCGGCGAGCCGAGCGCCGGCCGGGGCGTCGATCTCGTTCGGCAGGTCGACCAGGCCACCCCAGCGGTCGCCGTGCTCCAGGCCGATGACCCGGCCCAGGCCCCAGATCAGCGACTGCGCCGGCGCGTTCAGGGGGTCGCCGGGGCCGGTCGACACCGCGGACCGGGTGGCCAGCCAGAGCGGGGCACCGATCCCGGTGTCACCGAGGGCCTGCGTGAGCGCCAACGTGGCGGCCAGGCCATTCGGAACTCCCGGGTACGCCGGGTGCGGGCTCTCGTCGTACCCCAGTAGTGACAGCACCCCGGCGATCGGCCCGGCGGCGGCGGCCGCGCGCAGCGGCCCGGTGAGGTCGTCGTCGGCGGCCACGGCGAGGTGCCGGATCGTGGCACCGTGCCGGGTCAGCGCCGACGCGAGGTCGGGGTGCGGTGCGTCGGCCGGGGTGACGAGCAGCCAGGCGCCGTGCAGCGCGGCGTTCGGCAGGGTGGTCGGGTGCCAGGCGATCCGGTACTGCCCGGGCCCGCCGGTGGCCGGGGCGGCGGGCGCCTCCAGCCAGTAGCGACGACGCTGGAATGCGTAGGTGGGCAGGTCGACACGCACCGGCTGGTGCGGTGCGAAGCGCCGGGTCCAGTCGACAGGCACGCCAACGGCCCAGGCGCGGGCGAGCGCGGGGTCCAGATCGCCCTGGTCGCGGCGTAGGGTGCCGAGACCGAGACCCAGTACGGGGTGGGGGCTGATTTCGATAAGCACCCCCGGCAGCGTGGCGACCGCGTCCGCGAAGCGGACCGTCTCCCGCAGGTTCCGGTACCAGTAACCGGCGTCCAAGCCGACCGTGTCCAGCAATTCGCCGGTGACCGTGGAGTGGAACGGCACCTCCGCCGAGCGCGGTTGGATGCCGGCCAACGCCGCCAGGATCTCCTCGCGCACCGCCTCGACGTGCGGTGAGTGCGACGCGTAGTCCACAGCGATCCGCCGCGCCCGCGGCTCGGCGGCCAGGAACCGGTCCACCGCGTCCACGTCACCGGACAACACCGTCGAGTCCGGGCCGTTCACCGCCGCCACCGACAGATCCCCCGGATCCACGTCGGCGAACGGCACCGACACCATCCCGCCCCGCCCGGCGATGGCCCGCAACGCCCTACTGCGCAACGCCACCACCCGCGCCGCGTCCTCCAACGACAGAGCGCCCGCCACGTACGCGGCCGCGATCTCACCCTGCGAATGGCCCACGACCGCCGATGGCGTCACTCCATAGGAGCGCCACAGAGCGGCCAGCGACACCATCACCGCGAACAGGGCCGGCTGCACCACGTCCACCCGATCCAGCGGACCGGACAGCACCTCCCGCAGGGACCAACCGGTGTGCGGGAGTAGCGCCTCCTCACACGCCCGCATCGACGCCGCGAACACCGGGGACGAATCCCACAACTCCAGACCCATCCCGGTCCACTGCGACCCCTGACCCGGGAACACGAAGACCTGTCGCGCCACCGTCGTCGCGGCACCTCGGACCAGGCCCGGGTGTTCCCGGCCCGCGATCAGGGCGGCCAGCGCGTCGTCGTCGGCGACGACCGCGCGGTGCTCGAACGCGGTCCGCGCGGCCAGCGCCGCGCCGACGTCGACCCGACGTCCGCCGGTGCCAGCTCCCAGCCGTACGGCCTGGTCGTGCAGTGCCTCGGGTGAGTGTCCGGAGAGGATCCACGGAAGGTCCGGCCCCGGCTCGGCGGGCGGGACGGGGTCGGACTCGACGCCCTCGACGACGACGTGCGCGTTGGTGCCGCTCACCCCGAACGACGACACACCGGCCCGGCGCGGACGCCCCTCCGCCTGCCACGGCTCGGCCTGCTCCAGCAGCGACACGGTGCCGGCGGACCAGTCCACGTGCGGGCTCGGTGCGTCCACGTGCAGCGTGCGCGGCAGCACGCCGTGCCGCATGGCGAGCACCATCTTGATCACCCCGGCGACGCCCGAGGCGGCCTGGGTGTGCCCGATGTTCGACTTCACCGATCCGAGTCGGAGCGGATGCGTCCGTCGCGTGCCGTAGGCGGCGATCAGTGCCTGCGCCTCGATCGGGTCACCGAGGGTGGTGCCGGTGCCGTGGGCCTCCACCGCGTCCACGTCCGACGGCGACAACCCGGCCGCGTCCAGCGCCGCCCGGATCACCCGTTGCTGCGCGGGCCCGCTGGGGGCGCTCAGCCCGTTCGACGCGCCGTCCTGATTCACCGCCGTGCCGCGTACCACCGCCAGCACCGGATGCCCGAGCCGCCGCGCGTCGCTCAGCCGCTCCAGCAGCAGCACGCCCGCGCCCTCGGACCACCCGGTCCCGTCGGCCGCCGCCGCGAACGGCTTGCACCGCCCGTCCGCCGACAGGCCGCCCTGGCGGCTGAACTCGACGAACGTCGTCGGGGTCGCCATCACCGCGACGCCGCCGGCCAGCGCCATCGTGCACTCGCCGCGCCGCAGCGACTCCACCGCCAGGTGCAGCGCCACCAACGACGACGAGCACGCGGTGTCCACGGTGACCGCCGGGCCCTGGAGGCCGAACGTGTACGCGACCCGGCCCGACATCACGCTGCCGGTGTTGCCGGTCAACAGGTGCCCCTCGTAACCCTCCGGAGCGGTGGCGAACCGGCCGGCGTAGTCGTGGTACATCGCCCCGGCGAACACGCCGACCTGCTGCCCGCGCATCGAGCGGGGGTCGAGGCCGGCGCGTTCGAAGGCCTCCCACGAGATCTCCAGCAGCAGCCGCTGCTGCGGGTCCATCGCGGTCGCCTCGCGCGGGCTGATGCCGAAGAACTCGGCGTCGAAGTCGGCGACGTCGTACAGGAAACCGCCGTGCCGGGTGTACGAGTGCCCGGTGCGCTGAGGGTCAGGGTCGTAGAGCCGTTCATCCCAGCCGCGATCGGCGGGGAACACGGAGATGGCGTCGGTCTCCGCGGCCACGAGCCGCCAGAGGTCCTCGGGTGACCGCACGCCACCGGGGTAGCGGCAGCCCATCGCGACGATGGCGATCGGCTCGTCGGCGGGTCGGGCGGCCGTGGGGGCGGCGACGACGGCCGCCGCCTTCCCGGCGAGTAGGTCGTCCAGGTGGCCGGTGAGCGTGGCGATCGTGGGATGGTCGAACACCAGCGTGGCCGGCAGCCGCAGCCCGATGGCGGCGGCGAGCTGGTTGCGGAGTTCCAGGGCGGTGAGCGACTCGAAGCCGAGCGCCTTGAACGGGCGCTCCTCGTCGACCGGGTGGTCGGCGGGGTGCCCGAGGACCGTGGCGACGGCCCGCCGGACGACCTCCCGCAGGGCGTCGCGGCGTTCGGTGGCCGGCAGGTGGCTCAGCCGCCGGGTCGCTCGGGGAGCCGCGGCGCGTTCCAGACGGGCCGGCACGGCCACCGCGACGTCCAGCGCGCAGGCCCGGTCGAGAAGGTCGAGGCCCTGTTCGGTGGTGAGTGGCACCAGGCCGTTGCGGGCCAGCCGGCGCCTGTCGACCTCGCTCAACTCCCCGGTCATCCCGCTGCGTTCGGCCCACAGGCCCCACGCGAGGGACAGCGCGGGTCGGCCGGCGGCCCGCCGGTGCTGGGCCAGGGCGTCGAGGAAGGTGTTGGCGGCCGCGTACGCCGCCTGGCCCGGGCCGCCGGTGATGCCGAGCACCGAGGAGAAGAGCCAGAAGGCCCGCAGGTCCGCGTCGGCGGTCAGCTCGTGCAGGTGGACCGCGGCGTCGAGCTTGGGGCGCAGCACCGTCGCGACCCGCTCGGGGGTGAGCGACCCGAGCACACCGTCGTCGAGGACGCCGGCCAGGTGCACGACAGCGGTCAGGGGATGGTCGGCCGGGATGGTGGCCAGGGCTGCCGCCAGGGCTGCTCGGTCGCCCACGTCGCAGGCGACGAAACGGGCGTCGGCGCCGAGGTCGCCGAGTTCGCCGGCCAGGTCCGTGGCGTGCCCGCGCCGGCTGAGCAGCAACAGGTGGCGTACCCCACGGGTGGTGACCAGGTGGCGGGCGACCAGCCGGCCGAGGGTGCCCGTCGCCCCGGTGATCAGGACTGTGCCGTCCGGGTCGAGGGCGGGTGGTGTCGCGTCCACGGGTGGTGCCGCCGGAACGAGCCGGGGGACGTACGCCTTCCCGCCCCGGATGGCGATCTGCGTCTCCCCCGGCGGCAGCGCGGCCGGCAGGTCCGCGCCGGGTTCCAGGTCGAGCAGCACGAACCGGTCCGGGTTCTCGCTCTGCGCGGACCGGAGGAGGCCCCACACCGGGGCGGCGGCCAGCCCGGGCACCGCGTCCGTGCCGGTGACGGCCACCGCACCGCGCGTGACGACCACCAGCGGCCCGCTGTCGGTGGCGAGGTGCTCCTGCGCCAGGCGCAGCGCCGTCGCGGCGGCGGCGTGGGCGGCCGCGGCGAGGTCCCCGCCGGCCGGCGGGTCGACCGCGACGACCTCCATGCCGGGTACGCCGTCGGCGCGCATCGGCACCTCGGTCCACTCGACCCGGTGCAGGGCCTTCGTGGCCGCGCCGAGCTGGGCGGCGGTGACCGGGCGGGCCCGCATCGACGCGACGGTCAACACCGGATCGCCTGCGTCGTCGTAGGCCGCCAGGGCCACCGCCTCCGGCCCGGCCGGAGTGATGCGCACCCGCAGCCCACCGGTGGGTGTTGCCGCGTGCCGGGTCACGCCGGTCCAGGCGAATGGCAGCCAGGTGTCGCCGGCCAGCGGAAACGGGCCGAGGCCGAGCGCGTGCAGGGCGCCGTCGAGCAGCGCGGGCGTCGCGGCGGGGGCGTCGGCGGCCGACTCGACCTCGGCGTACAGCTCGTCGCCGTGGCGCCACACCGCCCGCAGCGTCCGGAACGCCGGCCCGTAGCCGAACCCGTCGTCGGCAAGGGCCTCGTACCGGCCGTCCAGGTCGAGTGGTACAGCGCCCGGGGGCGGCCACGCGTCCATCGGTGCCGGTGGCGCGGCGGCGGGCTCGGACGCCACGACACCCTGGGCGTGCCGGTTCCACGGCTCGCCGGCGCCTGTGCGGGAGTGCACCTCCAGCGCGCGCCGGCCATCGGTGTCCGAGGCGGCCAGGGCGACCTGCACCTGCACCGGCACACCGGGCGGCAGGCGCAGCGGCGCTTCGAGGACCAGCTCGGCGACGGGGTCGCCGCCGGCGGCGTGCAGGGCGAGTTCGACAAGGGCGGTGCCGGGCAGCAGGACGGTGTCCAGGACGGCGTGGTCCGCCAACCAGGGATGGTCGTCGGTGGACAGCCGGGCGGTGCAGAGGCGTCCGCCGCCGGGCAGGTCGATGGCCGCGTCGAGCAGCGGGTGGCCCGCGCTGGTCGGGTCGCCGCCGCGACGCGGGGTCAGCCAGTAGCGCCGCCGCTGGAACGCGTAGGTGGGCAGCTCGACCTGGTGCGGGTGGTGCGGCGCGTACACAGTGGCCCAGTCGACGGACGCGCCGTGGGTCCACGCGCGGGCGAGCGCGGCGTGCACGTCGCCCTGGTCTCGGCGCAGGGTGCCGAGGGCGATGCCCAGGACGGGATGCGGGCTGACCTCGATCAGTACCCCCGGCAACGCCGCGACCGCGTCCGCGAAACGCACCGTCTGCCGCAGGTTCCGGTACCAGTAACCGGCGTCCAGACCGGCAGTGTCGAACCGCTCGCCAGTGACAGTCGAGTGGAACGGCACCCGTGCCTCGCCCGGCTGGATGTCCGCCAGCGCCGTCAGGATCTCGTCGCGGACCGCCTCCACGTGCGGCGAGTGCGACGCGTAGTCCACAGCGATCCGCCGCGCACGCGGCTCGGCCGCCAGGAACCGCTCCACCGCAGCGACATCACCGGACAGGATCGTCGAGTCCGGGCCGTTCACCGCCGCCACCGACAACTCGCCCGGATCCACGTCGGCGAACGGCACCGACACCATCCCACCCCGCCCCGCGATGGCCCGTAACGCCCGACTGCGCAGAGCGACGACCCGCGCGGCGTCGTCCAACGACAGGGCACCCGCCACATACGCGGCGGCGATCTCACCCTGCGAATGACCCACCACCGCCGACGGCTGCACACCGTACGACCGCCACACCGCCGCCAACGACACCATCACCGCGAACAACGCCGGCTGCACCACATCGACCCGATCCAACGGCCCGGCCAACACCTCCCGCAACGACCAACCGGTATGCGGACGCAACGCCTCCGCACACGCCGACATCGACGCCGCGAACACCGGCGACGAATCCCACAACTCCAGACCCATCCCGGTCCACTGCGACCCCTGACCCGGGAACACGAAGACGACACTGCCGTCGCCGGCACGCTGGATCACGTCCTGACCGACGACCGCGCGGTAGTCCAGTGCAGTGCGACCGACCGCCAGCGAGTACGCGACGTCCACCCGCCGCGCGCCGACGGGCAGTGCGGTCAGGTTGTCGATCTGCGCGGTCACCGCCTCCGGGCTCGCGCCGGAGACGATCCAGGGCGCGTCAAGGTCAGGGCCGGGTGCGGTGTCGGTCGGCTCGCCGGCGGCGGCCTCGACGATGACGTGGGCGTTGGTGCCGCTGATGCCGAACGACGACACCCCGGCCCGACGCGGCCCTTCCCACGACACCTGCTCCGTCAGCAGCGACACCGCGCCACCCGACCAGTCGACGTGCGGGGTGGGCGCGTCCACGTGCAGCGTGCGCGGCAGCACGCCGTGCCGCATGGCGAGCACCATCTTGATCAGCCCGGCGACGCCTGCCGCCGCCTGGGTGTGCCCGATGTTCGACTTCAGCGACCCCAGCCACAACGGCCGGTCCCGCTCCTGCCCGTACGCGGCGATCAGTGCCTGCGCCTCGATCGGGTCACCGAGGGTGGTGCCGGTGCCGTGGGCCTCCACCGCGTCCACGTCCGACGGCGACAACCCGGCCGCGTCCAACGCCGCCCGGATCACCCGCTGCTGCGCGGCGCCGCTGGGGGCGCTCAGCCCGTTCGACGAGCCGTCGGAGTTGACCGCCGTGCCGCGTACCACCGCCAGCACCGGATGCCCGAGCCGCCGCGCGTCGCTCAGCCGCTCCAGCAGCAGCACGCCCGCACCCTCGGACCAGCCGGTACCGTCGGCCGCCGCCGCGAACGGCTTGCACCGCCCGTCCGCGGACAGCCCACCCTGGCGGCTGAACTCCACGAACATGCCGGGCGTCGCCATCACCGCCGCGCCGCCGGCCAGCGCCATCGTGCACTCGCCACGCCGCAGCGACTCCACCGCCAGGTGCAGCGCCACCAGCGACGACGAACATGCGGTGTCCACGGTGAGGGCGGGACCGTGCAGACCGAGGGCGTACGCCACCCGGCCGGACGCCACGCTGGGCGTGGTGCCGGTCAGCCGGTGCCCCTCGGTACCCTCGGCCGGCTCGTCGAGCCCCGGGCCGTAGCCGAGGGGGCTCAGGCCGAAGAAGACGCCGGCGCCGTCGTCCGGGCGCATGCCGGCGCGCTCGAACGCCTCCCAGGACAGCTCCAGGAGCAGGCGTTGCTGTGGGTCCATCGCGACGGCTTCGCGCGGGCTGATCCCGAACAGTTCGGCGTCGAACCCGGCCGCGTCGTAGACGAAACCGCCCCGGCCCTCGCCCTGCCAACCACGGTCGGTGGGGTAGTCCCCGATCGCGTCGACACCGTCGGCGACCAGCCGCCACAGCTCGTCGGGCGTGGTGACCCCGCCCGGATACCGGCAGGCCATCGCGACGATCGCGATCGGCTCGCCGGTGGCTGCCGTGGCCGCCGGCGCGTGCGCGGCCGGTGCGGCGGCCCGCAGATGCTCGGCGAGCCGCTCCGGCGTGGGGTGGTCGAACAGGTCGGCGCTGGTGAGCGTGACTCCGGTCGCCGTGGTCAGCCGGGCCGCGAGCTCGACAAGCGAGAGCGAACCGAGACCGAGGTCGTGGAAGGACTCACGGACGGCCGGATCCGCCACGCCCAGGGCGGCGATCTCCGCGCGGATGAGGCTCAGCGCGTCGCCGTCGTAGCGCGGCGCTGGTGTGGGCGCGCGGGTGGGGACCGGCTTCTCGCCGAGCCAGTACCGCTGCCGCTGGAAGGCGTAGGTGGGCAGCGGGATTCTGCGGGGCGCGTACGGCCGGAAGTACCCGGCCCAGTCCACGTCCTGCCCGGCGCCGTGCAGTGTGGCGAGCGCGGTGGCCACCGCGGCGGTGTCGCCCAGGTCCCGCCGCAGCAGGGGAACGACAGTGGCGGCACGCCCGGCGAGGCACTCACGGGCCATCGCGCTGAGCACCCCGTCCGGGCCGAGCTCCAGCAGGCGCGTGATCCCCGCGTCGTGCAGCGTGGCGACACCGGCGGCGAACCGTACGGTGTCGCGGGCCTGCTGGACCCAGTGCTCGGCGGTGAACGCGGTCACCACCGTGCCGGTGACGTTGGAGACGACCGGCACGGTTGGCGGCGCGTACGACAGACGCCGCGCCACCTCGGCGAACCGGTCCAGCATCGGTTCCAGCAGCGGGGAGTGGAAGGCGTGGCTGACCGGTAGGTCCCGGGTCCGACGCCCCCGGTCCCGCAGCTGCGCCGCGACGCGGGCCACGGCCGCCTGGTCACCGGAGACGACGACCGCCGACGGACCGTTGACAGCGGCAACCGTCACCCGGCCAGTTTCCGCGGCAAGGAGAGCGCCGACCTCGTCCTCGGTCGCCTCGACGGCGGTCATGACACCGCCGGCGGGCAGCTCCCCCATCAGCCGGCCGCGCGCCTCGACAAGCGTGCAGGCGTCGTCGAGAGTGAGCACGCCGGCGACATGGGCGGCAGCGATCTCGCCGACCGAGTGGCCGAGCAGCCGGTCCGGGCGCAGCCCCCACGACTCGACGAGGCGGTAGAGGGCCACTTCCACGGCGAACAGGGCTGGCTGGGTGACCTCGGTGCGGTCCAGCCGGGAGGCCGGAGCCGCGGCGAAGATCTCGTCCCGCAGCGAGGTGCCGGTGAGCGCGTCGAAGCGGGCGGCGATGTCGTCGAGGGTGGCGGCGTACACGGGGAACTCGGCGTACAGCTCGGCGGTCATGCCGGGGCGTTGCGCGCCCTGCCCGGTGAAGAGGAACGCAAGGCCACCGGCGGACGGTGTGCCGCGCAGCATGCCGGGCGCCGTCCGGCCGTCGGCCAGCGCGGCGAGCCCGGCGGCCAGGTCAGCGCGGTCGTACCCGACGATCGCGGCCCGTTCCGCGAAGGCCGTCCGGGTCACGGCGAGACCGTGGCCCACGTCGGCGAGCGTCGCCTCCGGCGCCCGATCCAGCCGGGACAGCAGGGTGCGGGCCTGGTCGCGCAGGGCTTCGGGGGTACGGGCGGACAGCAACCACGGTGCCGCGCTCATCGGCGGCGCGGGGTCGGACCGCCCATCCGTCGCCGGACCGGGCCCGAGCACCACGTGGCAGTTGGTGCCGCCGATACCGAACGAGCTGACGCCCGCCAGGAACGGCCGCTGCCAGCCGAGGCGTTCGGTGACCACGCGCAGGCTCAGCTCGGTCAGCGGCACGTCCGGTCGCTCGGCCGTGAAGTTGAGGCTGGGTGGCAGCTCGCCGTGTCGCATCGCGAGCACCACCTTGAGCAGGCTCGCGATCCCGGCGGCGGCCTCCAGGTGGCCGATGTTCGTCTTGACCGAGCCGACCAGCAGTGGCGACCCGGCCGGCCGGTCGGACGCGACCGCGCCCAGCGCGGCAGCCTCGACCGGATCGCCGCGACGGGTGCCGGTGCCGTGCAGCTCGACGTAGCGCAGGTCCGCCGGGTCGACGTCGGCGCGGGCGCAGGCGAGTCGGATGACCTCCTCCTGGGCGCGTGCCTCCGGCACGGTGAGGCCCGCACCGCCGCCGTCGTTGTTCATCGCGCTGCCCCGGATGACGGCGCTGACGACGTCGCCGTCCGCCAGGGCCGCGGCGAGCGGCTTGAGGACCACCATCGCGCCGCCCTCGGCGCGGACGAAGCCATTGGCGTCGGCGTCGAAGGCGCGGGAGCTGCCGTCCGGCGACAGCGCCCCGGTGCGGGCCACGATGAGGGCGTTCTCGACGGTCAGGGTCAGGTTGACGCCGCCCGCCACGGCGACGGCCGACTCACCTCGCCGCAGGCTTTCGCAGGCCAGGTGCACGGCGACCAGCGACGACGACTGTCCGGTGTCGACGACCATGCTGGGCCCGCGCAGGCCCAGGGCGTACGAGATCCGGTTGGCGATCATCGCGCGTTGCTGGCCGGTGAAGGTGTGTGCGTTGATCTCGTCCCGGCCCCGGCGGTCGAGCAGCAAGGCGTAGTCGTTGCCGGTCGCGCCGAGGAAGACGCCGGTGGGCCCGGCGAGCCGGGTGGGCACCAGGCCGGCGTCCTCCAGTGCCTCCCAGCCCAGCTCGAGGGCCAACCTCTGCTGCGGATCCATCGCGGCGGCCTCGCGTGCCGCGATGCCGAAGAACGCCGGGTCGAAGTGGTCGACCCGATCCAGGAAGCCGCCGAAGCCGACTCCCCGGGTGGTCTCGGTCCAGCGGTCGGCCGGTGTGCGGCCGACGGCGCTCCGGCCGGCGCTCAGCAGATGCCACAGAGAATCGGGATCGGGGGCCTGCGGCAATCGGCAGGACGCCCCGACCACGGCGATTTCCATGACGGAATTCATGACGCGCGCTCAACCTTCTCAACTCCGGTGGTCGCGTCGACACCACTCCGACGGACCGGGAAACGAATAGTCGCTAATAGTTCACGACAATGAGAACCGGAGTTCGAAAACTTACTCGCGCGAAGCACTTTTCGTCAATGCAGGTATCTGCATACACGGAATGCGCACACCCTGCAAGGACGCATTGAAAAACTCTATGCGCCGCCTCTTGTCCCGGTCACCTGCTCCAGCACGCGCAGCACGCCGAGGGCACCGTCCTCCTGCGCCAGCCGACCAGCCACGTCGGTCGCGCGACGCCGGTACTCCGGGTTGCCGGTGGCCTCGGTGAGCGCCGCGGCGAGCCGGCTCGCGCTCAACTTCCGGAACGGGATCACGCCCGGCGCGACACCCAGCCGTTCGAGCCGCTGCGCCCAGAACGGCTGGTCCACCATGAACGGCACCGGGACCGTGGGCACCCCAGCGCGCAGGCCGGCACCGGCGGTCCCCGCGCCGGCGTGATGCACCACCGCAGCCATCTGTGGGAACAGCCAGTCGTGCGGCACCTCGGACAGGGTGAGCACGTCGTCGCCGGCAGCTCGCAGGCCAGCCCAGCCGCTGTTCACGACCGCCCGCAGGCCACTGGTGCGCAGTGCGTCGAGGATCAACGCGGACAGCGCGTCGGAGTCCTCGGCGGGCATGCTGCCGAACCCGATGTAGACCGGCGCCGGCCCAGCGGCGATGAAGTCGACAAGCTCGGGGTCGGGCTTGACGTCCGGGTCGTTCGCCGGCCACCAGTAGCCAACCGTGTGGTTCCACTCCGGCCAGTCGGCGGGCTGCGGCACCACGACAGGGCTGTAGCCGTAACAGATCGGCCAGCGCGCCGCATCGACCTGGGCCAGCCAGGCGTCCGGCTTCATGATCGGAAGGCCCAGCTCGGTGCGCAGCTGGTCGACGACCGCCCGGAAGGGCTTCTGTCCCATGCTGCGCAGGGACGTCGCGGCCTTACGGTTGCCCCACCCGCCCAGCGAGCGGGTGGTGACGGTCGGCGGCGCGAACTCCCGCGTCGGGGTCAGTGGCTGCAGGTAGACACCCATGCTCGGCAGACCCAGCCCCTCCGCCACGTGCGCACCGATCCAGCCGGCCGGCGTCAGGAGCACGACGTCCGCCTCCCGCGCCGCCGCGAGCATCGCGTCCGCCATCGGCCGGGCGTGATCGGCCACCACCTTGTTGACCGCGAGCGTCACCTTCAGCGGGCTGGTGGTGCCGCTCGCCGCGAGCCGGGAGGTCATCTCCTCCTGGGTGTCCAGCGGCAGAACCCGGAAACCCAACCCTCGGCTCCGTACCAGTTTCTCGAAGAGGGCATGCGTGGCGAGGGTGACCTCGTGCCCCTCCTCCTGCAAGCGCACGCCCAGCCCGGTGTAGGGCGCGACGTCACCGCGACTGCCAACCGCCATGATCACAATTCGCATCGAAATGCCTCCATCGACTTCCGGACGGACGGCACCTCGGGAGAATGGCCGGGAACAAGGTGCCGGAGTCCGGACTGTACCGTGTGGATCGACGGCTGCGGTCAGCCACCGCAGGTGCGACGCGACACAGATATCTGTCGAGAAATAGGCCAGCAAACACCGCAGTCCTGCCGGCCGCAACATCTCCGACTCGTCCTGTTCAAAACATTCGATGCGCATTTCGTCGGCACGGCAGGGTGCTGGAAGGCTTCGACCCGGACGGGTCTGTCCGTCCTTCGACACGCCCGTCACCGAGCTCCGGGAGACACCGATGACACCGATGACACCCGAGAAGTTGAACTCCGCGGTCTTCGGGCTCTTCGCCACGCATGTGCTGCACCTGGCGGACAAGCACGACGTCTTCGCCCACCTACCGGACGCCGGATCGGCTCCGGCCGAAAAGATCGCTGTGGCGGCCGGCGTCGACGCGGAGACCCTGGAGCGGATGCTTCTGGTGCTGTGCGCGCTGGACATCGTTCTGCGGGAGGACGGCGGGTACCGCCTGCACGCCGGATACCGGCCCTACCTGGACCGGACCAGCCCGCTCTATCTCGGCTCGTTCCTGGAGCACCTCGTCACCAGCACGAGCACGAAAATCGATCGGCTCGACGACTATCTGCGCCTCGGCAAGGTCGAAGCTGACCGGGGTAACCCGGCGCCCTTCGCGGCGATCTACGCAACCGAGGATTCGACCCGGCGGTTCCTCGCTGCCATGTGGAACCTGAGCTTCGACGTGTCGCACGAGTTGGTCAGCCTGGCCGGGTTCCACGGCACCGAGCACATCGTGGACGTCGGCGGCGCGAGCGGCGCCTTCGCCGTTGCGGCCCTGCAGGCCCACCCGGGGCTCACTGTCACGGTCTTCGACCTCCCCGAGGTGGAGCCGTTTCTGGCCGAGACCGCGCGCACGCACGGCCTCGGCGACCGTCTGCGGTTCGCGGCCGGCAACTTCTTCACCGACCCTCTGCCGGCCGCGGACTGCTACAGCTTCGGCTACATCCTGTCCGACTGGACCGACGAGACCTGCGCGAGCCTGCTACGCAATGCCTACGACAGCGGCAGCGCGGGGGCGCGTGTGCTCATCGCCGAGCGACTCTTCGACGAGGACCGCACCGGGCCGCTGCCGACCGCCGTCATGAACCTGTCGATGCACGTGGAAACCGAAGGTCGCCACCGGACCCCAGAGGAGTACGTGCGGCTGCTCGCCGGAGCCGGTTTCCCGCAGGGCCGCGTGCACCGCACCACTCAGGACAAGCATCTCGTCATCGGTGCTCGGCCTGCGACCGACTGATCGCGGGACGATCGGCGACAGCGGCGATAGGGCGGCGATAGGACCAGATCAGTAGATCCTGCAACGCTTGGCAGATAGAACCCAGCGCCGAGTGACGGGACAGATGACATGCACGAGCGCGAGCTTAGAGCCTTCGTCGCCATCGCCAGGGCCGGCCGGATGGACCGCGCCGCCGAGTTCCTGGGCTACTCACAACCCGCCGTCAGCTACCAGATCAAATGTCTGGAACAGCGGCTTGGCACACGTCTGTTCTCGCGGGATCCTGACGGAGCACATCTGACCAAGGCGGGGGCCATGATCCTTCCGTCGGCTTACGCGATTCTCACCCTGTTCGAGGGAATGAAGGGCCTCTCCGTCGACAGGGCTGGGGCCACCGATTCCCGGAAACTCCAGAGAGCCGGCTGAGCCGACCGTAGGCCGCCGCGATCCGGAGTGCCGACCCCACCGTCCGTATTGCGGGTCGTCGGCGGCCACGTGCGACGTCGGCATCCGCGCCGCCAAGGGAGCGACGCATGACATCCGAAGACCGAACGCCATCCTTCTCGGTCATTTCCGGTGCCCAGGTTCATCAGGTTCTGCACGGCCGGGAGAAAGACGTCGTGCGGCTGGTGGAGAATGCCTACCGGCTGCACGGGCAGGGCGAGACGGTCAACCCTCCGTCATACTTCCTGCGATTTCCGGACCGGCCGAGCTCGCGCATCATCGCCCTTCCGGCATCGATCGGCGGTGACTCCCCCGTCGACGGCATCAAGTGGATCAGCAGCTTCCCCGAGAACATCCACGAAGGGCTGCCCCGAGCATCGGCACTGGCTATCCTCAACGATCCGCGTACCGGTTACCCGTACGCCTGTCTCGAGGCGTCGATCGTGAGCGCCACACGGACCGCGGCCTCCGCCGCACTGGCCGCCGACTGGCTGAGCCGTGACCGGCCACGTCCGCGGCGCGTCGGCATCATCGGCGCCGGGCTGATCGCCCGGTACACCCTCAACTACCTCACCGGTGACGGCTGGTCGTTCGACACCATTGGAGTGCACGACCTGGCCGCTGAGCAGGCTGCCAGCTTCGGCTCGTACTGCGCCGACAGCCACCCGGGCAGCGAGGTCGTCACCTACGACACGGCCGAGGAGCTCATCCGCTCCTGTGACCTCATCGTGTTCGCCACCGTGGCGTCCACGCCGCACGTCGACGACCCGACGTGGTTCGCGCACAACCCGATCGTCCTGCACCTGTCGCTGCGCGACCTGGCACCGGAGGTCCTGCTCACGGCGAGCAACATCGTGGACGACGTGGAGCACTGCCTGAAGGCGGCGACGTCACCGCACCTGACCGAGCAGCTCACCGGCGCTCGGGATTTCCTGGACGGCACGCTCTACGACGTCATGGCCGGCGCGGTCCGGCTGCCGTCCGACAAGCCGATCGTCTTCAGCCCGTTCGGCCTGGGCGTGCTGGACCTGGCCGTGAGCCGGCACATCCACGACGAGCTGGCCGCGGCCGGTGAGTTGCGGCCGGTCGAGGACTTCTTCTTCGATCTCAGCCGGCACGCCAACCCGAGCGGGTCGGCGGCGCGCGAGGGCTGAGCGGCCCGGGCGTCGCACGAGCGAGCCCGTCCACGTCAGACGCGACGTGGACGGGCTCTCGTGCCTGGTGGGACGCGTGCTAGCGGTAGGCGAACTCGAGCAGGGCACCCGACGGGTCGTCGGCGGGCGCGGCCGGCAGAGGCAGTTCCTTGCGGACGAAGCGCTTGAGATAGGCCGCGCCCTCCGTTCCGCCGGAGCCCGCGATGTCGGCGAGATAGCGCCGCCCGAACCCGTAGTGCCGCCCGCGCCAGGCGAGCATCGGCCCGTCGACGGCTTCGAGCATCTCCCGCAGGCCCTCGTCGCCGGAGCCGAGAACCGCCGACCGCAGTGACTGCTGGACCCGCACGTCGGATGAGCGCAGGTACGCCAGGTGCGGGAACCGCTCGAAGACCTCGGCCTTACGGGCGTCGTAGCCGTAGAGCACCAGCTCCATCAGGTGGTAGTTCAACGACTGCACCGCGCTCGCCGCGCCGGTCGCCTCCCGGAACACCATGAACATCTCCGGTGACAGCGTCCGCAGCACGTGGAAGATCTCGTTGAACAACCCGGCGTAGACGGTGAGGTGACGCATCCGGCGCATCCCACCGTCCCGGTCACCCGCGACGCCGGCGATCGCCCGGCAGGCCAGCCACCGTACGGCGAAGAAGACCACCTCGCAGGCGTGCACGGCCCGCAGGAAGAGATTTTCGTGATGATCGGCGCTCTGCGGGAAGCCGGTGCACTCCCCCAGCAGGGACATCCGCCACGCGAGGCGACTGTCGTTCCTGGATCGCTCGATGACGTGGGCGGCGTCCACGGTCTCCGACGGGTTCATCGGAAGCTCAAGGACCCGGGCGACCAGCGCACGCAGTCGATCCAGGCGCTCCGGCACGTACTCGGGCGCACTCTCGTGGCCGGCCACCCGCTCCTCCTCGGCGAGCAGCCAGGTGAGCGAGGTGTACAGCGCGAGCACCGCGCCGGTCATCGGATCATGGCGGTGGAAGGAGAGAAACCAGCCGAAGACGTGCAAGTCGGTGTACCGGTAGTACTCCGGGATCGACTCGGTCGAGAACGACCGGGTCAGTAGCCGGAGCAGTGCGTTCTCGACGGCGGGCGGACCACAGCTGGCCACCCGGTACGTCTCGGCCAGCTCCGCACGCTGCTCGCCGGTCAAGGCCTCGCGACCCGCGGCGCACTGGAGGTCGACGATGCGCAGGCAGCTCGGCGGGAGCTGGAAGTCGTCGGGCAAGCTCAGGCGTCGCGGGCTCGGTGCTTGCTGGACAGATGATGTGCCTGACATGGCGTACGCCTCTCCTTCATGAACC
The DNA here is from genome assembly GCF_049841575.1 of Micromonospora sp. DT201. Lineage (NCBI taxonomy): Bacteria > Bacillati > Actinomycetota > Actinomycetes > Micromonosporales > Micromonosporaceae > Micromonospora > Micromonospora sp. DT201. Next base: position 157,989 of record NZ_JBNCKP010000007.1, on the reverse strand, counting down.
ATGATCGGAAGGCTGTCCTACGACCGGACGGACTATCGGCGCCTGTCGCACCACGGTCCTCGCCGAACTGTCGGTTTGTCGTCGGTGAATCGCCGGCGGGAAAGCCGGGGACAACTATTTGGATCATGCCATCGCCCAGCCTGCGTTTATACGCTGGATAGAGAACTTTGCAGAGCAGGTGTGCGCACCCTCCACAACAGATCGAGGTGAGGTATTTCACCCCGACGGGTATCACAGTTCGCCTGCGGTCTGCGGCTCATAGAATGAGCTCATCCTGGGGATGCGACCGCGTCAGATCGGAGACAGACAAGATGCAGAGGCCCGCCGACCCACCAGATCCAAACGAATCCGCAGCCGTCCCGGTCAGGCCGAACGTTCCGCCACCTCCACGATGGGCTCGCATCGCCGGCCACGTCGGCTGGATAGCGCCAATCGTGGGATTCGTCCCGCTTCACATTCCGTGGATCTTCGGAATTCCGGTGATGGCTCACAAGGAGAGCTTCGAAGCCTGGTATCACGGGCGCGGACACGGCTCGGGTTCCTATCCAGAGGCCGGGATTTTCGGGATTCCGGCCGGGGCGATGTATCTGGGCATCCTCCTCGTCCTGGCAGTTCTGGGCGGCATCCTCTCGCTCGGCCTGATTCGCGACTGGGGGCTCGTCTACCCGAGGTGGGTGCCGATCCTGCGTGGCCGCCGGGTGCCGCCGTGGTTCCCGCTGACGCCGGGTGTGCTCGGCTCACTGCTCCTCGTCGGCTATGGGCTCACGCTGCCCGTGCAGATCCCGCGAGGCATCGCGGAGGCCAGCACCGAGGACCCCTTCACCCTCACCGGCGCGCTGATCGGGCTGCCCATCCTGATCATCTGGACGATCGCGCTACCCATCGTCACCTACTCGTACTGGCGTCGTACCCGGACGCCGCGCACGCCGGCCCGGAGCTTCGCCATGGACGGCGCCTGACCGCCGATTCGGACACGACGATGGCCACCACGGATCGTGCCGCGGTGGCCATCGCTGTCGGTCCGTCGTTCCGGCGAGCCGCCGTCACCGGTGCCGCGATCCGTCACTCCGGTGTGGCGATCGGCTGGATGCGCGGACGGCTGAGCCGCACGTAGTCGTCGGTCCGCAATGCCAGTGACCGGTCCAGACGTGCGGCGTTGAAGTAGATGTGCGGGTGCACCAGGAGGCCGGGGTCGACCACCAGGTCGAGATCGGGGTGGAAGGAGAACGGCAGGACGGCGCCCGAAACCGCCCCGGACAGGCGCTCCGCCGTCTCGGCGGAGGCCAGGGAGGCGGCTCGCGCCCCGTACCGCTGCTGAAGCGTGCGCAGGCAGACACGGCGGTCCCCGGGCACCACGCCGAGCAGATAGCGCGATGACCGTCGGGTGACCGACAGGCGCACGACCATGCACTTGGCCGCCTGATCGGCGGGGTGCCCGCGCAACCGGCTCGCGGCCACGGTGCCGCCCTCGGGCGGGTGGTCGATGAGCCGGTAGCGGGCGCTGCCGTCACTCAGCAGGCTCATGAGCCTGTGGTAGGTCTGTTCCTCGTCATCGGGAGCATCGAGATCGGTGTTCTCCGACAGCGGTTCCACAATCGCCATGTCGTCTCCACGATGGATTCGGCACCATTGGCAACGCGATCCGCCCCGGCACCTCGTCGTGCGGGCGTCCCGGCCATCAGCGTCGGGCCGGCGACCGCGAGCTCAGGAAGCTGCCGCCTCCATGGCGTCCACCAGGCTCTTGGGCCGCATGTCGGTCCAGTTGGCCTCGACGTAGTCGAGGCAGGCCTGCCGGCTGTCCTTGCCGAAGACGACCGACCAGCCGGCCGGCACGTCCGCGAAGACGGGCCAGAGCGAATGCTGACCCTCTTCATTGACCAGGACAAAGAATTCGGCGTCATTGTCGTCGAACGGGTTGGTCATCACTGCTCCTCATCGAGGCTGCGTGTCGAAAACAACAATAGGAACGGTCGACCCGCCGGTCGACCGGCCATCGAAAACATGAATGACAGGTCGCGGGTGTGTCACAACCGGATCGGAAGGGACTTGAGACCCCGCACGATGTTTCCGTGCCGCCATTCCAGCGACTCCGGCGGGACCGCGAGCCGCATGTCCGGGAAGCGTTTCAGCAGCCGGCGGAACGCCACGTCCGCCTCCATGCGCGCGAGCGGCGCACCGAGGCAGTGGTGGATGCCGTGCCCGAACGCCATGTGCTTGTTCGCCGTCCGGGTGATGTCCAGCCGGTCGGCGCCCGCGAACCGTCCCTCGTCCCAGTTGGCCGAGCCCAGGCACAGCAGCACGACCTCGTCCGCGGGAATCGTCACGTCGCCGATGCGGGTCGCCTCGGCGGTGAAGCGGGTCGTGGCGGTGTGCACCGGGCTGCCGTAGCGCAGGAACTCCTCCACCGCGCCGGGCGTCAGCTCCGGGTTCGCCTTCAGCATCTCGAACTGCTCCCGCTCCTGGAGCAACGCGGCCATGCCGTTGCCGATCAGGTTGACCGTGGTCTCGTATCCGGCCATCAGCAGCAGGAACGCCATCGAGACGCCCTCGGCGTCGGTCAGGCGGTCGCCGTCGTCCGCGGCGGTCATGAGGGACGAGAGCAGGTCGTCGGCGGGGTTCTCCCGCTTGTCGACGACCACCCTCGCCAGGTACGCCGACATCGCCTCGGAGGCTCGCCCGAGCTGGTCGGTCGTGCTGTCACCGGCGATCACGTTGGACCATCCGCGGAAGGACTTGCGGTCGTCCATCGCGACCCCGAGCAGCTCGCAGATCACGGTGATCGGCAGCTGGAAGGCGAAGTCGGTGATCAGGTCGGCCGTCGGGCCGGCGGCCATGCCCTCGATCAACTCGTCGGTCACCTGCTCGACACCGGGACGCAGCTGGGTGACCCGCCGGGCGGTGAACGCCTTGGTCACCAGCTTGCGCAGTCGGGTGTGCACCGGCGGGTCGCTGTTGAGCATGTGGCTGGCGAGTGACTCCGGGAAGGTGTCGTGCCGGCCCCCCTTGCTCAGCTGCAGCTCCAACACCTCGTGCATGCGCCCCGCGTCCTTGCTCAACCGCGGGTCGAGCAACGCGGCGCGCACGTCGGCGTAGCGGCTCACCACCCAGCACCGACCGCCGCCCTCTGGGAACTCGGCGCAGTAGACTGGTTGCTCGGCCCGCATGCGTTCCCAGATCGGATGCGGCTCGCGCAGATAATCACTGGTGAAAATCGCGTACCGGGACAACACGCGCTTGGTCCGGACGTCCGACATGGGTCCGTTCCCCCATCGTTGCGTCAATCAATGCGGCAGCCGGACTCTATGTCGTTCGAGAGGGCCGGAAACCGGCGGATAGAAGACTGCGATACGCGTGCGTCGACGATGCGACGCGGGACGAGAGTGGGTTCTCCGACCTAATTCTGGAGGGCGACATGAGTGACGCCGGCAACATTCTCGTCCGACCGCGCCCGCGTCCGGACGCGACGCGGACCCTGCTGTGCTTCGGTGCCTGCGGCGGCGGCACCTCGGTGTTCCGGCCGTGGGCCGATGCCGTCGACGGGCACACGGAGCTCGCCCTCTACTGCTACCCCGGACGGGAGAACCGGTTCGGCGACCCGTTCGCCACCGACTGGCGCCAGATCGTCGACGAGGCGACCGAGGCAGCGACGAGCCTGGGCGACCGGGAGCTCGTCCTCCTGGGGCACAGCATGGGCGCCTGGGTCGCGTTCGAGGTCGCTCGCCGGCTGGAGAGCGGTGGCGGCCCGGCCCCGGTGGCGGTCGTCGCGTCCGCCTCCGATGCGCCCACCCGCTGGTCGCACATCTGGGACCGGCCGCCGACGCCGGACGACTCGGATGCCGAGTTGCTGGGCTGGATGGAGCGCGTCGGGCAGGTGCCCCGGATCGTGCTGGAGGAGCCGGATCTGGCGGACCTCGCGGTCGAGGTGTTCCGCGCGGACATGGCGATGGCCGACACGTACCGCTACAAGCCCGGCTCGCGGATCACCACGCCCGTCCAGGTCTGGTACGGCGCGGACGACGACGAGGTGGACCGCGAGGCCGCCCTGCGCTGGCGGGAGGTGACCGCGGGCGGCTGTGACGTCACGGAGCTGCCCGGAGGGCACTTCTACACCGGGGAGGTCTGGTCGGGACTGCCCGGCCGGATCCAGGTACCGATCCGGCCGGGAGTCCCCGGCGCGGCTGGGCCCACGTCGTGATCAGGCCCGACCGGGCGGCACCGCGGTCCTGATCAGACGGGCCCGAGGCTGTCGGCCAGTGCGGCGACCGTGCGGTGCCGCAGCACGTCCCGGGGGCCGAAGGTGAGTCCGGCCTTACGTGCCCGGCTCACCACCTGCACACAGCCGATGCTGTTGCCGCCGAGCTGGAAGAAGTTGTCGTCGATGCCGACGTCGGTGACCCCGAGGACCTCCGCGAACAGCCGACACAGTAGGGCGTCGCGTTCGTCGCGCGGTCCACGGCCGTCCGACGAGGAGGGGAACTGCGGGGCCGGCAGCGCCGCCACGTCCAGCTTGCCGTTGACCGCGAGTGGCAGTCGGTCGAGAGGCACGACCGCCGCGGGGAGCATGTAGTCGGGCAGTGTCCGGGCGAGCTGAGCGAGCAGGTCGGTGACCGGGACCTCGGCCCCGGGACGGAGCACCACGTACGCCGCCAGGTATCTGCCCCGGTTGTCGTCACTGCGCACGACGACGGCGACGTCCTCAACCGCCTCCAGATCGCCCAGTGCGGTCTCCACCTCGCCGATCTCCACGCGGAAGCCGCGGATCTTGACCTGGGCGTCGCTGCGCCCGACGAACTCCAGCTCACCCGCGACGTTCCATCGGACAAGGTCGCCGGTGCGGTACATCCGGGTGCCGGAGCGGCCGAAGGGATCGGCCAGGAAACGGTGCGCCGACAGCCCCGGACGGGCCAGGTAGCCGCGGGCCACCTGGGCGCCCGCCACGTACAGCTCGCCGACCATCCCGGCCGGGACCGGCTGCAGCACCTCGTCGAGCACGTAGACCCGGGTGTTCAGGGTCGGCCGGCCGATCGGCGGCGACCCGGCGCCCGGGCGCAGCGGGTCGCTGATCGTGGACACGACTGTCGTCTCCGTGGGGCCGTAGGCGTTCACCATGCGTCGGCCGACCGCCCAGCGTGACGTCGTCTCCGCGGTGCAGGCGTCGCCGCCGACCGCGAGTGCGCGTAGGGAGGGCAGGCCGGTCGCTGGGACGCCGCCGAGCGCCACCGGCGGGATGCCGGCGTAGGTCACCTTCCGGTCGTTGATCACGGTGGCGAGCGCCTCGCCGGCGAGTGGTCCGGGCGGTGGCACCACCAGCACGCCGCCACCGAGCAGTGCGACGCAGATCTCCTGGAAGCTCGCGTCGAAGCTGGGCGACGCGAACTGCAGCACGCGGACGTCGGGGCCGGTCTCCGCGCAGAGACGCTCCCGGGCCGCGACCGAGAAACTCGCCAGCGCGGCGTGCTCGACGACGACGCCCTTCGGCGTACCGGTGGAGCCCGAGGTGTAGATGACGTAGGCGGCGTCGTGGAGGTGCAGCGGGCGGCGCCGCTCGACGTCGGTCACGTCGTGCGCGGGCTCGGCCGCCACCGCGGCCTGTACGGCACTGTCGTCGAGGACGACGACCGGGATCTCGGTCTCCGGCAGTCGCCCGACCAGGTCGGTGCTCGTCACGATCAGCACCGGCCGGGCGTCGCCGAGGGCGAAGGCGATCCGCTGCGCCGGATAGCCCGCGTCGATCGGCAGGTACGCCGCGCCAGACTGCATGATGGCGAGCATGGCCACCAGGCTGTCCAGCGAGCGGGGCAGCACCACGGCCACCAGGTCGTCCGGGCCCGCGCCGCGTGCGACGAGGTGCCGAGCGGTCTGGTTCACCCGTTCACCCAGCTGGGCGTACGTCAACGTGGACTCGCCCAGGTCGACGGCCACGCCGCCAGGGTTGTGGGCGACCTGTTCGGCGAACAGGGCGGGGAACGCCGCCTGGTCGACGTCCCGCTCCGTGTCGTTGTAACGGCGCAGCAGCAGATCGCGTTCCTCGTCGCCGAGCAGGCTGATCGACGCCACCAGTCCGTCCGGACGGAATGCGAGCGCAGAGAGGACCCGCACGAGCTGAGCGGCCGTGGTCGACGTGGTGGTGGTGCCACCGCCCGTTCCCGCGCGGTGGTGCAGGATCACCTCGCTGTGCGCGTACTGCCAGTTCATGGTGACCGCGAGGGCCGCGTGGCGAGCCACCTCGGCCACGGCGAAGGGGTGCGCGACGATCGTGTCGAACGGCCGGTCGGGCGCGCCCAGCTCGGTCGCCGGCACGAGGTGCTCGCCGTCCGCCAGCACGGCGGAGTGCAGGCCCGTCACGATGTCGAGCAGCCGATCGGTGGGCCGCACCCCGAGCCGCACGGGCAACGCCCCGTCGAGCGGCCCACGGGACACCACGCCAAAGACCACGTCGTCGCGCGAGGTCAACCTCGTGAGCAGGAGCGCCCACGCGGCGTGTAACCACGCCACCGGCGGAAGGCCGTGCCGGAAGGCGAGTTCGGTGATCGCCTCGACCACCGGGTGCGGGACGGAGACCCGCACGACGGTCACCGCCTCCTGGCCGCTGTCCGGCGACGGCGGCACCAGCAGGGTGGGACCAACCACCCCGGACAGCGCGGCCTGTCCGGCAGCCCGGACTCCCGTCCGGGCAGAGGCTGCCCGCGTTTTCGTGACCGAGCCCATGTCGTTATTGCTCCTCTACGTGTGGTCGCCGACCCATCGGACCTGGGCCGGCGCAGGGTCAGTCGTCGGCCCGGCGCAGGGCCGCGAGCCCGGCCACGTCCGGCGTGAACCGCACGGGAAGGCTGCTGAACCCGGACAACAGGGTGGATCGGATCGGGTTGGGTGTGCCCGTCAGCTCGACCTGGACGACGGCGGCACGCAGGCTTTCGAACATCGCCGCGATCTCCATCCGGCCGAGGTAGGCGCCGAGGCAGAAGTGCGGCCCGAAGCCGAAGGCGACGTGTCGGTTGGGCGTACGGGCCAGGTCGAACACCTCGGGCGCCGGGAACACCGCCTCGTCCAGGTTGGCCGACGCGTTCCAGAGCGTGACGATGTCGCCCTTCGCGATGGGTTGCCCGCCGATGACGGTGTCCACGGCGGCACGCCGGCCGAAGTGCATCGTCGGCGCGACGTAGCGCAGCAACTCCTCGACCGCGGACTCGATGGTGACGCGGCCCTCGCGCAGTGCGGCCCACTGGTCGGGGTGGTCGACGAGGGTGCGGAGGCCACCGATGGTGGTCAGCCGGCTGGTCTCGTCGCCAGCCACGATGAGCCCGTAACCGTTGAGGATGACCTCCTCGTCGGTGAGCGGGGCGCCGTCGACCTCGGCGGTCGCCAGCAGGCTCAGCGCATCGTCCCCGGGGTGACGCCGTTTGTGCTCCGCCAGTTCGGCGAAGTACAGCAGGATCTCGTTGCGCGCCTCCCACGCGTCGTCGGCGCTCTGCTGGTCGTCGTCGGCGCTGAGCACCGCCTTGGTGAGGGCGAGCATGCGGTCGTGGTCCTCGGCCGGAATGCCGAGCAGGTCGCAGATGGTGGCGATCGGGATACGGTCGGCCACCTCGTGCGCGAAGTCGACCTCCTCCGCCGCGACGGCCCGCGCCACGAGCCGCCGTGTGCGCTGCCGGACGAGGTCGACCACCGGCTGTAGCCGTCGCGGGGTGAACGCTTTCAGCAGCAGCGTCCGCAGGGCGCGGTGCCGGGCACCATCGGTGACCGCGAGCAGCTTGCCGGCCGCAGAGTCTCCGCCGTACAGCAGCGTGTCGATCACGTTCCCGGATTCAGAGACGAACGACTGGTTGTCCTTGTACGCCGCCACGACGTCGGCATAGCGGCTGACGACCCAGAACTCCGGCTTGCCACCCTTCCCGGGATGCCGGTGCACCGGGCTGTGCGTGCGGAACCGCCGCCACAGCTCCGGAAGGTCGTTGTCGAGGAACGTAGCCGGGTCGGTGAGATCCACCGCGTCCAGATCGGCTGCGACGGTGTCGACGGGGACGGGGGACACAACGGTCATCGATTACTCCGTTCCGGTCAGCGGCGCGATCCGGCCACTGCCGCGCCGGTTCACTGAACAGCGCGTCAGCGCGCAGGCACAAGGATGATTCGAATCCTTGGTGACACGGCCGTCACCGCACCGCATCCAGCACCGCGGCCCCCACCTCCTTCGTGGTCAACGTGCCGCCGAGGTCGGGGGTGCACTCTCCGTTGACGACCGTCGAGTGGACCGCCGCCTCCAGGGCGCCTGCCGCCTCCGGAAGGTTGATCCGGGCAAGCATTAGGGCTGCGCTGAGGATCGCCGCGATCGGGTTGGCCGCTCCGGTGCCCGCGATGTCGGGCGCACTGCCGTGTACGGGTTCGTACAGCCCGTAGCCCGTCGCGGGGTTGATGTTCGCCGAGGCTGCGGTGCCGATTCCGCCGGCGATTTCGGCAGCCAGGTCGCTGAGAATGTCGCCGTACGAGTTGTTGGTCACGATGACGTCGAACGACGCCGGCTCGGAGACGAGCTTCATCGCCGCCACGTCGACATAGAGGTGACGGACGGAAACCTCGGGATGCCGCTCGCGTGCCTCCTTCCAGCACCGTTGCCACAGCCCGCCGCCGTACCGCACCGCGTTCGACTTGTCGACCAGGCAGACACCACGGCGGGCGATCGAGAAGGCGTAGTCGATGACCCGGCTGATGCCGTAGTGGGTGTTCACCTCGGTGTCGACAGCGATTGCCTGCGCGTCGCCCGGACGCAGGGCACCGCCGATGCCGACGTACAGGCCCTCGGTGTTCTCGCGCACGATCACGCAGTCGATGTTGCGTGCCTTCGCGTCCCGCAGCGGGCTCAGGCGGCTGTCGAAGAGCCTGGCCGGGCGGTGGTTGACGTACAGGTCGAGTTCGAACCGTAGGCGCAGGAGCACGCCGCGGGCGTATTCCGACGACGTGACTCGCGGGTCCCCGACGGCGCCGAGCAGTGTTGATCTGCTCTCCGCGACGCGACGAAAATCCCGGTCGGACAGCGCTACGCCGGTCGCGAGGAAGTGGTCGGCGTTCACGTGGCTCAGCACGTCGAAGTCGAGACCGAGGCGCATGCCGTCCAGAACGGCGACGGCTTGCTCGGTGACCTCGGGGCCGATCCCGTCGCCCGGAATGACGGTAATTACGGTCATGCTCCCTCAGCTTTCCCGTTCCAGGGTTGACAGGTTCTGCCCGGCAGCCTGTAGCGTCTCCATCGACCGGTTGAAGGCGATGCGGACGAAATTTCGGCCGCGTTCCGCGGCGGAGAAGAACGGTGTCGCCGGGACCAGCAGCACTGCGTGCTGCTCGAGCACGCGCCGGACGAAGCGGTGGCAGTCCTCGTCGGTCACCTTGCTGATGTCGCTGAACAGGAAGCAGCCACCGTCCGGCCGACGGATCTCGAAGTCCAGGTCGGAGAAGATCTGCATCGCGAGGTCGCGACGTTCGGCCAGCGCGCCGGCTGGACGCCACCACTCCGCCGCGACGACGCCGGCACGCCCCGCCGCGTACTGCAGCGGCGCGGCTGTGCCGCTCGTGGTCACCTCGTGCAGGCGCCGCATGACCGTCGAGCGCTCCGCGCTGGCCCGCAGGTAGCCGAGGCGCCAGCCACTGATCGCCAGGCTCTTCGACAGCGATCCGACGACGATGCTGCGCTCCCGCAGCCGCGGGAGGTCCGACACCGAGAGGTGCACCTGGTCGTCGAAGACGAGATGGGAGTACACCTCGTCGGAGATCACCGTGACGTCCCACTTCTCGGCGAGTTCGGCGATGAGTTCGAGCTCGTCCAACGTGAGCATTCGGCCGGTCGGGTTGCTCGGGGTGTTGAGCAGGATGGCGCGCGTCCGTGGGCCGAACGCCTGCGCCAGTTCGTCCGGGTCGAAGTCCCACCGCGGCGGGCGCTGCTGCACGAAGCGCGGCACGCCGCCGGCGAGCGCGATGGCGCTGAGGAAGTTCTCGTAGAACGGCTCCATCAGGATGACTTCGTCGCCTGGGTCGATCGAGCCCAGCAGCGCGATGCACAGCGCCTCGGTGCCGCCGACGGTGATGGTGAGTTCGGTGTCCGGGTTGGGCGGGGTGTTGAGCGACTTGGCGATCTCCTGTCGCAGGTTCACCTCGCCGATCGGCGCCTCATACTGGTTGTACCCGCCGCGCAACGCGGCGACCGCCTCGTCGACGAGAGACACCGGTGTGTCCGGGAAGCTCGGCGTGCCGACCGCGAGGTTGATCGCGCTCCGATTGCGGGCCAGAACGAACAGCTCCGCGAGGCTGCTGCCGCGCAGCTGCGCCGCGCGGGCGGAGACCACGCTCCGGCGGGCCGGGGCGCTCACCGGAACTCACCCGAGACGAGCAGCTCGCCGGTGGAGATCTCGCCCCGACGCAGTGTGGGCAGCCAGTGGCGGCGCCGTGACTCGTACTCGCCGATGAGCTCGTCGCGCCCCAGCGTGACGGCGATCTCGTCCATCCCGTTGAGCAGCAGCCACTGGGCGCGGTCGTCCACCGGGAAGGTCCAGGAATCCCCGTCGGCCCGCACCCGGCAATCGGTCAGGTCGACCTCGATCTCGAAGCCGGGGTCTCGCTCGGCGCACCGGGCCAGACGTTCCACCGTCTCCTCGTCGAGGGTGACCGCCAGTAGCCCGTTCTTGAACGCGTTGCGGAAGAAGATGTCCCCGAAGCTGGTCGCGACGACCACGGTGAAGCCGAAGTCCCGCAGCGCCCAGACGGCGTGCTCGCGTGAGCTGCCGGTGCCGAAGTTGTGGCCGCCGATCAGGACGCTCGCGCCGGCGTGCTCCGGGCGGGTCAGCACGAAGTTCGGGTCGTCGCGCCAGTGCGCGAAGAGGGTGTCGGCGTAACCGCTCTTGGTCAGGCGCTTGCAGAACTCCGCCGGGATGATCTGGTCGGTGTCCACGTCGCTGCGGCGCAATGCCGCGGCACGACCGACATGTGTCTTCAGTGCTTGCACGGCTGATTCTCCTGGAGGTCACTGGGTGCGGTGAGCCGGCCGGTCACGGCCGTGGCGGCGGCGACGACGGGCGACACCAGATGGGTACGCGCGGTCTTGCCCTGCCGACCCTCGTAGTTCCGGTTCGAGGTGGAGGCGACCCGCTCGGTGCCTTGCAGACGGTCGGTGTTCATGCCCATGCACATCGAGCAGCCGGACAGGCGCCACTCCGCACCGGCGGCGCGGAACACCTCGTCCAGGCCCTCCTCCTCGGCCTGGCGCCGGACGTCCATCGAGCCCGGCACCACGAGCATCCGCACGTCCGCGCTGATCCGCCTGCCCCGCAGCACGTCGGCCGCGTCGCGCAGGTCCTCGATCCTGCCGTTGGTGCAGGAGCCGAGGAAGACGGTGTCGATCCGGAGGTCCTGCATGGGGGTACCGGGCGACAGGTCCATGTACTGCAACGCACGCTCGGCGGCGGCCCGCTGCTGCGGGTCCGCGAAGGAGTCCGGCCGCGGCACGACCGAGCCGAGCGGCACGGCCTGACCCGGGTTCGTGCCCCAGGTGACGAACGGCCGGAGTTCGGTGACGTCCAGTGACACCTCGCTGTCGAAGACGGCGTCGTCGTCGCTGCGCAGCGTCTCCCAGAAGGCGAGCGCCTCCGCGAGATCGGTGCCGGCCGGAGCGCCACGGCGGCCGTTCAGATAGTCGAATGTGTGCTGGTCCGGCGCGATCAGCCCAGCGCGGGCGCCGGCCTCGATGCTCATGTTGCAGATCGTCATCCGGCCCTCCATGGAGAGCGCCTCGATGGCCGGACCGCGGTACTCGATGACGTGTCCGTGGGCACCGTTCGCACCGAGGTGCGCGATGAGGGCGAGAATCAGGTCCTTCGGCGTCACGTCCGCGGGCGGCAGCCCGACGAAGTTGACGGCCATGGTCTTCGGTAGCGGGATCTCCAGCGTCTGGGTGGCCAGGACGTGCTCGACATCGCTGGTGCCGACACCGAAGGCCAGCGCGCCGAACGCGCCGTGTGTGGACGTGTGGCTGTCCCCGCAGATGACGGTCATGCCGGGGTGGATCAGGCCCAGTTCCGGCGCGACCACGTGGACGATGCCCTGTCGGGCCTCACCGTGGCGCAGGTGCTCGATCCCGTGCGTCGCACAGTTGACCCGCAGCTGCTCCACCTGTGCCCGACCCATGGTGTCCCGGATGAACAGGGTGTCGGTCGGGACGTTGTGGTCCTCCAGGGCCAGGGTCAGGTCGGGACGGCGTACCTTGCGGCCGGTCAGGCGCAGGCCGTCGAACGCCTGGGGCGAGCTGGCCTCGTGCACGAGGTGCAGATCGACGTAGATCAGGTCCCGACCGTCGGGTGTGTGGTAGACGACGTGGTCAGCCCACACCTTCTCGGCAAGCGTCCGCGGCTGCGCCACGCTCGTGCCCGCCATCAGGCGGCCACCATGGCGGCCAGGCGGGACCGCAGGACGGTACGCACCTCGGCGCGGTCGACGCAGTCGCTGGCGGTCCGATTGACCACGTACTCCTCGTAGACGTCGTTGAGCAGGGCCTCGTCGACCGGCGCCCCGAGGTCGGCGAACATGTGCCGGATGACGTTGCGCCCGGAGTGCCGACCGATGAGGATGACCCGTTCCCGGCCGAACCTGTCCGGCTCGGCGAACTCGTACGTGATCGGGTTGCGCAGCATGCCGGCCTGGTGGATGCCGGCCTGCGTGGCGAACGCGTTCGTGCCGAAGATGGCCTTGTTGCGCGGCGCCTCCAGCCCGACGGTCCGGCAGAGCAGCTGGAACGCCGCGAAGAGCTGCTCGGTGCGCAGCGACGTGGTCACGCCGAGCTGCTCGCCCTTGTACGCCAGAACGGCGGCGAGCTCCTCCAGCGGGGTGTTGCCGGCACGCTCGCCGATGCCCGCGAGGGTGGCCTGCACCTCGTCCGCGCCGGCCTCGATGCCCGCGAGCGCGTTCGCCAGTGAGAGCCCGAAGTCGTGGTGGCAGTGGGTGGACAGGATCACGTCGTCCGGGATCCACGAGCGGACCCGGCCGATGAGTGCCCCGAACTCCGCGGGCAGCATGCAACCGACGGTGTCGGCCAGCACGAGGGTGCCCGCGCCTCCGGCCAGGGCCAGGTCGATGAGGGGACGCAGCAGGTCGTCGGTGCCGCGGCTGGCATCCTCGATGCCGAGGGAGATGTCCGTGAAGCCCAGCTTTCGCGCGTGCCGGAAGCTCTCCCGGACCTCGTCGAGGCCCTCCTGGCGGGTCAGGCCACGCTTGTGCTCCAGGTGGACGTCGCTGCCGGTGACCATGATCTGGATCTGGTGGTTCTCGACGCCGCCGGCCTCGGCCGCCGCGTCGATGTCGTCGATCGTAGCGCGGTTGAGCGTCGACACCTTGGCGGTGGTCAGCGCCTGGGCGATCAGCTGAGTGGCCTTGAAATCGCTCGGTGAGGAACTCGGGAAACCGGCCTCGATGGTGTCGACGCCGAGTGCCTCGATTGACAGCGCCAATTCCACTTTCTGCTCCGGCGTCATCGCGTTTCCGGGAGCTTGCTCACCGTCGCGGAGGGTCGAGTCGAAAACCCGCAGGCGCCGTGTCGTTGCACTCATCTCTACTCCGTTCCTCGTGGGATCACTCTCAATCCCCGCACTCCGCATGTCCGTGCGGTACAGGGAGCAGATCCGTCTTAAACAGCCTCTGCACGAGGTCGTTGTCACGCAACGATTTTCAGCGGAGCCTGAAAAGACAAAGAATCGAAATCGGCAGTCGAGGGAGCGTGGTACGCCTACCTGTGCACAATCTCGGATTGGGGCAGCGAAGCGGGGCGGCTCGCCGCGTCACCGTCGAGGTGCAGGCCGAGCACCACGGCCGTGCCGAGTCTGGTCAGGGTGTGCAGCACCGTCTTGCGGTCCCGGCGTGAGGTGATCAGGCCCGCGTCGCGCAGGACGGCGGTGTGCTGGCTCACCCCGGCCGGGGAGATGCTGAGCCGCTCGGCGAGTTCCCCGTTGGTGTGGCTGTCGGTGAGCACACGCAGCAAGCCGGCCCTGGTGCGTCCGAGCAGCGCCTCCAACGTCTGGTCGCCCTCCTCGACACCGTGCCAGAGCATGAGGGCGGCGCGCCGGTCGGGCGGCACCGGAAAGACCAGGACCGGCGGCTCGCCCGGCAGGTCGGTGTCGACGAGCACGCAGCAACGCGGGGGCAGGAACAGCGACGGGGCGAGGGCGAGGCCACGGCCGTCGAGGTAGACGTCGCCGGAGCGTTCCAGCGGGAGTTCCAGCATCGGGGCGCTCCACCGCGCACCGGCGTGGACCATGCCGAGGAGTCGCTCGATGCCTCCGGTGACGAGCATGCGCCCGTGCGCGTCGCGCTCGGACTCGAGGTACCGGCGTGCCCTCCCCCAGTACGGCACGACGGCGATCCGGCAGAAGTCCTGCACCGCGGAGGCGACGGCCGTCCGGGTCAGGCCCGTGGCGCGCAGACGCTCGTCGTCGACGCCGGACGGCCGCCGCAGCAGCCACAGCAGGTCGGGGATGGGACGGAATCTCTGCCGCAGAAGCGACGTCGTGGCCGTCCCGGACCGGCCGGCAGCGAAGACGCGGTGCCGCCAGTCCTGGTACACCACACTGCTGGGACGGGCCAGCAGATCGAGCGCGAAAACGCTTTCCGCAAGCGGACCAAGGGTGGTCGTCAGCCGAATCCGGCTCAGGTCTTCCGCGGCAAAATAGATTCTCGCCACGATTCCCCCATCGCAGCCGACAAATGTCGGCAGTCGAGCGGGGCACCGGCGCTCATTGCGCCGGTGTCCCGCCTGGCGGGTGGTTCCGACTCTACCGAGAAGGCACCTGGGAAAAGGGGTGCGGATTTGAATTTCCGAACCGCTTTCATTGACGCTCGGCCTCCAACTTGTCCAGCTGCTGGAGAATCACGTCGGCGATCACCTGCAACGGCCCCGGCCGCAGCAGATGTTCGTGCATGCTTTCGATTTCGTGGATATCCACCCGGCCGGTGACGGCCTGCCGCATCGTCCGTTCCCACTGCTCGGTGTCGGAGTCCTGCGACACGAAGAGCAGAACATCCCCCTCCACCCGGGGCAGCGGCTCACCCGAACCGGCGATCCGGAAGTTGTTCGACACCGCCAGACTCAGACGCCGCAACTGATCCTCGGTGATGGCGCCGAGAGCCGCGCCGCCCCGACTCAGGACAGCGCTCACCTCGGTGAAGTCCAGCCGCTCGCCGAACTCCGCCGGGTCGAGGCCGAGGAAGCGCAGCGCCGCGGCGAGGATGTCGTGTTCGCTCGTCGGCACCGCCTCCAGCACCATGGGGATCTGGTCCAGGTTGACCAGTAGGTCCACGGCGTCGCCACGCCGCTGCAGCTCTGCCGTCATCTCGTGCGCCACCAGGGCACCCATCGACCAGCCGAGCAGCCGGTAGGGCCCGTCCGGTTGCACCCGCTTGATCGCGTCCACGTAGGAGGCCGCCATCTCCTGGATGGTCGACGGTAGGGGTGCCGGCTCGGCGACTCCCTGGGACTGCACGCCGTAGATCGGGTAGTCGGCCGGGATGTGCCGGAGAAGGCCCGAATACAGCCAGCCCAGACCACCGGCCGCGTGGATGCAGAACAGCGGTGTCCAGTCCCCGGCCGGACGCAGCGGCAGGATGACCTCCAGGGACGACGGCTTCTCCCCTCCCTCGTTGATCACGTCGACCAGCTCCGCGACCGTCGGTGCCCGGAAGATGGTCTGGTTGCCCGCCCGCACCCCGAGGACCGCCCGGATCCGGCTGGTGAGCTGCAACGACGTGATGCTGTCGCCGCCCAGGGCGAAGAAGCTGTCGTCGATGCCCACCCGGTCGACGCCCAACGCCTCGGCGAAGAGCTCGCAGAGCAGCTCCTCCTGGGGGGTACGCGGTCCGCGCCCGTCGCCGGCCACGACCGGCTCCGGGTCCGGCAGGGCCCGACGGTCGACCTTGCCGGCCGTGGTCAGCGGCAGCTCGTCCAGCACGGTGAACACCGCCGGCACCATGTACTCCGGCAGCAGCCGGGCCGCATCGCGGCGCAACTGGGCCACGTCCAGCTCGCCGCCGCGCTCGGGCACGACGTACGCCACCAGCCGGGGTCCGTTCGCCCCGTGCTGGGCGGTCACCGCGCACTGCGACACCCCGGCCAGCTGACCGAGGTTCGCCTCGACCTCGCCGATCTCGATCCGGTGACCGCGGATCTTGACCTGGGCGTCCTCCCGACCCACGTAGTGCAACTGCCCGTCGGACCGCCACCGCACCACGTCCCCGGTGCGGTACATCACCGTGCCGGGGTCGCCGAACAGGTCGGCCACGAACCGGTGCGCGGTCAGACTCCGGCGGCCCAGGTAGCCGCGAGTCACACCGGGACCGGCCACGTACAGTTCACCCGGGACGCCCGGCGGAACCAGGCGCAGGTGGTCGTCGAGCACGTAGAGGCGGGTGTTGAGGGTCGGCCGCCCGATCGGTGGCGGCGTCGGTCCCGACTGCGGGCTGCTGACCGTGCAGATGACCGTGGTCTCGGTCGGACCGTAGACGTTGCGCAGCTCTCGCCCGGCCGACCAGCGGGTCACCACCTCGACGCCGACCATCTCGCCGCCCACCGCCAGGTGGCGCAGGTGTGGCAGCTCACGCTGCGGCATGCTCGCCACGACCGCCGGCACCAGCAGCGCGTGCGTGACCCGCTCACGCTCGAGGAAGTCCGCGAGTGCCGCTCCGCTGTTCTCGCCGGACGAGCCGATCACCAGCGTGCCGCCGCTGGACAGGGCGATGCACCGCTCACCGACGCCCATGTCGAAGCTCGGGGAGGCGAGCTGGGCCGCCCGGACGTCCCGCGGGTCCGCGCCCAACTGCTCCCGCCCCACCGCCGTCAGGTAGTTCACGACGTTGGAGTGGGTCACCACGACGCCCTTGGGCTTGCCGGTCGAGCCCGAGGTGTAGATGACGTACGCGGAGTTGCCGCGCCGCAGCGGTCGGAGCCGGTCGCCGTCGGTCAGGTTCTCCGACCCGAGTTGGGCGATGCGCGCCGCCGTGGACGGTTCCTCCGGAACCACTGTCGGCACGGTGGCGGGCACCGACCCGGCAAGGTCGGAACTCGTCACCACGATGGAGGCCCCGGCGTCACCGAGGATCAGGGCGACCCGCTCCGGCGGGTAGTTCGGGTCCATCGGCAGGTAGGCGCCGCCGGACTTGAGCACCGCCAACTCGGCCACGACCAGGTCGACACCGCGGGGATAGAGCAGGCCGACCACCGCCTCGGTGCCGATCCCCCGCTGCACCAGCAACCGGGCGAATCGGTTCGCGCGGTCGTTGAGTTCGGCGTACGACGTCTCCGCGCCGTCCTGCGACAGGGCGGGACGACCGGCGGACGCCACGGCCTGATCCTCGAAGATGCTCACCATGGTGCCCGGGGTCTCCGCCGAGGCGCCGGCCCCGCAGGCGATCAACCGCGCGCGTTCCGCTCCGCCGACCAGGTCGAGACTGTTCAACCGGAGCGACGGCTCGGCGACCACGGCCGCGAGCAGCTCGCCGAGGCGCGCGCACAGCCCTTCGACCGTCACCCGGTCGAACAGGTCGGCGCTGTACTCGACGACCACGTCGAGACCGTCCGGGGCACCGTCCGCCGTGCGGTTCTCCTCGAACACCAGGCAGAGGTCGAACTTTGCCACCGACGAGCGTGCCGTCACGCCTTCCACCGCCAGGTCACCCAGCCGCACCGAGCCGCTGCCCGCGTTCTGGAGCGTGAAGAGCACCTGGAAGAGGGGGTTGCGCCCGGCCACGCGAGCGGGGTTGAGCACCTCGACCAGGCGCTCGAAGGGCACGTCCTGGTGGGCGAAGGCGGCCAGATCGGTGGCGCGTACCCGGTCGAGTAGCTCCCGGAAGGTCGGGTCGCCGCCGAGATCGGCACGGAGCACGAGGGTGTTGACGAAGAAGCCGACGACCTCGTCGAGCGCCGCGTCGTCCCGCCCGGCGACGACCGTGCCGAGGGGGATGTCGGCGCCGGCGCCGTGGCCGTGCAGCAGCGCGCTGATCGCCGCCTGTACCACCATGAAAAGGCTCACGTTGGCCCTGTGGGCCAGCTCGGTCAGCTCGCCGTGCAGGGTGGCCGGCACCTCGAACTCGACAGTGCCGCCCTCGTTGGTGGGTTGCTGCGGTCGCTGCCGGTCGACCGGCAGCGGCACTTCGGCCGGCAGATCGGCCAGCGTCCGGCGCCAGTAGGAGAGTTGGCCCGACATCAGGCTGCGCGGGTCGTCCTCGCTGCCGAGCAGTCGGCGCTGCCAGAGGCTGTAATCCGCGTACTGGACCGGCAACGGCGTGAACCGGGGAGCCGCCCCGGCGATCCGCGCCCGGTACGCGGTGTCCAGGTCCCGGGTCAGCGGGGCCATCGACTGGCCGTCCGTGGCGATGTGGTGGATGACCACCAGCAACACGTGCTCCTGCGGCGTCAGAGCGAACAGTGTCGCCCGCACCGGGATCGCGGCGCTGAGGTCGAAGTCCTCCGCGACCGCGGTCTGCACCGCCTTGTCGAGTTCCTCCTCGGCGACGTCCACGACGGGAAGGTCGAGCGTCACCGCACCGGCCGGGACGATACGCGGCCGGGGACGGCCCTGGCCGGTGTCGAAGACGGTGCGCAAGCTCTCGTGGCGGCCCACGACGTCGATCAGGGCGGCGCGCAGCGCCGCACGGTCGAGCGGTCCGCGCAGCCGAAGCGGCAGCGGGATGTGGTAGACGCCGGGCATGCCTTCCATCTGGCTCAGGAACCACATGCGCTGCTGGGCGAAGGACAGTGGGACGTCGTCCGGGCGGTCCTCGGCCAGCACCGGCGGCCGGGCCGCCGCGGCGCTCTCCAGCACCGTGGCCAACGCCTCAGGTGTGGGCGACTCGAAGACCGCGCGTACCGCGATCTCCACGCCGAACACCGAGCGGAGCCGGCTCACCAGCCGCGTCGCCAGCAGGGAGTGCCCACCCAGGGCGAAGAAGCTGTCCTCGGGACTCACCCGTGACAGCCCGAGCACCTCGGCGTAGAGCTGGCAGAGCACGGCCTCCGCGAAGGTCGCCGCCTCCCGTCCGGCCGGTTCCCCGCCGGCCTCCGGCGCGGGAAGACCCCGTCGGTCGAGCTTGCCGTTGGGGGTGAGCGGAAACTCCGACAACTGCACGAACGCCGCCGGCACCATGTACTCCGGCAGGGCACTGGCCGCGAGGGCGCGTACCTCGTCGACCGGGAAGTCGTTCGGCGCCTCCGCCGACGGGACCACGTACGCGACGATCCGCCGGTTGCCCGGCACGTCCTCGCGGACGACGACCACGGTCCGGCCGACAGCGGGGTGCCCGGCGACCACGGCCTCGATCTCGCCCAACTCGATCCGGAAACCGCGCACCTTCACCTGGTGGTCGACCCGGCCGACGAACTCCAACTGCCCGTCCGGGGTCCAGCGGGCGAGGTCACCGGTGCGGTACATGCGCTCGCCGGGACGGCCGTACGGGTCCGCCACGAAGCGCTCGGCGCTCAGGGCCGGCCGGCCGATGTAGCCACGGGCGAGACCTGCGCCGGTCACGTACAGCTCCGCGGCGACCCCCGGCGGCGCCAGGCGCAGTGCGGCGTCGAGCAGGCGCACGGTCTTCCCGATCGCCGGGCGGCCGATCACCTGGCTGGTGCGGCCGGACAGTGGCCCGCTGGCGGTCACCGTGCAGGTGGCCTCGGTGGGGCCGTACGCGTTGATCAGGCGCCGGCCGACACCCCACTGCTCCACCAGCCCGGGCGGGGCGCTCTCGCCGCCGATGGCCACGCAGCGCAGGGTGGGCAACTCCCGCTCGGGCAGCGTGGCGAGGAGCGCCGCGGGCAACAGCACAACGCTGATCCGCAGTCGTTCGATCTGGTCGGCCAGGTCGGTGCCGACCAACTCCAGGTCGTCGCGGGGCAGGACCAGTGCCGCGCCGTGCAGCAGGGCCGTGACCGCGTCGGCGAAAGCGACGTCGAAGCTCGGTGAGACGAGCTGCAGGACACGGTCCTCCGGCACCACGGCGAAACTCTCCAGGTGCGCCGCCGCGAGGTCGGCGATGCCGGCGTGCGAGACCAGCACGCCCTTGGGGCGCCCCGTCGACCCGGAGGTGTAGATCACGTACGCGGCGGAGCGTGGCGTCAGCAGTCCGTCCCGCTCGGCCGCGGTCACCGGCGCGGTGTCCGGCGTCCACCCGGCAACGGCGCCCAGCGGACCGACGGCCAGCGTCGGGACGGACACCGGGAGTTCGTCGGCGTCCTCCGTGGTCAGCACCAGCGACGGCCGCGCGTCCGTCAGCATGTACGTGATCCGGTCGGTCGGATACGTCGGATCCACCGGCAGGTACGCGGCCCCGGACTTCAGCACGGCCAGCATCGACACCACCGAGGCCAGCGACCGGGGCAGCATGACCGCGACCACCAGTTCGGGACCGGCGCCGCGCTCGATCAGAAGCCTCGCCAACGCGTTGGCTCGGGCGTCGAGCTCGGCGTAGGTCAACTCGGCGTCGCCGTCGGCGAGGGCGAGCCGTTCGGGGTCGGCGGCCACCCGGGCGTCGAACAGGTCGGTGAAGGTTGCCGACGACGTACGCCGGACCCGATCCCGCCAGTCGTTCCAGTCGGTCAGGACCTGCTGGCGCTCCAGCGGCTCCAGCAGGTCGAGCCGCGCCACGGGCGTTTCGGCAGCCGTGGCGATCGCCCGCAGCACCCGGACGAACCGGCTGGCGATCCGGTCGATCTCCTGCTCGGTGAACAGGTCCGCGCGAAAGTCCCAGCGGACCTGCATCCGCGTACCCTCGTGGTTGACCTGGAGCGCGAGCGGATAGTGGGTCGCCTCGCGGCTCTCGTCACCGACCACGCCCAGCCCGCGGGCCGCGGTGCCCAGGCTCTCCTCGTCGACCGGGTAGTTCTCGAACACCATTGTGGTGTCGAACAGCTCACCGCCGCCGGCCAACTGCTGGATCTCGGCGAGACCCAGGAACTGGTACGGCAGCAGCTCGGCTTGCTGGTCCTGGAGGGTCCGTAGCGTCTCGAGGAGCGTGGCCGCCGGGTCAACCCGGGCGACCACCGGCAACGTGTTGATGAACAGGCCCACGATGGACTCGACACCCGGGATCTCCGGCGGCCGGCCCGACACGGTGGTGCCGAAGACGACCTCGGCACGGCCGGTCAACTGCGCGAGCTGCACCGCCCAGGCACCCTGCACGATGGTGTTCATGGTCAGCCCGTGCCGGCGACCCGCCTCGGCGAGCCGGGCCGTCACCTCACCGGGTATCTCGCTGACCAGTCGCTCGGGTCGAACCGGCCGCCGCTGGGGATCGGCCGGCGCGACGAGGGTCGGCTCCAGCGACGAGCCCAGCGCCCGACGCCAGGCATCGACGGCCGCCTCCCGATCCCGGGTGGTGAGCCAGGCGAGGTAGTCACGGTAGGGGCGTACCTCGGGTAGGTCGGCGTCGTCGCCACCCGCCGCGTACATCGTGAACAGGTCCTGCATGATCAGGGGCACCGACCACCCGTCGAGCAGGATGTGGTGGTTCGTGAAGATCAGCCGGTGCCGGGCCTCGCCGAGGCGGACCAGCAGGAAGCGCAGCAGCGGCGGCCGGTCCAGGTCGAAGCGGCGCGCGTGCTCGTCGGCCTGGACCGCCGCCAGCCGTTCGTCGCGCTCCGACGGCGCCAGGTCGCGCAGGTCCAGCTCGGCCCACGGCGTCGCGACGTGGTCCGCGACGATCTGGACCGGTTCACCCGACGCCCGGTAGCGGAAGCCGGAGCGCAGGCCGGCATGCCGCCGCAGCAGGCTCTGGACCGACCGGCGCAGGACGTCCCGGTCCAGTTCGCCCTCGAGGTCGAGAGCCAACTGGGTGATGTACGGGTCCAGTCCCTCGCGGTCGTAGACCGAGTGGAACAGCAGCCCCTCCTGGAGAGGAGCGAGGGGCAACACGTCCTCGGGCCGTACGTCGGGGGCGTCGAGGTGATCGTGGTCGGCGGCGGAGAGCTCGACCAGGGCGCCCTCGTGCGAGCGGAGCACCGCCGCGGGGTCGACGAGGCCGACGAGCCGAGTGAGCTCCGCGCACCAGGCATCCGCCAGGAACCGGACGTCCTCCTCGGCGAAGATGTCCCGCGGCCAGGTCCACGTCGCGGACAGGCGGGGCCCGTCCGGGTACGACCGGGTGACGGCGTTGATCTCCAGCGCGTGGCTGAACGGCATGCCGTCGTCCGCGCCACCGCCGAGTCCACCCGTGTCGTCGTCGTCGTCACTGCCATCGGACGTACCCAACCGACCGAGGTAGTTGAAGCCGATCTCGCGGCGGCCCAGATCAGCCAGCAGTGGCTCGGTGTCCGGGTTCAGGTAGCGCAACAGCCCGAACCCGAGCCCGCCGTCGCGGACGTCGCGCAGCTGGGTGCGGATGCCAGCCATCGCCGCCATCGCCTCGTCGCGGCCGTCCCACGGCTGGGTCGGCGTGTCCAGGCGCACCGGGAACATGCTGGTGAACCAGCCGACCGTACGGGAGAGGTCGACGCCGTCGGTGATCTCCTCCCGACCGTGACCCTCCACGTCGACCAGCACCGTGCACGCGTCGGCGCGCGCCTCGGCGGCCCTTGAGGAGCGCCACGCGCCGAAGGCGCCCGCGAGCGCGGTCAGCAGGACCTCGTTGATGCCGACCCCGAACGCGCGGGGCACGGCGCCGAGCAGTGGTTCGGTGAGTTCCACC
This sequence comes from Micromonospora sp. DT201, assembly GCF_049841575.1. NCBI lineage: Bacteria > Bacillati > Actinomycetota > Actinomycetes > Micromonosporales > Micromonosporaceae > Micromonospora > Micromonospora sp. DT201. The sequence goes on along the minus strand of NZ_JBNCKP010000007.1, from coordinate 135,294 downwards.
GGCAGTCCTGCGGTCACCTGCTCCGCGCGGGACAGCAGGTCCTGACGTGGGTCGATCGCCCGCCGGGCCACCGGCTGTTGGGCGCCGCGCAGCCGCCGCATCCAGACCGGCAGCTCGGCCACCACGGCGGTGTCGCGAGCATGGTCGGCGAGGAGCAGGGACCAGGCCCGGAACGAGGTGGGCACCGGGGCGAGCACGACCCGCCGACCGGCCAACAGCGACTCCCGGGCGGACTCCAGATCGGGCAGCAGGACGCGCCAGGAAACGCCGTCCACGACCAGGTGGTGGGCGAGGACGAAGAGGGTGCCGTCCTCGTCCGGGCCGGCGTCGAACCAGACCAGTTCGATCATCCGGCCGGCGTCCGGTGCGAGCCGTTGCAGCGCGGCGTCGCACTCGCTCGTCATGACCGCGCGCAGCCGTTCGTCCGTCAGCCCCGCGACCTCGACCCGGCGCAGGCAGTCCTCGGCCCGGACGGCACCCGACGGTGGCACCACGAGCGCCCAGCCGTCGGCACGGATGAGGCGGGCGCGCAGCATGTCGTGGTGGTCGAGCATGGCCTGCACCGCGGCACCGGTGGCACGGCCGTCCGGGTCGGGCGGCGCCGGAATGAACATGGCCTGGCTGAACCGGTCGATCGGGCCGGACATGTCCCGCAGCCAGTGCATGATCGGCGTCAGCGGCACGTCGCCCAGGGCGTCGCCGGACACCGCCGGCGCCTCCTCGACCGGTGGCGCGGCCGGCTCCGCAGCGGGTTCCTCGTCGACCGGGAAGAGCACCGCGCTCAGGGCGGCCGGCGTCTTGTGCTGGAACACGTCACGTGGGCTGAGCACCAGCCCGGCCCGCCGGGCGCGGCTGACCAGTTGGAGCGAGACGATGCTGTCGCCACCCAGCTCGAAGAAGTCGTCGTCCACACCCGCCCGGGGCACCTGGAGCACCTCGGCGTACAGCTCGCACAGCACGCGCTCCGGTTCGGTGCGGGGCGCCCGGCTCGCGGCCGGGTCGGCCCGCTCCGGCACCGGCAGAGCCCGGTGGTCGAGCTTGCCCGCCGCGGTCAGCGGCAGCGCGTCCAGGGCGACGAAGACCGACGGCACCATGTGCTCCGGCAGCATGGCCGCCACCTCGGCGCGCAGGGCCACGGTGTCGAGGGCGCCGCCATCCTCCGGTACGACGTACGCGGCGAGCCGGGCACCGGACAGGCCGGGGAGCGCGACGACAGCGGCCTGCGACACACCGGCCGCCCGGGTCACGGCTGCCCGTACCTCGCCCAGCTCGATACGGTGACCGCGAATCTTGACCTGGTCGTCCGCGCGGCCGACGAACTCGAGCTGGCCGTCGGGACGCCAGCGCACGAGGTCACCGGTGCGGTACATCCGGGCGCCGTGGGTGGCGAACGGGTCAGCGACGAACCGTTGGCCGGTGAGACCGGGCCGTCCCAGGTAGCCGCGGGCCACGCCGGACCCGGCGACGTACAACTCGCCGACGACGCCGAGGGGTGTCAGGCGCAGTTTTCCGTCCAGGACGTACAGGCGGGTGTTGAGCATCGGTCGGCCGATGGGTGGGTTGCCGACGCCGGCCAGCGGATCGCTGATCGTGCAGCCGATCGTGGCCTCCGTCGGACCGTACGCGTTGATCATCCGGCGTCCGCTGGACCAGCGCTGCACGAGTTCCTCGCTGCACGCCTCCGCGCCCGAGATCAGCAGGCGCAGGTGCGGCAGTTCCTGATCGATGGGCAGGCTACGCAGGACGCCGGCCGCGATGGCCGCGTGACTGACCCGCTGCCGGTTGAGCAGGCCGGCCAGTTCCTCCCCCGCGTGCGTGCCGGGCCCGGCGAGGACGAGCGTCCCGCCCCCGTGCAGCGCCATCATCCGCTCGGCGATTCCCATGTCGAAACTCGGCGAGCTGAGCTGCAGCATCCGTACCGCACTGCCGGAATCGGCGGCGAGCTGGTCGACAGCGATCGAGGAGAAAGCCACAGCGTTGGCGTGGGTGACCACCACGCCCTTCGGCTGACCGGTCGAGCCCGACGTGAAGATCACGTAGGCCGGGTGCGCGCCGTGCAGCGGCGTCGTCCGGTCGGCGTCGCTCAGGTCGGTTGCCGGGAGTGCGGCGACGCGCGCCGCCGTCGCCGGATCGGACAGGTCGACCACCGGCGTCGCGACCTCCACCGGGCCGTCGGACACCAGGAGTGCCGGCCGCGCCTCCTCGATCATCAGGTCGATGCGCTGGGCCGGGTACTGCGGGTCGATGGGCAGGTAGGCACCGCCCGTCTTCTGCACCGCCAGCTCGGCGACCATGAGGTCCACCGACCGGGGCAGCAGCAGGGCGACCACCGTCTCCGGACCGACGCCGCGTTCGACAAGCAGCCGGGCGAGCCGGTTCGCGCGGGCGTTCAACGCGTCGTACGTGAACGAGGCGTTGTCGGTGGCGAGCGCGGCACCCGCTGGGTTCTCCCGCACCCGTTCCTCGAAGATCTGCGCCACGCCGCCGGGCCGCCGAGCACGCAGCTCGCCCTGCCACTCGTGCAGTAGGGCGGCGCGCTCCCGGTCGAGCAGCACCGTCAGGTCACCGACGCGGCCCGGCCGGGTCACCATCTGGTCCAGCAGCCGGACCAGCCGCTCCGCCATCTCCTCGACCCGCTCGCGCACGATCGCGTCGGCGCGGTAGCTCCAGAGCAGGCGGAACTGCGCATTGCCCACCAGCGCGGCGAAGCTGACCGGATAGTGGACGGTGTCCCGCCCCTCGACCTCGATGACGTTGAGGTGGGTGGCCGTGGCGCGCTGGGTCTCCGAGTCGATCGGGTAGTTCTCGAACACCACGATGTTGTCGAACAGCTCCCCCACGCCGGTCAGCCGCTGCACCTGGGCGAGGCTGACGTGGTGGAAGGACATCAGCCGGGACTGCTCGTCCTGGAGGCGGACGAGGAACTCGCCCACCTGCTCCGCCGGGTCCGTCCGGACCCGCACCGGCACGGTGTTGATGAACAGGCCGATCATGTCCTCGATGCCGGCCACCTCGGGCGGACGTCCGGAGACCGTGGTGCCGAACACCACGTCCTCGCGCCCGGTGAGCCGGCCGAGCAGCACACCCCAGGCGCCCTGCACGACGGTGTTCACGGTGATGCCGTGCCGGCGGGCGAAGGCGGTGAGGCCGGTCGCCAGCTCGGCCGGCAGTTCGACCTCGAACCGCTGCGGGTCGCCGGCACCGGCGGGGACGCCGGCCGGGACGAGCTGCGTCGGCTCGGTGACGCCGGCCAGCGCCTCGGTCCACGCCTGCTCGGACGCCGCACGGTCCTGAGCCGTCAGCCACGCCAGGTAGTCCTTGAACGCCCGCGGACGGCGCAGCCCCTCGTCCCGGCCGTTCTGGGCGTACAGCTGGTACATCTCGGCCACCAGCAGCGGCATCGACCAGCCGTCGAGCAGGATGTGGTGATTGGTCAGCAGGAACCGGTGGTCGCCGTCGGCCAGGCGGATCAGCGTGAACCGCAGCAACGGGGGCCGCGCCAGATCGAAGCGCCGGTCCCGGTCGGCCGCGATGACACGCTCCAGCTCGACCGGCCGCTCCAGCTCGTCCAGGTCACTCAGATCGACGTACCGCCAGGGCAGCTCCGCCTCGCTGTGCACGACCTGGATCGGCTCGCCGGACTTGCGGTACCGGAAGCTGGTCCGCAGGTTGGGATGACGGCGCAGCAGGGCTTCGCCGGCTGCGCGCAACCGATCCGCGTCCGGCTCGCCGCCCAGCTCGAAGATGGTCTGGACGGTGTAGACGTCCGAGGCGCCCTCGTCGTAGGCGGCGTGGAAGAGCAGACCCTCCTGCAGAGGCGAGAGTGGGAGAACATCGTCGATCTTCGGCTTGCTCATCTGGTTCGCTCCCTCAGTCCAGCTCATCCGCAAGGTCGTCCAGCTCGTCCTGGCTCAGGCCCGCCAGTGAGATGTCGGACGGGGTGACGCCTCCGGCATCGGAGCGGCGGGCGTGGCGGGTCAGCCCGTCGAGCGCCTCGAACCAGGTCTGCGCCAGGTCCCTGATCTCGTCGTCGCCGAGCAACGAACCGGCCCAGTACCAGCGGGCCATCAACTGTCGGCCGTCTGGCCGCTCCAGCGTGGTCGCGTCCAGCTGGACCGCGTGCGCCAGCGGCATCCCGGGGTCGCCGCCACCACCCAGACCGTCGAGCGCCTCGGGCGCCACACCCCAGTCCACGGTCTCCTGGGCGAACTGTGTGCCCGCCGAGAGCCGGCCCATGTAGTTGAAGCCCACCTGGGGAGCCCGCAGCCCGGCGAAGGTCTCCCGCGACTGCGGGTTGAGGTAGCGGAGCAGGCCGAAGCCGATGCCCCGATCGGGCAGGCTCCGCAGCTGCTCCTTCACCGACTTGAGAGCGGCGCCCAGGGCCGGGCCGCCCTCCGCCCATTCCTCGCGCGCCACAGCCCCCGGGTCGAGCCGCACCGGGTACTGCGTGGTGAACCAACCAATGGTGCGGGACAGGTCCGTGCCCTCGATGATCTGCTCCCGCCCGTGGCCCTCGGAACTGACCAGCAGGGCGCTGCCCGCGTCGGCCCGGTGCCGGCGGCGCCAGTCGGCCACCGCCAGCGCGAGACCGGTCAACAGCACGTCCTCCACGCCGGCGCGGAAGAGCGTGGGCACTGTCGTCAGTAGCTCCTCGGTCTGCTCCGTGGGCAGGTGCAGCACGAGCGTGCGTCCCTCGCGGGCGACGTCGAGCCGCGAGTCCATCTCCCGGCTGCCGAGCCGGGGATCGGGCGTCCGCATGATCTCGGTCCACAGCGGCAGCTCGGCCAGCCGCTCCGCGCTGCGCGCGTGCTCGGTGAGCTTCGTCGCCCACCGCCGGAACGAGGTCGGCACGGGTTGCAACTGCGGCTTGCGGCCGGCGACGACGGCGTCCCAGGCGGCGGCGAGGTCCGGGCGCAGGATGCGCCACGAGATGCCGTCGACCAGCAGGTGGTGGATCGTCAGCACGAGCCGCCCGGGTCGGTCGGTGCCCCGGTCCAGCCAGGCGGCCCGGACCATCGCGCCTCCGGTCAGGCTGAGGCTGCGTTGCACGGCCTCGATCTGCTCGTTGATGGCCGCGCCGAGTCGCTCACCCTCGAGGCCGGCGGCATCCACCCGGGTCAGCAGCTCCGCCGCCGGCACCGGGGATCCGTCACCGATCTCAAGGTGCCAGTCGCCGTCGCCGTCGCCGGCGACCACCCGGGCGCGCAGCACGTGGTGGTGGTCCAGCACGGCCTGCAGGACCGCGGCCAACTGCTCGTGGCTCGCGCCCGCGGGCACCTGGAGCAGCATGGACTGGTTGAACCGGTCCACCGGGCCGCCGAGCTCGTGCAGCCAGTGCATCACCGGCGTCGGCGGCACAGTGCCGACCGCGACATCGGTCTCCGCGACGGCCACCCCCTCCTGCCGGGCCACGCGGGCCAACCCGGCGACCGTCCGCTGCTGGAAGACATCGCGCGGCGTGAAGACCAACCCGGCCGCCCGGGCCCGGCTGACCAACTGGATCGAGACGATGCTGTCGCCGCCGAGCTCGAAGAAGTTGTCGTCGACGCCGACCTGGGGCAGCTCCAGGACCTCCTCGAAGAGCTGCTGGAGCAGCGTTTCGGTGGGGTTGCCGGCCACCGCGGCGCCGGTGCGGGCGGCGAAGTCGGGTGCCGGCAGTTGAGCCGTGTCGAGTTTGCCGTTCGCCGTCTGGGGCAGGGACGCCAGCTCGACGAAGGCGGCCGGCACCATGTACTCCGGCAGCCGCGTCGACAGGTGCTCGCGCAGTGCCGCGACGTCCAGGTTCGGACCGTCGGCCGGCACCACGTACGCGACGAGTTGGCGCCGCCCCGGCTGGTCCTCACGAACCAACACGGCGGTGGACGCCACCGCGCCCCACCCGGCGACCGCCGACTCGATCTCGCCGAGCTCCACCCGGAAACCGCGGATCTTGACCTGGTGGTCGGCGCGGCCCATCGACTCCATCTCGCCGGCCGTGTTCCAGCGAGCCAGGTCGCCCGACCGGTACAGCCGGGTGCCGGGAGCACCGAACGGGTTGGCGACGAACCGCTCGGCGGTGACGCCCGGCCGGCCCAGGTATCCCCGGGCGAGCAGATCGCCGGCGATGTAGATCTCACCGGTCACGCCGGTCGGCACCGGCCGCAGCCAGGCGTCCAGCACGTACATCTGGGTGTTCCAGGCCGGGACGCCCAGCGGCAGGCCACCCGGCGGGATCGCGACACCCGGCTCGATACGCACGCCGCTGCAGCCGACCGTCGTCTCCGTCGGACCGTACTCGTTGCTCACCGCGACCGCCGGGTGCCGGCGGCGCCAGGCGTCCAATGTCTCGCCCACCAGCAGCTCACCGCCGAGGACCAGCTCCTTCGACGGGGAGAACTCGTCCGGCAGGATCGCCAGCAGCCCCAGGTGCGACGGCGTCCCCTTGACGAAGTCGGGCTTGGCCACCGGCTCGGCGGCGGCCACCCCGGACTCCGCCTCGGCCAGCGGCGCGAGCTGCATGGTCCCGCCGGAGACGAGCGGCCCGAACAGGCCGGTCACCGTGAGGTCGAAGGCGAGCGGCGAGTGCACCAGCACCCGCCCGGTCAGGGCCGGATACCGGTCCAGGGCCCAGGCCAGGTACATGGCGACCGAGCGGTGCTCGACCGCGACGCCCTTGGGGCGCCCGGTGGAACCGGAGGTGTAGATGACGTATGCCAGGTGTCCGCCGGTCACCGGTCCGCCGCGGTCAGCGTCGACCGGCGCATCGGCCGATTGCGCCGCCAACGCGGCCGTGATCTCCGGGTCGTCCAGCAGCAGCGTCTCCAGCGGCAGGTGCGGCATCGCCTCGGCGACCTCGCGCTCGCCGAGCAGCAGGACTGGCGCCGCGTCCTCGACCATGAAGGACAGCCGCCCGATCGGATAGTTCGGGTCGAGCGGCAGGTACCCCGCGCCGGTCTTGAGGACGGCGAGCACCGCGACCACCGACCGGGCCGACCGCAGGGCGATCGCCACCAGTTGGTCCGGCCCCACGCCACGGCCGAGCAGCAGCCGAGCCAGCCGGTTGGCGTCCGCGTCGAGCTCCGCGTACGTCAGCGTCGTCGCGCCGCGCACCACCGCCACCAGGTCCGGGGTCCGCCGGGCCTGCTGTTCGAAGAGTTCCACGAGCGTGGCCGGCTCCACCGGCCGCGCCGTCGCGTTGTACGCCTCGACCAACCCGGCCCGCTCGCCGACGGAGAGCGTGTCGAGCGCAGCCACCCGTTGATCCGGCTCGGCCGCGACGGTCGTCAACAACTGGCAGAGCCGGTCGACGAGCCCTGCGGCGGTGTCGCGGTCGAAGATGTCCGGCCGGTACGCCAGTCGCAGCCGCAGCTCCCCGGAGGGACCCGGGACGACCATCAGGTGAAGCGGGTAGTGCGTCGCGTCCACCGTCTCCATGTCGACCAGACCGAGGCCGGTGCCGGTCTCGGCCAGACCGTCCGCGTCGAACGGGAAGTTCTCGTTGACCACCAGCGTGTCGAAGAGTTCTCCCCCACCAACCTCCCGCTGGATGTCGGCGAGCGAGACGTGGTGGTGGTCCAGCAGATCGGTCTGCCACTGCTGCAGGCCGGCGAACAGCTCGGCGAGGGTGTCGGCGCCGCGGACCCGGACCCGGACCGGCAGCGTGTTGATCAACAGCCCGACCATCCGGTCGACGCCCGGGATCTGCGGCGGCCGTCCCGAGACGGTCGCGCCGAACACCACGTCGTCGCGGCCGGTGAGCTGCGCGATCAGCAGACCCCAGCAGCCCTGGATCAGCGTGTTGAAGGTGACGTCGTGCCGGCGGGCCTGCGTGCGCAGCGTGCCCAGCAGCGCCTCGTCGAGGTCGACGGCGACCTCCTCGGGCACAATCGGCCGGCGCCCGGGATCCACCGGGGCGACCAGCGCCGGCTCGGCCAGGCCGGCAAGGGCCTCGCGCCAGGCCGCCAACGACGTCGGGTGGTCCTGTGCGGCCAGCCAGTCAAGGTAGCTCCGGTACGCGACGACCGGCGGCAGCCCGCCCTCGTCGCCCTCGTCGTAGATCTCGGCGAGTTCGGCGGTGATCGTGGGCAGCGACCAGCCGTCGACGAGGATGTGGTGCGCCGTGAACACCAGACGGTGGTCGCCGTCCGCGAGTCGGATCAGCGTGAACCGTACGAGCGGCGGTCGCGCCAGGTCGAAGCGGTGGACGCGGTCCTCGGCCAGCACGGCGGCGACCTGTTCGGCACGCCGCTCTTCGTCGAGACCGGAGAGGTCGATCTCGCGCCAGGGCACCTCCGACGCGCCGAGTACCACCGCGACCGGCTTGGTCAGCCCCTCGTACGCGAAGCCGCTGCGCAGGTTCTCGTGACGGTGCAGCACCCCCTGCGCCGCCTTGCGCAAGGCCGCCGGATCCAGGGCGCCGTTCAACGTGTATATCGTCTGGACGTTGTAGAGATCGGTGTCGGCGTCGTCGTAGGTGGCGAGGAAGAGCATGCCCTCCTGGAGGGGCGCCAGCGGCAGGAGGTCCTCCAGGTCGGGGTAGGACGCCTCCAGCAGGTCGATGTCGGCCTGGGTGATGTCCAGGCCGGGAAGGTCGGCCGGGGTGCGACCGCCCGCGTCCGGCAGCGCCGCGTGCGCGACGATCGCCTCGAGGGCGGCGGTCCAGTGCTCGGCGAGCGTCTCGACGGCCTCCTCCGCCAGCAGCGCCTCCGGCCAGGCGAAGCTCACCGTCAACCGGGTGCCGTCACCGGGGTTCTGGGCGGACGCCTTGACCTCGATCGCGTGCGTGGCCGGCACGTCCGCGTCGGCGGCCGGCAGGTCGGTGCCGATCAGGTCCCAGGGTTCCGCGCCGGAGCCGGCGAAGACGTCGTACCGGCCCAGGTAGTTGAAGACGATCTGCGGACGCGGCATCGCGGCGAGCACAGCCACCGTCTGCGGGTTGAGGTACCGCAGCATGCCGTAGCCAATGCCCTTACCGGGAACGGCCCTGACCTGCTCCTTCACCGCCTTGATCATGCTGCCCACGGCGGTGCCGTCCCGCAGGTCGGCCAGCTCCGCCACACCGGGTGCCAGGCGCACCGGATAGAGCGAGGTGAACCAACCGATCGCCTGGGAGACGTCCACACCGTCACCGACGTCCTCGCGGCCGTGACCCTCCATGTCGATGACGACCTCGCTGTCGTCGCCCAGGCCGGTCGACCGACGCCAGGTGACGACGGCGGCGGACAGCGCCGCCAGCAACACCTCCTCGATGCGGGCGCGGAACAGTGCCGGCGCCTTCGTCAACAGCGCCTCGGTCGACTCCGCCGGCAGCACCACCCGCACCTCGCGCACGGTGCCGTTGGTGTCGCGCGACGGGATCAGGGGCTGCGGAATCACCGGCGTGACGCCGGCCAGCGTCTCGGCCCAGTACGGCAGCTCCTCCATCCGCTGGGGATCGGCCGACTCGGCGACCAGGCGGTTCGCCCACTCCCGGTACGAGGTGGACAGGCGCCGCAGCACCGGCTCCCGGCCGACCGCCACCTGCACCCAGGCGTCCTGGAGGTCGGGCAACAGGACGCGCCACGAGACGGCGTCGATGACCAGGTGGTGCGCCACGATCAGCAGTCGGCCGCGCTGGTCCTGGCCCCCGTCGAACCAGACCGCCTGCACCATGACGCTCGCCTCGGGGTCGAGCCGGTCGCAGGCCGCGACGAACTCGTCGCGAATCACCTGCTCCGCCTCCTCGGGCCCGACACCCGACACGTCGACGCGCCTCAGCACACCCGCCGCGTCCACCGTGCCGCGGGGCGGCACCTCGAGCGACCAGACGACGTTCTGGAGACGGCGGGTGAGCCGCAGTCGCAGGACGTCGTGGTGGTCGAGCAGGGCTTGCAGGGTGCGGGTGAGTCGAGTCTCGTCGCAGCCGTCGGGCAGCCGGAGCAGCGCGTGCTGCTGGTAGCGGTCGATCGGGCCGCCGCGCTCCCGGGCCCAGTGCATGATCGGGGTCAGCGGCAGGTCGCCGATGCCGGCCGAAGCGTCCGCCTCCGCGGGCCGGCTGACGCCGGTCTCCCGCACAACAGCGGCGAGCGCCCGCACGGTCTTGTGGGTGAAGATGTCCTTCGGCGTCAGCGTCAGGCCCTCCTGGCGCGCCCGGCTGACCAGCTGGATCGACACGATGCTGTCGCCGCCCAGGTCGAAGAAGCTGTCGTCCGCGCCGACCGCGGTCACCCGCAGCGTCTCCGCGAACAACTGGGCCAGCTTCTCCTCCTCGACGCCCGTGGGTGCCTCGCCGCTCTGCGGGGCCTCCTCCACCGCCGCGACCGGGGCCGGCAGCGCCTTGCGGTCGAGCTTTCCGTTCCGGGTCAGCGGCAGCGCGTACAGCGGGACGAAGACCGCCGGAACCATGTAGGCCGGCAGCGTGGCGGTGAGGTGCTCCCGCAGCGACGCGGCGGCGGGCGCCTGCGGACCGGCGGGCACGACGTACGCGACCAGCCGATCGGAGCCGACGTCGTCGGTGACGGCGAGGACCACCGCCTGCGCCACCTCCGCGTGGGTGAGCAGGGCCGCCTCGATCTCGCCGAGCTCGATTCGGTGACCACGGATCTTCACCTGGTGATCCGCGCGGCCGAGGTACTCCAACCGACCGTCGCGCAGCCACCGCGCCACATCGCCGGTGCGGTACATCCGATCGCCGGCGACACCGAACGGGTCGGCGACGAAACGGTGGCCGCTGAGCCCGGCCCGGTTCAGGTAACCGAGCGCCAGGCCGTCGCCGGCGACGTACAGCTCACCGGCCACACCCACCGGCGCCGGATTGAGCCGGTCGTCGAGGACGTACAGCCGCAGGTCGGGGATGCCAGCGCCGATCAGGCTCGCGCTGCCGGCGGCGGCGGCCATGGCGGAGTCCAGTTCCAGGTAGGACACGTGCACAGTGGTCTCGGTGATGCCGTACATGTTGACCAGCCTGGGCGCGGTGTCGGCGTGCCGGCCGTACCAGTCCGCCAGCCGGCGCAGGTCGAGGGCCTCGCCGCCGAAGACGACAGTGCGCAGGCTCAGCTCCCCGGCGCTGCGCCCGGAGGTGAGGTCCGCCTGAATCAGCCGGTAGAACATCATCGGCGTCTGGTTGAGCACCGTCACCTTCTCGCGCACCAGCAGGTCGAGGAGGCGATCCGGGTCGCGGCGGTCGTCGTCGCCGACCACGACCAGCCGGCCGCCGTGCAGCAGCGGCCCCCAGATCTCCCACACCGAGAAGTCGAAGGCGTAGCTGTGGAACAGGGTCCACACGTCGTCCGCGCCGAACTCGAACCACGGCCGGGTGCGTTCGAAGAGCCGGACCACGTTGTGGTGCGTGACGACGACGCCCTTGGGCTGCCCGGTCGACCCCGAGGTGTAGATGACGTAAGCCGGTGCCTCCGGCAGCGCCCGGGACGGCGGGACCTCGGCGGCGTCCGCCGGGACGGTGAGGTCGTCGACGATCACCTGTGGCACGCTGGCCGGTATGCGGTCGCGGATCGCCGAGGTGGTGACGACCGCGGCGGGGGCGACGTCGTCGAGAATCAGCTCGATCCGTCCGGCGGGCAGGTCGGCGTCGATCGGCACGTACGCCGCACCGGTCCGCAGCGTCGCCAGGATCGCGGCGACCATGTCGACGGACCGGGGCAGGATCAGGGTGACGTAGGAGCCGGGGCCGGCGCCGGCGCCGGCGAGGACCCGCGCCAGATCGTCCGCGCGGGCCGCGAGCTCGGCGTAGGTGAGCTGCTGCTCCCCGACGGTGATCGCCGGCTGGTCCGGGTGGGCCGCGACCTGGGCCGCGAAGAGCTCCGGCAGGGTCGCCGTAGGCGTGCTGCGCACCTCCCCGTTCCATCCGGCGATCAGGTCGTGCCGTTCCTCGGCGGTGAGGATGTCGATCCGGCCGATGGACTGCGCCGGCTCGGCGAGGGCACCCGTGAGGAACTGCTGGAACTGGCTCGCGAAGCGCGCGACCGTCTCCTCGTCGAACAGGTCGCTGTCGTACTCCACGACGCTCTCGACGCCGGCCGGGACGCCGTCCGCGCCGAACCGCTCGTCGAGGCTGAGCGACAGGTCGAACTTGGCGGTGCCGCTGCCGCGGGTGAGTATCTCGGCGGTGACGCCGGGCAGGCGCAGCTCGGGCTCGGGGGTGTTCTGCAGCACCAGCGCGACCTGGAACAGCGGGTGCCGGCCGTTGACCCGCTCCGGGTTGAGCGCCTCGACGACTCGGTCGAACGGCAGGTCCTGGTTCGCGAAGGCGGCGAGGTCGGCCTCGCGCACCGACGCCACGAGGTCCTCGAACGACGGTGAGCCGGCGGTGTCGGTCCGCAGCACCAGCATGTTGACGAAGTAGCCGATCAGCTCTTCGAGGACCACGTCACCGCGGCCGGCCACCGGTGTGCCGACCGGAATGTCGGTGCCGGCGCCGAGCCGGGTGAGCAACGCGGACAGTGCGGCGTGCAGCACCATGAACGGGGTGCACCGGTGGCGCCGGGCGAAGTCGTGCAGGTCCCGGTGCAGCTCCGGCGTCAGCTCGAACCACCACTCGCCGCTCCGGTGTCCCGCCTGCTGGGGGCGGGCCCGGTCCCAGGGCAGGGTGATCTCGGCGGGCAGGTCCGCCAGTTCGTTCTCCCAGTACGCGCGCTGCTTGGCGACCGCGCTGTCCGCGTCGTCCTCGACGCCGAGCGTGGCGCGCTGCCAGAGCGTGTAGTCGGCGAACTGGACCGGCAGCGGCGCGAGCCGCGGCTCCTGCCCGGTCGCGGCGGCCCGGTACGCCGCGGAGAAGTCCTCGGCCAGCACCGCAGTCGACCAGCCATCGGTGGCGATGTGGTGCATCGACACCACCAGCACGTGGTCGTCAGGTGCCAGACGCAGCAGCGCCGCCCGCAGCGGGATCTCGGCCGACAGGTTGAACGGCCGCTGGGTGACGGCCCGGACGGCATCCTCCAGGGACTCCTCGGTCACCGCCGACTCGGTCAGCTCCAGGCGCGCCTCGGCGGGTTCGAGGACCCGCTGCCACGGCCGCCCGGAACTGTCCGGGAAGATGGTCCGCAGGCTCTCGTGCCGCACCAGTACGGCGTCGAAGGCGGCGGTCAGCGCGGCCCGGTCCAGCTCGCCGCGCAGCCGCAGCACCAGCGGGATGTGGTAGGCCTCGCTGTCCTCGCTGGAGGCCTGGTTCACGAACCACAACCCCTGCTGCGCATACGACAGTGGCAGTTCGGCGGGCCGGTCGACACGCGTCACCCCGCTGCGGGCCGGCTCGGCGCCGCCCAGTCGTTCCGCTATCCCGGCAACAGTCGGCGCCTCGAACACGACGCGTACCCCCAGTTCACAGTCGAAGGCCGAACGAATGCGGTTGGCGAGCCGGCCGGCCAGCAGCGAGTGACCACCCAGCTCGAAGAAGTCGTCGTGGCGTCCCACCACCGGCCGGCCGAGCACGTCGGCGAAGATCTCGGCCAGGAGTCGTTCCGCCGGAGTCCGTGGGCTGGCGTCGCCCGGCTCCTCGGACACCGGTTCGGGCAGGGCCGCCCGGTCCACCGCGCCGTCGGCGGTGACGGGCAGATCCGTCAGTACGACGACGGCCGCCGGCACCGCGTGCGGCGGCAGGGCGTCCGCGAGGTGTTCCCGCAGGACGACACCGGTCGCCGCCGCGTCGTCCGTGACGGCGTACGCCAACAGGCGTGTTCCCCCATCGGGCAGGTCGCGCACGGTCACCACCGCCCGGCGCACCGCCGGGTGCCCGGCCAGCGCGGCTTCGATCGTCGCGGGGTCGACGGTGAGCCCGTGCCCCCGCGTGCCGGTGTTCCGTCGTCCCAGCACGAGCAGGTCTCCGGAACTGTCGCGCCGTCCCAGGTCACCGGTGCGCACCATGATCGATCCCGGCGGGCCGAACGGGTCGGCCAGCAGGCGCGCCGCCGTCGCGGCCGGGCGCCCTTGGTAGCCGCGGGCGAGCAGGTCGCCCCCGACGTAGATCTCCGCGGCAACGCCCGGCGCGACCGGCCGCAGCTTGTCGTCGAGCAGGTAGGTCCGCTGACCCGGTGCCGGGCGCTCCAGGATGGCGATGGCACCGCGCGCCCGGCCGTGCTTTCCGGGCCGTGCGCGGCCAGCGCCGCACGCGGTCTCCGCCGGGCCGTACTCGGTGCGGACCACGACGCCGTCCGGGGTCCCGGCCGGCGGTGTCCCGAGCACTACCAGTTCGGCCGCGCCGACGGTCCCGGCCGACGCGCCCGCCGCGTCCGTCACGATCAGCTCCGGGCCCGTGTCGGCGGTGTCGGCGAAGGTCAGCGAGCCGCCGGCGGCCAGCGGCGCGAGCAGCCAGTGCAGCAGCAACGGGTGCGCGTCCGGCAGGCGGACGGCCACCCGTCCGGTCAGCGCCCGGTGCGTCGTGGCCGCCCGGGTCGCGAAGCGGCCGACAGCGCCGTGGTCGAACAGGATGGACTCGTGTCCGCAGATCAGCGCGGGCGCGGAAGCCGCAACGGTCACCGATGCCGCGACCGCCGCCGGTGCCGCGTCCTCCAACCGGCAGACCGGGGTGAGGTCGCCCAGGAACGGGCCGTCCGACCCGGACGCGAGCACCAGGACCGGTTTCGTCCCGGCGGGGATCGTGGTACCCACCAGCGGCAGGCAGACTCCACCCGCCTGGAGGACACCGAGCGCCGCCACCAGCAGGTCAGGCCCGGGCGGCAGCGCCAGGGCCACCACTGCGCTGTCCCGAACCCCGTGGTCGGCCACCAGCGCGGCGACAGCGCGGGCGCGATCCGCGAGCTGCCCGTACGTCAGCGGCACCGGACCGGCCACGGCAAGCGCGGCAGGGTTACGCCGGACGTGCTCGTCGACCAACGCGGCGAGCGTGGCAGACCGGACCGGCGCCGAACCGCCGTCGCCGTACGCGAGCGCCTGGCGCCGTTGCTCGGCCGACAGGTACTGCAGGTCGCTGACCCGACGGGTCGGGTCGGCGGCCGCGCTCTCCAGCAGGCGGACCAGCCAGTCGGCGATCCGGGCGGCCGTGCCGGCATCGAAGAGGTCGGTGCTGTAGTGCAGCCGTCCACCCAGGCCCGCCGACGACCCGTCCGCGTCGCGCTTCTCGGCCAGCTCGAAGAGCAGGTCGAAGCGGGCGGACGTCACATCTGCCTCGATCGGCCCGACCTGCAGTCCGGGTAGCGCCAGGGACGGTACGGCAGTGTTCTGCAGGGTCAGCATCACCTGGAAGAGCGGGTGCCGGGACAGCGAGCGGACCGGGTTGACGAGCTCGACCAGACGCTCGAATGGCACATCCTGGTTCGCGTACGCTGCCAGGTCGGTCTCGCGTACCTGGCGCAACAGCGCGGCGAAGGCCGGGTCGCCGTCCAGGTTGGCGCGCAGGACCAGCGTGTTCACGAAGAACCCCACGAGGTCGTCCAGCGCCTCGTCGCCGCGCCCGGCTACCGGGCTGCCGATGGCCAGGTCCGGTCCAGCGCCGAGCCGCGACAGGAGCGCCGACAGGCCGGCCTGCAACACCATGAACATGCTGACCTGGTAGCGCCGGGCCAGGTCGGTCAGCTTCCGGTGCAGGTCGGCGGAGATGTCGAAGGTGGACTGGGCCGCGCCGTACGTCGGCGTCGCCGGCCGTGGCCGGTCGGTGGGCAGCGCCGTCTCCTCGGGCAGGCCGGCGAGCGCGAGCCGCCAGTAGCCGAGCTGCCGGGAGAACACGCTGTCCTGCTCCGACTCGGCGCCGAGCAGCTGGCGCTGCCACAGCGCGTAGTCGGCGTACTGCAGGGCGAGGGCTGGCAGACCCAGCTCGGAGCCGGCCCAGCGGGCGGCGTACGCCACGGAGAGGTCCCGGGCGAGCGGAGCGTTCGACCATCCGTCGGTGGCGATGTGGTGCACGACCACGAGCAGGACGTGCTCGTCGGGCGCTGTGGTGAACAGCACCGCGCGTACCGGCGGCTCGGTGGCGAGGTCGAAGGGCACCTGCACGGCCGCCCGCAGCCGATACGACAGCTCTGCCGGCGACACCGTGTGCCGGTCGAGCAGCAGCGGCATCTCGGTCGGGTCGAGGATGCGCTGATAGGGCTCGCCGTCGACGGCCGGGTAGCACGTCCGCAGAATCTCGTGTCGGGCCGTCACGTCGGCCAGCGCCGCCTGGAGAGCGTCGACGTCGAGGCGTCCGGTGAGGCGCAGGGCCACCGGGTTGTTGTACGCCGACCCGTCGGCCTCGATGGTGTCGAGCAGCCAGAGGCGCTGCTGCGCGAACGACAGCGGCATAACGTCCGGCCGCAGGGCCGGGCGCAGCGGCGGGCGGGCGGCAGCCGCGGAGTCCAATCGGCGGGCGAGGGCGGCGGCGGTCGGATTCTCGAAGACCGCCCGCACCGGCACCTCGACGCCCGCGACGGCCCGGATCCGGCCGGCCAGGCGCACGGCGAGCAGGGAGTCGCCGCCGAGCTCGAAGAAGTCGTCGGTGACCCGGACCTGCGGCACCGGCAGCACCTCGGCGATCAGGTCGCAGAGCAGTTGCTCCTGTGCGGTGCGCGGGGCACGCGAACGTCCGCTGCCGGACATGACGGGAGCCGGCAACGCGCGCCGGTCCAGCTTGCCGTTGGGTGTCAGCGGAAGCTGCTCCAGCACGACGATCGCCGACGGCACCATGTACTCGGGCAGCGCCGCCGCGGCATGCGCCCGCAGGTCGGCCTCGGCGGGCGGCTCGGCCTCGGCGGCCGGCACCACGTACGCGACGAGGCGCCGGTCCCCGGGACGGTCCTCACGCAGCACGACCGCTGCCGTGGACACCGTGACGTGGTCGCCGAGCACCGCCTCGATCTCACCGGTCTCGATGCGGAATCCCCGCAGCTTGACCTGGTGGTCCGCGCGGCCGAGGAAGTCCAGCACGCCGTCGGCCCGCCACCTGGCGATGTCGCCGGTGCGGTACATGCGGTCGCCGGGGCGTCCGGCGACGTCGCTGACGAACCGCTCGGCGGTGAGGCCCGGGCGGCGGTGGTAGCCGCGCGCGAGTTGGACGCCGGCCAGGTAGAGATCGCCCGCGACGCCGGGCGGCACCGGCCGCAGCGCGCTGTCGAGCACGTAGACGCGGGTGTTCCAGACCGGGCCGCCGATCGGCACCGAGGCCGTGTCGGCCGGGTGGCACTCCCAGGACGTCACGTCGACGGACGCCTCGGTCGGGCCGTAGAGGTTGTGCAGCCCGACGCCGCTCAGCACGGTGAAGAACTGGTCGCGCAGCTCGGAGCCGAGCGCCTCACCGCTGCAGATGACGCGGCGCAGGCCGGTGCAGCCGGCGGCGAGCGGCTCCTCCAGGAAGATCTGGAGCATCGACGGTACGAAGTGGACGGTGGTGATCCGCTCGCGGATGATCAACTCGGCCAGGTACTGCGGGTCGCGGTGTCCCTCGGGCTGTGCCACGACCAGCGTCGAGCCGACCAGCAGCGGCCAGAAGAACTCCCACACCGAGACGTCGAAGCCGGCGGGGGTCTTCTGCAGCACCCGGTCCAGCGGTGTCAGTCCGTAGCGGTCCTGCATCCAGGCGAGCCGGTTCACGATGCCGGTGTGCGGCACCACGACGCCCTTCGGCCGTCCGGTCGATCCGGAGGTGTAGATGACGTACGCGGGGTGTTCCGGCCGCAGCGGCGCGGTGCGCTCGGCGTCGGTGACGTCGCCGTCCGGGAGACCGGCGAGGGCCGCCGTGGTGTCCGGGTCGTCGAGCACCAGCACCGGTACGCCGGTCCCGCCGAAGCGGTCGGCCACCGCGGAGCCGGCGAGCACGATGGGCGGGCGGGCGTCGTCGAGGACGTACGCGATGCGGTCCGCCGGGTAGTCGGGGTCCAGGGGCAGGTACGCGGCACCGGTCTTCTGCACCGCGTACAGGGCCGTGATGAGTTCCACCGAGCGCGGCACGCCGACGACGACCTGCCGCTCGGGACCGATCCCGCGGGCGATCAGCAGGCGGGCCAGACGGTTCGCCCGGGCGTTGAGTTCCGCGTAGGTGACCTGCTCAGCCTCGAACACCACCGCTACCGCGTCCGGCGTCGCGGCGGCCTGCGCCTCGAACCAGGACGGGAGCGTGGTCACCGGGACATCGTGGCCGGTGCCGTTCCACAGCTCGATCGCCTCGCGTTCCGGGGCGCTGAGCAGGTCGCAGCCGGCGACCTGGCGCTGCGGGTCGGCGGCGATCGTCTCGATCACACGGACGAGCAGCTCTAGCACCGACTGTGCCCGCTCGTCGTCGAACAACTCGGGCGCGTAGTTGAGGCGCAGTTGCAGGCGCTCGTCGGTGACGTCCGCGATGAGCCCGAGCGCATAGTGCGTCTCGTCGTGGCTGTCCAGGAACTCCGCCTCGACGCCGTCGACAAGCCGACGGCTGCCGGCGTTCCCCATGGGAAAGTTCTCGAAGACGACGAGGGTGTCGAACAGGTCGCCGATGCCCACCGCCTGCTGGATCTCGCGCAGGCCGACGTGCTGGTGCGGGATCAGGGCGACCTGGGCGTCCCGCAGACGCAGCAGCAGGTCGATGAGCCGCTCGGCCGGCCGGATCACGGCGCGGACGGGCTGGGTGTTGATCAGCAGCCCGACCATGCGCTCGACGTCCGGCAGCTCCGGTGGCCGTCCGGACACCGTGGCACCGAAGACGACGTCGTCGTGGCCGGTCAGATGGCTCAGTAGCAGCGCCCACGCGCCCTGCACCACGGTGTTCATGGTGAGGTTGTGCTGGCGGGTCAGCGCGGCCAGCCTGGCCGTCACGTCGACCGGCAGCGCGGTGACGGCCGGCAGCTGGACACCCGCCCGAGCCGCGCTGTCGGGCAGCAGCCGGGTGCCGGCATCGAGCCCGGCGAGCGCGTCCATCCAGGCCCTGCGGGCCGTCGCCTGGTCCTGCGACCGGAGCCAGGCGATGTAGTCGCGGAACGGGGGCGCCGGCGGCAACTGCCGGTCGTCGCCGTGGCTCTCGTACAGGTCGAGCAGCTCACCGATGAGCACCGGCATCGACCAGCCGTCGAGGAGGATGTGGTGGTTGGTGAGGACCAGCACGTGGCGCTGCTCCCCGAGCCGTACCAGGGTCACCCGGGCCAGCGGCGCGCGGGTGAGGTCGAACCGGCGGGCCCGGTCCTCGGCGAGGAACTCGTCGAGGCGTTGCTCGCCGTCGACGCCGCTGAGGTCCAGTTCTGCCCAGGGCGCGTCCAGCTCCCGGGCGACCACCTGCACCGGCTGCGCGAGGCGCTCGTGCAGGAAGCCGGTGCGCAGGATGCTGTGCCGACGCCACAGCGCCCGCACCGCGGCCTGCAACGCCGCCGTGTCGAGGTCGCCGTGCAGCGCGAACACCGACTGCACGGTGTAGCTGTCCGCGCCGTCCGGGTCGAGCAGCGAGTGGAAGAGCAGGCCCTCCTGCAGGGGTGACAGCGGGAGGATGTCCTCGGGTTTCTGCCGGGTCACTACAGCATCCTCCAGTCGGATTCAACGAGATCGATGTCGTCCTGCGAGATCGACATCAGGGACAGGTCTGATGGCGTGTGCCCGCCGGCGTCCGCCTGACCGGCGTGGTCGGCGAAGACGTCGAGGGCCCGGTGCCAGGCGTCGGCGAAGCGTCGTACGTCCTGCTCGGACAGGGCCGGCTCCGACCAGGCCCAGGTCGCCTGGAGGCAGGGGCCGCCCGGCCCGTCGCGGGTCACGACGGTCACCTCGAGCGGGTGCATGAGTGGCGCGTCGACCTCGGCCGCGTCGGCGATGTCGCCCGCCTCGGCCGCCAGGGCCCAGTCGGCCGCGGGCTCCGGGCCGGCGGTGTCGAAGCGACCGAGGTAGTTGAAGCTGATCTGTGGAGCGGCCAGGGCAGCCAGCCGCGGCGCGGTCTCCGGGTTGAGGTAGCGCAGCAGCCCGTACCCGAGCCCGCGGTCGGTCAGCCCGGCCAGTTGCTCCTTGACGCTCTTGATGGCCCGGCCCACGGACCGGCCACCCGCCCAGAAGTCGTGCCACTCGGTCACCTCCGGGTCGAGGCGTACGGGGCAGATGCTGGTGAACCAGCCGACCGTTCGGGACAGGTCGATGTTCGAGGCGATCTCTTCGCGACCGTGGCTCTCCAGGTTGACCAGGATGCCGCCGCCGTTGTCGAGGCCGCGCGCCCGGCGCGCGTCGAGCACGACCGCGGCCAGCGCGGCGAGCAGGACGTCGTCCACTCTCGCCCGGTACGCCTTGGGGACCGTGGTCAGGACCGCGGCGGTACGGTCGGCCGGCAGGGTGACGGTGAGCCGCCGACCTGTCCCACAGACACCCACGGACGGGTCGCCGAGGGCGGGCTCCGGCTCACGCAGCAGCCGCTCCCAGCCGGGCAGCTCGGCGACGCGGGTCGGTTCGTGCGCCGCGACGACCAGGCGCTCGGCCCAGCGCCGCACGGACATCGTGGCCGGCTCCAGGCTCGGCGTGCCAGCACCGGCCGTCTCCCAGGCCTGCTGCAGATCGGGCAGCAGAATGCGCCAGGAGACGCCGTCCACGGCCAGGTGGTGCGCCGTGACCAGGAGCCGCCCGGACTGCTGCGGCCCGGCGTCGAACCACACGATCTGGACGGATGTGCCGTTCAGTGGATCGAGCCGCTGCCAGGCGGCTTCCGCCTCCGCCGCGAGGACCTCCCGCAGCCGGACATCGTCGGCACCGGCCACCTCGACCCGCCGGACGACGTCGGCCGCTCGCACCGCGCCCACCGGGCGGATCTCCGGGATCCACTCCCGTTCCGTCCCGGAGAGGGTCAGCCGCAGGGCGCCGTGCCCGTCGACGACCGCCTGCACGGCTGCGGCCAGCCGTTCCTCGCCCAGCCCCGCCGGCACGGTGACGACGGCGGTCTGGTTGAACCGGTCGAGCGTGCCGCCCCGCTCCCGCCACCAGTGCATCACCGGCGTGAGCGGGAAGCGACCGACGTCGCCGCCGGTCCGGTGGGACTGCTGCTCGCTGCCGGCCTCCGCGGCGATCTTCGCCAGCCGGGCGACCGTCTGGTGCTCGAAGATGTCCTTCGCCGTCATGACCAGTCCCGCGCGACGGGCCCGGGCGACCAGTTGGATCGAGAGGATGCTGTCGCCGCCGAGCTCGAAGAAGCTATCCTCGATGCCCACCGACGGCACGCTGAGAACGTCGGCGAACAGGTCGCACAGCCGCTGCTCCCGCTCGTCGCGTGCCGCGACGGTCCCCGCCGCGGCGGCGAAGTCGGGCGCGGGCAACGCGCGCCGGTCCAGCTTGCCGTTCGCGGTCAACGGCAGCTGCTCCAGCGTCATGATCGCCGCCGGCAGCATGTACTCCGCCAGTCGGGCCCGCGCGTGCTCCCGCAACGCCTCGCCGTCGAACGCCTCCCGGTCCACGGCGGGCACGACGTACGCGACGATCCGCTTGTCGCCGCGTTCGCTGCGGGACACCTCGACCGCCACGTCCCGCACCACCGGGTGCGCGCCGAGCACAGCCTCGATCTCGCCCAGCTCGATCCGGAAGCCACGGATCTTGACCTGCGAATCGGCACGGCCGGTGAACTCCAGAGCGCCGTCGGTGCGCCAGCGGACCCGGTCTCCGGTGCGGTAGAGCCTGCCTCCGGCGGGGCCGAACGGGTCCGCCACGAAGTGGTCCGCGGTGGCGCCCGGGCGGTGCAGATAGCCGCGCGCGTGGCCGCCGCCGAGGTACAGCTCGCCTTCCACCCGAGGCGGTACGGGGTTGAGGCGCTCGTCCAGGACGTACGCCCGCATGTCGTGCAGCGGCACACCGATCGGGATGGGATTCGGCACGTCGTCCTCGGGCCGGATGCTGAAGGTGGTGGCGTACGACGTGGTCTCGGTCGGTCCGTAGACGTCGACCACGGTCAGCCCCGGGTTGGCCGAGAGCGCCTGGCGCACCAGCTTCGGCGGCACCACGTCACCGCCGGTCCAGACCTCCTCGAACCCGCCGAAGCACTCGGGGTCCTCCTCGGCCAGCGCCCGGAACAGCCCGGAGGTGAGGAACAAACGGCGCGCTCCCCGTTCGGCGAAACCGCGCACCACGGCCGGGTCCAGTTCCTCGTCGACCATCACGGCGGCGCCGCCGTGCAGCAGCGCCCGCCACAGCTCGAACGTCGAGGCGTCGAAGGCGAGCGGCGAGTGGTTGATGACGACGTCGTACCCGTCCCCGAAGCGAGGGTCGGCGACGAAGCTGAGGACGGCCCGCTGCCGGATCACCACCCCCTTGGGCAGCCCGGTCGAGCCGGAGGTGTACAACACGGACATCGCCTGATCGGGGTGCACCGTCACTGCGGGCACCGTGGTGGGCTCGCCCGCCAGGGCGTCCTCGGCATCCAGCACGATGACCGGCCGGCCGTTGGCGACCGCGGTCGCGCGCATCTCGTTCGCCCGGTCGGTGACGACAGCGACGCAGCCGCTGTCGTCGAGCTGCCAGCGCAGTCGGTCGTCGGGGTGGCGGGCGTCGAGCGGACAGACGACGCCTCCGGCCCGCAGCACGCCCAACTGTGCCACCGGCACGTCGAGGCCGTGCCGGAGCAGCATCCCCACGGCCGTTTCGGTCCGCACGCCGAGGCGCAGGAGCCGATGGGACAGCTGGTTCACCCTGGCGTCGACCTGCCGGTACGTCCTCGATCCGGAGGCGTCGAGCACGGCGGTGGCGTCCGGGACCCGGCGCACCTGCTCGGCGAACGCCTCGGGCACCGACTGGTCCGGTTCGGCCGCGTCCAGGCCCCTCCCCCACCGGGTCAGCACGGTCTCCCGCTCCGCGGTGCTGAGCAGGTCGAGCTGACCGATCGGCCGCGACGCGTCGGCGGAGACCGCGCGCAGGACGATGAGCAACCGGTCGGCGATGGCCTGAGCCGTGCTCGCGTCGAAGATATCGGTGGCGAACTCGAGGCGGCCGTCGATCCCGCCGCCGTCGACCCGCTCGTCCAGCTCGAAGAGAAGGTCCCACTTCGCGATGGGCAGTTCGACGGGTTCGGGGGTGACGCGCAGACCCGGCAACTCCAGGCTCGACTCCGAGGCGTTCTGCAACGCCAGCATCACCTGGAACAACGGATGCCGCGCCAACGAACGCACCGGATTCAACGCCTCGACCAACCGCTCGAACGGCACATCCTGATTGGCGTACGCGGCCAGGTCACCCTCCCGCACCCGCGCCAACACCTCACCAAACTCCGGATCCCCACTCAGATCCGTCCGCAACACCAACGTGTTGACGAAAAACCCCACCACCGCGTCCAACGCCGCGTCACCACGACCCGCCACCGGACTGCCCAACACCACATCCGTACCGGCACCCAACCGCGACAACAACACCGCCACCGCCGCGTGGAACACCATGAACAACGTCACCTGACGCTCCCGCGCCAACGCCGTCAAACGCCCATGCAACTCCGCATCGATCTCGAAGCCGATCACCCCGCCGCGGTAGGACGCCACGCCGGGGCGGACCCGGTCGAGCGGCAACGCCATCTCCTCGGGCAGGCCGGCGAGGTGCTCGCGCCAGTACCGCAGCTGCTGTCCGATGCGGCTCTGCTCGTCCTGCTCGTCACCGTGGACCTCGCGCTCCCAGAGCGCGTAGTCCGCGTACTGCACGGGCAGCGGTGTGAAGGCAGGCTCGGCACCGCCGAGCCGGGCGGTGTACGCGGTGGCGAGGTCCTTGACCAGCGCCTCCTGAGACCACCCGTCGCTGATGATGTGGTGCATCACCACCATCAGCACGTGCTCCTGCTCGCCGTCGGCGGGAGCGTCGGCGAGGCGGAACAGACACGCGCGCACCGCCGGCGCGGCGGCGAGGTCGAAGCCCTCCATGGCGAACTCGGTCAGCGCCGCGCCGAACTGCCCGACCGGCACCGGCACGACGGGCAGCTCCGGACGCACCAGGCCAGCCGGGAGCACGAGCTGGTACGGCGTGCCGTCGACGTCCGGGAAGACGGTGCGCAGACTCTCGTGGCGGACCATGACGTCGGCGAGCGCCGCCCGTAACGCCGCCACGTCGACGGCACCGGTGAGCCGCAGGGAGAGCCCCATGTTGTAGGTACCGGGCACTCCGTCGAAGCGGTCGATGAACCACAGCCGGCGCTGGGCGCTGGACAGCGGCACCAGGTCCGGCCGTGGCCGGGACACCAGGGACGGCAGGGTCGACGCGCCGGCCTGCAGACGCCCGGCGAGCTCGGCGACGGACGGTGCTTCGAACAGCGCGCGTACCGGCAGCTCGACTCCGAAGGTGGACCGCATCCGGCTCAGCAGCCGGATCGCGGACAGCGAGTGGCCGCCGAGGTCGAAGAAGCCGCTGTCGATGTCGACGTCCGGGCGGTTGAGCATCTCGGCGTAGAGGCCGCGGAGGATCTCCTCCGCCGGGGTCCGGGGCTGACGCGGCGCCGCCGGGACGACTGCCGCGACGACGTCGTCGGGCGCGTCGTCGGTGACCATCTCGATGGTGCCGTCGGCGCGCCACCGTCCCTGTTCGCCGGTGCGACGCAGGTACCGGCCGGCCGGGCCGATCGGTGCCGCGACGGCACCGTCCGCGTCGGCCCGCGCCAGGATGTGGATGTCACCCGGGACGCCGGTCGGGAGCAGTTCGCCGTCGGGACCGAGGACCAGCCGGGCGCCGGGCTCCGCCGCGCGCGCGATCTCCGCCTCGGCGAGGACGTCGAACGCGCCGATCCGCGTCGCTGGCGCCTCGACGATCTGGCGGAGGAGCTTGATGAGCCGCTCCGCCAGCAGCCCGACCGTGGTCGCCGTGAACAGGCCGACGCTGTACTCCAGCTTGCCGGTGATCCCGGACGGCTCACCCGTGGCGGACAGGTGCTCGTCCAGCATCAATTCGAGGTCGAACTTCGCCGTGCCGACCTCGACGGGTTCGGGGGTGACGCGCAGGCCCGGCAGCTCAAGACTCGACTCCGAGGCGTTCTGCAACGCCAGCATCACCTGGAACAACGGATGCCGCGCCAACGAACGCACCGGATTCAACGCCTCGACCAACCGCTCGAACGGCACATCCTGATTGGCGTACGCGGCCAGGTCACCCTCCCGCACCCGCGCCAACACCTCACCAAACTCCGGATCCCCACTCAGATCCGTCCGCAACACCAACGTGTTGACGAAAAACCCCACCACCGCGTCCAACGCCGCGTCACCACGACCCGCCACCGGACTGCCCAACACCACATCCGTACCGGCACCCAACCGCGACAACAACACCGCCACCGCCGCGTGGAACACCATGAACAACGTCACCTGACGCTCCCGCGCCAACGCCGTCAAACGCCCATGCAACTCCGCATCGATCTCGAAGCCGAGATGGTCGCCCGCGTGTCCGGCCACCTCGGGGCGGACGTGGTCGGCGGGGAAGGTGACCTCCTGCGGAGCGCCCGCCAGCGTGGTCCGCCAGAAGCCCACCTGCTGCGTCATCGGGGCGGTCGGCGCGACGCCGTCGCCGAGGATGCGCCGTTGCCAGACGGTGAAGTCCGCGTACTGCACGGTGAGTGGCGGTCGCCGCGGTGCCTCTCCGGTCAGCCGCGCGACGTACGCGTCCGCCAGGTCGAGCAGCAGCGGCTCCAGCGAGAGGCCGTCGCTGATGATGTGGTGCATGACCACCATCAACACGTGATCGGTCGGCGAGAGCGCGAAGAGCAGGGCTCGTACCGGGGGTTCGGCCGCGAGGTCGAAGGGTGTCGACGCGGCGTCACGCAGGATGGTCGCGAGGTCTGCCGGCGCGATGTCGCGCACCTCGAGATCCGGTGCCGAGACAGGCGCCGGGCTGATGCGCTGCCAGGGCTCGCCGTCGTCCTCCGGGAAGGAGGTGCGCAGGTTCTCGTGCCGCCGCAGCAGGTCGCCGATCGCCAGCCGCAGCGCCGCGCGGTCGAGGTCGCCGGAGAGCCGCAGGGACAGGCCGTGGTGGTAGGAGGGGTTGGGGCCCTCCAGCCGGTCGAGGAACCAGAGTCCCCGCTGGCCGAGGGACAGCGGCAGTCGCTCCGGCCGTTCGGCCGGGAGCAGCTCGGGCCTCGCCGATTCGCGGGCCTCCTCGATCCGCTCCGCCAGCAGCGCCACGGTCGGCGCCTCGAAGATCGTCTTGATCGACAGCTCGGTCCGGAACGTGGCGCGGATGCGGCCGAGCACGCGGATGGCGGTCAGCGAGTGCCCGCCGGCCTCGAAGAAGTTGTCGTGCAGGCCGATGCCGGAGTTCGACAGCGCCTCCGCGAAGAGGACGCGGAGTTGCTCCTGACGCACCGTCGCCAGCGTGGCCAGCTGGCTCGCCGCCGTCGACGCGTCGTCGGGTGCGGGCTCGCCGGCCGTCTCCGGCGTCGGGCCGGCCAGGACCGGCAGTGCGCCGACGAGTTCGAACATGCCGTCGGCGTGGCGGCGAACGAGCTGCCCGGTGCGTGCCATCGACGAGCCGGTGCCGCCGAAGGGATCGGCGACCGCGGTGGCCAACAGCACCCCGGCCGCCTTCGGTGCGGCCGTCGGCAGGTACAGCTCCCCCACCCCGCCCGCCGGCACCGGCCGAAGAGCCGCGTCGAGAATGTAGACGGTGTGGCCGGTGAACCGGCCGGCCCTGTCGTCCGGCGTCACGGTCAGCCGGCCGACGGACCGCTGTGGGTCACCGGTTGTCATGTCGTGCAGGAAGTGCCGTAGCAGGTCACGGTGGTTCGCCAGGGCGTTCGGCCGGTACAGGTCAGCGTTGGCGTGAAAGTCGATACGCATGCCGGAGCGCGTCGACCTGCCGTCGATGAGCAGCGAGAGGTCCTCCTCGGGCCCCAGCGCGAAGGCGCGCACGCTGGCCGGATGCTCGGCGAACGACAGGTTGTAGTCGAACAGCACGACGTTCGCCTCGGGCCCCCACAGCCGCTGGCGCGTGCCGACGAGGCCGAGGTCCCGGTGCAGATCCTCGTAGCGGTACCGCTGGTGCCGGAGGGCCAGGCGCAGTTCACGGTTGACCCGGTCGAGCAGCTCGGCGACCGACGAGTCCTGGCGCACCCGCACGCGGATGGGCAACGCGTTGGAGACCATGCCGGGGGTCCGCCGGGCGGCCGGCTTCTGGCGGCCGGCGACGGCCATGCCGAGGATGACGTCCCCGACGCCGGTCATCCGGGCCAGGTAGGCCGCCGTTCCGGCCAGCACGACGGTGGGCCAGCCCATCCCGGCCTCGCGGGAGAGCTCCAGCACGGCCGCGGTGAGCTCCGGTCCGAACGATCCCGAGAGGCGCTCATGCCCGCGCGGCACGGCCGGCGGTACGGCGGCCAGGCTGACCGGTACGGGGCGGTCCGCGAAACGGCTCGTCCAGTACTCCCGGTCGTCGGCCTGTTGGTCGGATCCGCGGTACGCGGCGTCGTACTCGACCAGGTCGCTGAGGCGGCCGAAGGGCGAGGAGTCCACCGGCGTGCCGTCCACGAGGGCCGTGTAGACCTGCGCGACGCGCTGGGCGATCAGGGCGCCGCTGTAGCCGTCGACGGCCGCGTGGTGGGATCTGTTGAACCAGATGAAGTCGTCGGCCGCGACTTTGATCAGTGCGTGCGTGAAGACCGGACCGCTGGACAGGTTGACGGGCCGGTCCGCCTGCCGGCGCATCCAGACCTCCGCCGCCGCCCGGCCACCGTCGTCGGCGACGTCCACGTGGTGCATCGACCAGTCGACCTCGGGCTGCACGACCTGCCACGGCCCCGAGTCGTCGCTGTCGAAACGGATCCGCAGCGCGTCGGTCTCGGTGACGACCCGGCGCAGCGCCCGTTCGAAGAGGACCGGGTCGATCGCACCTCGGATCTCGACGCACTCGGCGATGCTGTAGGTCGGGTTGGTGAGGTCCAGTTGTTGGGCGAGCCACATGCCGGACTGGGCCGCCGTGAGACCCAGCCGGTCGCCGCGCATGCCAGCCATTCAGGCACCTCTCCGATCGGGTGAAGTCGACGCACGCCGGACCCGTGCGGCGTCGCGCGGCGCCCATCGGCCAGTCGGATTCGGCGGGCGAATTGGCAGCGGCGAAGGCGCGGGACACGGTGTCGGCGATCCACAGTGAATCGGCTGGGCATCGAAGGCAGCAAGACCGGATCGAAAAGCCCGAAGCACACGGCCGCGGCCGGCACAAATTCTTCTATCGGGCCGCCGCGCGTCGTCGGATCACCGTTTACTGTTCGGCCGACGGAGCCTACCGCGGAAGTGACGGCTGACGAACATGACAAGCGCTGAGCAGCACGGCGACATGCTCATCGACGATTTCCTCGATGAATGGCACTTCCATGAGGTGCATCGGGTGCGGATCAACGCGCCCCCCGACCGGATCATGACAGCCGCGCGCGCCGTGACCTGGGGCGAAGCCAAGCTGGGACGCCTGTTGATGGCGGTGAGCCGCAACGACGTGACACCCAGCCGGCGGGTGCTGGCCGACTTCGACGGCCTCCAGCTCGGCGAGCGGGAGACCGAGATGGTGTTCGGAGTCATCGGGTCCGAGCGCGGGAGTCCCGAGCTGAACGGGCCGATGGCCACCGAGTTCCGCGCCTTCTCGGAACCTGACTACAACAAGATTGCGCTCGACTTCCGCTACGCCGATGGCATTTTGAGCACCGAGACCCGCGTTTTCTGCACCAGCGACAATTATCGGCGCAAATTCCGTTTCTATTGGATGCTCATCCGCGGCGGCAGTGGGCTCATCCGCCGCTCCGTGCTGGCCGCTATCAGCCGGCGGGTCGCGCTCGAGACCACCGGCTAGTCCATTCAGGAAGGGAAGCTCGATGTCAGGCATCAGAGCGCTGTCCAAGTACTGGCTCTACACCGAGGACTTCGCCCAGGACCCGTACCCCTACTGGGAGAAGGTCCGCACCGAGGAGCCCGTGCGCGAGGTCAAGGCTCCCGACGGCACCCGCTCCTGGGTGGTCTCGCGTTACCCCGATGTCCGCCCACTCCTCGCCGACCAGCGCCTGAGTCGTGACATCAACCGCCTCTACGCCGTCATGTCGCGGCAACTCGGCCGGGAGTACAAGCCCGACCCGGAGCTGAGCAACCACCTCGTCGACGTCGACCCGCCCCGCCACACCCGGCTGCGCAAGCAGCTGACCGGCACGTTCACCAAGCGGCGTACCGAACTGATGCGGCCGGCCATCGAGGAGATCGCCGACGGGCTGCTCGACCGGCTCGCCGAGTCCGACCAGCCGGACCTCGTCACCGGTCTCGCCAGCCCGCTGCCGATCATGGCGGTCGCCGAACTGCTCGGCGTGCCCAAGACCGACTGGGCCGACTTCGATCGCTGGTCGGCGACGCTGCTGCGCACCGACGCCTCCGACGAGAGCGGGATCCTGGACGAGACCGTCGGCGAGGTGTCCGCGTACATGCGGTCGCTGATCCGCCGCAAGCGCGCCGACCCGCAGGACGACCTCATGTCCGCGCTGATCCACGCCGAGGACGAGGAGCGGCTCGACGACGGCGAGGTGCTCTCCACCTGCATCGCGCTGATGACCGGCGGCAACCAGACCACCGTCGGCCTGCTCGGCGGCGGCGCCCTCGCCCTTCTCCAACACCCGGAGCAGGCAGCGCAGCTGCGCGCCGACCCCAGCCTCTGGCCCACTGCGGTGGAGGAGCTGATCCGGTACGTGACGCCGGTGAACTGCGCCCTCAAGAGGGTCACCAAGGAGCCCATCACGGTCGGCGACGTGACGATACCCGCCGACGAGGTCGTCATCCTGTCAATCACGTCGGCCAATCGGGACGAGCAGCATTTCGTGGACGACCCGAGCCGGTTCGACATCACCCGCAAGCGCATCACCCACGTGTCATTCGGCCACGGCATCCACTTCTGCTCCGGCGCCCACCTGGCCCGATTGGAGATCGAGGCGGCATTTTCCCGCATGCTCACCCGCTTCCCGAAGATCCGGCTCGACATCGACGAGTCCGATATCCGCTACCACCGGGACATCTTCGTACGCGCGGTGGTCTCCCTGCCGGTCACGCTCTGACCGTCGATCGGCCGTTACACGCCGGGTCCGCCCCTTCCCCCCGGGCGGGCCCGGTTTTTGATTGTGCGACCCCGGCATCGACGAGTCATTGAAGCCCAGACCGAATTGGTCAATTCTTCAATCGGCGGTGGCTCCCGGCTACGCGTTCGGCGACGCTGTAAATGCTCGTAACCTCATCTGCCGAAGGCCCTTTCCCGTCGCACCGACGTCGGAAGGAACGGTATGCAGGAACGGAGATGCTTTTGTCCGTCGACGTCGAAACCCCCGTCCATGCAGAATTCGCCCTGTCCGCAGCCGAGCACGACGAACTGGAGGCGGCAGCGCTGCACCTGACCACGCTGCCGGTCGCCCGCGTCGACGACCCGGCGTGGCTCGACGAGGCGCGGCGCGCCTCCGTTCGGCTCCCGGAACGGGTCCGTAACGCCCTGCGGCAGTTCCAACGCGACCCCGGCCCCGACGCGCTGCTGCGGTTGCGCCACCTGCCGATCGGCGAGGGTCACCTGCCGGCCACGCCCACGATGCCCGGATCGGTGCAGCGTGTGGCGACGATCGCCGCCGCGACCGAGGTGCTGATCGGGCTCCAGCTCGGCGAACTGGTGTCCTTCCGCGAGGAGAAGACCGGCGCGCTGGTGCAGGACGTCGTGCCCGTGCCAGGCATGGAGAAGTACCAGGGCAACGCCGGCTCGGTGGCCCTCAACATGCACGTGGAGAACGCGTTCCACCCGCGCCGGCCCGACTACGTCGGGCTGCTCTGCCTCCGCAACGACCATGACAACGTCGCCGGCCTGCAGGTGGCGTCGATCCGCCGCGCCCTGCCGCTGCTGTCCGACGAGGTACGCGCCGTGCTGCACCAGCCGCGGTTCATCACCGAGCCGCCCGCCTCGTTCGGCATGCTCGACATGGTCCCCGATCCGCAAGCGATTCTTCGCGGTAGCTCGGACGATCCCGACATCATCGTGGACTTCGAAAGCACCCGGCCGCTGGACGGCGAGGCGACCGCCGCGCTGGCCGCGTTGGGAGACGCCCTGTCAGACGTCCGGCGCACGATCATCCTCGAGCCCGGAGACCTCGCTTTCGTGGACAACCGCCTCGGCCTGCACGGCCGCACCGCCTTCACTCCTCGTTACGACGGCCGAGATCGCTGGTTGCAGCGGGTGTTCGTACACCTGGACATCCGGCGCTCCCGTGACCGGCGGCACGACGACGGGAACGTGCTGACGTTCGTCGGTTGACCGGGCGGTTCGATCCGCACGACGGCCCGGCCAGGCAACCATGCCTGGCCGGGCCGTTTCGCGTGCGAGCTTCCTCCTCCGAAAAGAGCCGGGCGCCGTGCCCGGTCGGCACGGCGCCTGGCGGCTAGTCGAGGATCACTGGCTGATCTTCAGGGACCACGCGTGCTTGCCGACCGCGCTCGCTGCGGCAGGGATCTGGATGGTCAGCTTCCCGTTCTGCTGGCTCCAGCTCAGCGGTCCGCCGTCGTACCCGAGCAGGGTCACCTTGTCCCCGGCGCGGATCGGCACCGGCGCATCGACGACGACCTGCGAGCCGAGCGACTCCGTGGAGATGACGTAGAACGCGTCCGGCTTCACCGTAAAGCGCAGTGAGCCCTGCCCCGACATCCGCGACCAGTACGTGGTGCCGTAGACGGCCTCACCGTTGGTCTTCAGCCACGCCCCGACGTCCCGCATCCGCTGGGCGAGGAAGCTCGGGAACGTGCCGTCGCCCTGGGGTGAGAGCGTGAGGAGCAGGTTGCCGTTCTTGCTCACCACATCCACGAGCTGGTCCACGACCTGGTCGGTCGACTTGTACGAGCTCAGCGGCGTCGTCTGGTTGAAGCCGTAGGAGATGGGCTCGATGGTCTGGCTCGCCTCCCACTTCTTCGCGACGGTGTTGCTGTACCGGACGTTGGCGGTGGTGGTGAAGTCGTTGGTCGGGACGCTGCACACGTCGTTGACCGCGACGTCGCGCGGCTTCGCCTTGTTCTTGTCGGCGTTGAAGAAGCCGGCCTGGACCTGACGGCTGTCGCCGGGGCCGAGGATGTCGCACCAGAGCAGGTCGAGGTCCGGGTACTGGGTGTACAGCTCCTTCATCTGCGGCACCTGGTAGTCGGCGATGTAGTCGCGTCCGCTCTGGTAGCCCGTGTACGGCACGGATTCGCCGGTGAACGAGTTGATCGGGCCGTGGCCGAGCCACGGCAGGTCCGGGTTGTACCACTCCTGCATGGAGAAGTAGAGCCCGTTGCGCAGGCCCGGCGCGTACGTGCGGGACGCGTCGAAGAGTTCCTTCACGAAGTCCCGCTTCGGGCCCAGGTCGACCGAGTCCCGGCCGGACACCTTCGAGTCCCACATCGCGTACCCGTCGTGCTGCTTGGCGCTGAACACGTAGTACTTCGCCCCGGACTGCTCGAAGAGGCGAACCCATTCGGCCGCGTCGAACCGCTCGGCGGAGAAGTCCTTGATGAAGTCGTCGTACGTGAAGTCCTCGCCGTACGTCGCCTTGTGGTGGTCCTTCGTCCGCGGGTCCGGGACATCGGTCATCAGCGCCCAGTACCACTCGGCCCAGAGCTCGCCCGCCGGCGCCCAGGCCGGCAGCGAGTACGGGCCGTACATGACGAACAGGCCGAACTTGGCGTCGTCGAACCAGTACGGCGACTCGTGCTTGCCCAGCGAGGCGTCGGTCGCGACGTAGTCGGGCACACCGACGGTCAGCGTCGTCGTCCGGCGGGTGGTCACCCGCACCGACGTCGCGGTCACCGCGGCGGAGACCCTGGTGCCGGCCTTGACGGCGCTCGTGCCCCGGATCCCGACCCGGACGCGGGTCTCCTCACCGGGTGCGAGCCTCCCGACGGTGGCGGCCGTGGTGGTGCGGACGCCGTTGGCGGTCACGCTGACCACCAGGCGGTCCTGCGCCGTGATCCACTGGTTGCCGGTGTTGACGACGGTGGCCTCGACCGCCTGGTCGCCGGTGCCGGGCATCCGCTTGGTGGTGGACCGGACACCACGCAGGTCGAGGCTGCGTCCGCTGGTCACCGGTTGCAGCGACGCGGCGAACACGTGCAGACTGGTGGAGCCGGCGGCGACCGGGTCGGTCGCCGGCAGCGTCACGCCGACGGCCGTACGCGCCGGGTCGAGCCAGATCCGGCTGGTGTACATCGAGACCGGGTCGAGCACGTTCGGCTCGGTGTCCGGGCTGTAGAACGGCACCTTGAGGATGCCACCGCCGCCGATCCAGTCGGTCGCGGTGAGGGGTTGCGCGCTGGTCGTCCCGTCGGAGTAGCGCACCGTCGCGGCACCGGAGGCGCTGCCCCCGAAACCGGCCGCGGTGCTCGCGGAGACCAGGAAGTACGCGCTGTGGTAGCGGCCCGCGGGCAGGGTGATCGTCTGCCCGCGCGCGACCACGTTGTTCTTCGCGCCGGCTGCCGCGGAGGGGAACCGGAACGGCACGCCGTCGAGGTCGACCACGCCGGAGGCGGGTAGCGCCTCGGCCTGGAACGCCTTCCTGGCACCGTCGAAGTCGCCGTCCCGGGCACCGCTGGTGTCCAGGCCGTCGTTGTCGAAGTGACCGTCCAGGACCAGCGGCACCGGTGCGACCGCACCGGCGTCGGTGTGGGCGACGGCTGGTGGAACGCCAGGGCACAAAGTGGCCAGCGCCACGGTCAGGACGACCGACAGGCGCAGCGACGTTTTCTTCATGGACGACTCCTTGAGGAGATCTCGGACAGCCAGCGGCGCGGCCGTGTCACGGCCGCGCCGAGGTCACATTCAGTTCCGGCGGGCGATCAGCCGCGTCGGAAGTTGCGGGTCGCGATGGGTGCCGCGATCAGCACGACCACCGCGCAGATCGCCACCGGCGCCAGAATGGTGCCCGTGTCGGCGGTGCCGAGGGCAAGCTCGCGCGCCGCCTCGATCGCCAGCGACAGCGGGTTGAGTTCGGAGAGGAAGCGCAGCCACGTCGGCATGGTCGAGGTGGCCACGAAGGCGTTCGAGGCGAACATCAGGATGATCGTCAGCATGCTGCTGATCGGTTCCAACACCTGCGGCGCCTTGAGCCACGCCGCGAGCGCCATGAAGACCCAGCCGAGCGACCAGCCCACCACCAGCGAGACGAGGATCGCACCGAGAACCCCGACAAAGCCGCCTGCGGGCGAGAACCCGAAGATGAGCGCGGCCAGCGCGGTGGTGACCGCCATCTCGCCGAGGAACTGGATCAGGTCGGCGAAGCTGCGGGCGGTGAGGATGGAACCGGTGCGGATCGGCATCGACTTGAACCGGGCGATGATGCCGTTCTGCATCTCGGTGGTGAGGATCGTGCCCGTCTTCGCCCCGGCGCCGAGCCCGGTCGTCACGAGGATGGCGGGCAGCAGGTAGTCGATGTAGGCCACGCCGGCCGGGAAGCCGGGTGTCTGGTCGATGCTCCGGAACACCTGGCTGAAGATCGACAACATGATGATCGGATACAACAGGCTGGGGATGAACAGCGCGGGATTGCGCAGCGTCCCCATCGTCCGTCCGGTCAGGACCACCACCTGGGTGATCACGCCGGTCCGGAGGGCCCGGTCCCTGAGGGCGGACCGGCGGGCCGGCTCGGTCTTCTCTACGGTGGTCGTCATGGCCGACTCCTCGATCCGAGTGTGCGCTAGGCGTTCGTGGCGACGGGGTGCCGGTTCAGGGCGATGTAGGCATCGTCGAGCGTCGGCTCGGCGAAGGTGAGCTCCTCGATCTCCACGCCAGCTTCGTCCATCGCGCGGACCACGATGGCCAACTGGGAGGAGGCGTTGACCGGGGCAGTCACCACGGGGCGGTCCTCGTCGAGGCTCGCCTGGATGCCCGCCCGCTCCAGCATCCTGAGCACCAGCGAGCCGTCCTCCGACCTGGCGAACGTGATCGACGCGGTGCGCTGACCCACCGCGGCCTTCAGCTCGCTGGCCGAGCCCGACGCGATGACCCGCCCCTGGGACAGGACGCTGATGGACGAGGCGAGACGGTCCGCCTCCTCCAGGTACTGCGTGGTGAGCAGCACCGTGGTGCCGGCCCGGGCGAGGTTCTCCACCAGGTCCCACACCGACCGGCGGCTCACCGGGTCGAGCCCGGTGGTCGGTTCGTCGAGGAAGACAACGGCCGGCTCACCGATGATGCTGGCCGCCAGGTCGAGGCGGCGGCGCATCCCGCCGGAGTAGTCCCGCGCCGGACGGCCGGCCGCCTCGGTGAGCTCGAAGGCTGCGAGCAGTTCGTCGGCGCGAACCCCCGCGGCCCGGCGGCCGAGACCGAGCAACCGACCCAGGATGACGAGGTTCGCCCGGCCGCTGAGGTGCTCGTCGACCGAGGCGAACTGGCCGGTGAGACCGATCCGCTCGCGGACGCGTTCGCCCTCGCGGACGACGTCGTAGCCCGCGATTCGCGCCGAGCCGCTCGTCGGTCGGACCAGCGTGGTCAACACGTTGACCAGGGTCGTCTTGCCGGCACCGTTGTGGCCGAGCAGGCCGAGGATGGAGCCTTCGCCCACGGAGAGGCTGATTCCCTGGAGCGCCTTCGTCTCTCCGAACGACTTGGTGACGTCGACCGCCTCGATGATGGGAGTATCCACGGTGGTGTCCTTTCCGAGCCAATCCAGTGGTGCTCCGACCAGCAGTTCCGTCGCGTCACATGAGATTCCGCGCCGGGCCCCACGCGCAATCGCACATCAAAGAATCGACGCCGCTCAGGGCGCCACGTCGCCGAGCATCACCACGGTTTCGCGCTTGCCGGTGTACGGCTCTCGGCTGTGCGCGGTGCGGATGTTGTCAATGACGAGCAGGTCGGCGCGCTCCCACGGCCGTCGCACGGTCAGCGACTCGTAGGTGGCGTTGATCGCCGCGACGACCTCCTCCTCGATCGGGTCGCCGTTGCCGTACCGGGTGTTGAACGGCAGGCCGTCCGGGCCGAACGCGAAGATCAGGTACTCGCGGACCATGGCATCGAGCGTCCACTCGTTGAGGAACGCGATCTGGTTGAACCAGCAGGGTGTGCCGAGTACGGGGTGGTCGACCACGGCGGGACGCCACTGCCGGGTTCGCAGGCCGCCATCGGGCAGCCAGGCGAACTCGATGTCGTTGGCCTGGAAGTAGGCTTCGGCGCGGGCCGGATCGTCAACGCCGAACGCCTGCTGCCACTTCACGCCCACCGTCGTGTTGTAGTGGCGATCCAGCCGCCAACCCTCGCGCCGAAACCGTTCCAGGATCGGTGGGGGCAGCTCCGCCAGCATCCTGGTCGCGTCGGCGAGCGCCGTGATGCCGCCGGACTCGGCCGGTCGCAGGCATCCGACGACCATCCGGGGTGGCGGCGTCCGCAGGTAACTCAGTTCGTGGTGCATGCACATCGGCTGGTCCGGTGGCCACTCCGCGGACGAGTAGACGCCGGGGGCGTGCAGGTGCCGTTCGGTGAAGGCCTCGCGCTGCTCCCAGGCGGCGCCGAGCAGGACCCGGCCGACGACCGCGACGTCCTCCGGGGTGGCGAGCGGCAACCCGCGTACGGTCACGGCGCCGTGTTCGAGAACCGCCGCCTCGATGTCGGCGCGCCGCTCGGTCAACACGGCGACGGCCGTGGGCACGTCCGGCGCGGCGAGGGCCAGGATCGGCGGTGCGCCGCCGCCGGGGGCCGGGCCGTCCGCGGCGACGGAGGTCGAGGGTGAGGCAGTCATGGGGCGTCCTTTCGGTGCTGGGACGGGCGATGCGTGAGCGCGATCAGGGCTGCCCGGCCGAGATGCGGTCCGCTGGTGCGGACACCTCGGGTCGCAGCTCGAAGTTGTCCCAGACCCAGTCGTCGTCGTAGATGGACTCCAGGTAGCGCTCCCCCAGGTCAGGCGCGAGGGCCAACGCCTGGGGCGAGTCGTCCAGGTGGTGCTCGGCGAGCCAGGAGAGCGCCCCGCTGACGACCGTTCCGGTCGACCCGCCGAAGAGGAAGCCCCGGCGCGCGAGCGCCCGGCACGTTGCGATCGTGTCCGGCTCGGACACGTAGACCACGTCGTCGACGAACGAGGCGTCCAACTGCGGCGGGCGTACGCCGGTGCCGATGCCGGGAATCAGCCGCCGCGCGGGCTGGCCGCCGAACGTCACCGATCCCACCGCGTCGATGGCCACCACCTTGACCGAGGGCCGGTGCTCCCGCAGGTACCGGGCGCATCCCATCAGCGTTCCGGTGGTGCCCGCGCCGACGAACAGCACCTCCAGGTCGGGGAAGTGCTGGGCCAGCCCGGGACCGGTCAGCCGGTGGTGCGCCCGCCAGTTGTTCGGGTTCGCGTACTGGTTGAGCCAGACGTGTCGCGAATCCGAGGCGACGAGGTCCTGCACGTACGCGATGCGGGCGCCGAGGAAGCCGCCGGGATGGTGGACACCGTCGATGACCTCGACCTGGGCGCCGTACGCCTCCATCGCGCGCCGGCTGGCGTGGTTGCTCCGGACGTCGGTGACGCAGATGAAGCGGTAGCCCCGGCTCGCGGCGATCATGCTCAACGCGATGCCGAGGTTGCCGGACGAGGATTCGATCAGCACGGACCCCGGCAGCAGCTCGCCGCTGCGCTCGGCCGCCTCGACCATCTCGACCGCGGCGCGCAGCTTGACCGAGCCGGCGAAGTTGAAGCCCTCACACTTGAGGTGCAGCGTGCGGCCGAAGATTCCGGACAGGTCGACGTAGAGGTTCTCGACGTTGAACTGCTCCGGACCGGTGATGATTCGCGGCCCGGGGAACGCCTGTGGGCGTGCGGGCGCATCGATCGACGGCAGTAAATGAGGCATGGCTGGCTCCCTGCGGTACGAACGGAGATCACAAGGTCGGTGCCGACTCGGCGTCGACCTTCGCCGCAAGGTCGGCGAGGACGGGGTGCTGCACCAGGTCCTCGAGCTTGAACAGGCGGTCCAGCTTGACGATGAGCCGGATGCCGGTCAGCGACGTGCCGCCCGAGGCGACGAAGTCGTCCCGGCGCCCCACGGTCTCGACCGGGACGTTGAGCACCTCGGCCCAGGCCGCCGCGATCCGGCGTTCCATCGCGGTACGCGGCGACTCGTAGGCCGGCGGCCCCACCCGGTCCGCCGCCCGGGCCCGCAGATCCTTGCGGTCCACCTTGCCGTTGCCGGTCAGCGGCAGCGCGTCGACGCGGCGGAACTCCCCCGGCACCATGTACGCCGGCAGCGACGCTCCCAGCAGCTCCGCGAGCCCTTCAGCGGACACCGCCGTCGACACGTCAGTGGTGTAGAAGGCCACGAGGCGGGCCCCGTCGCCGCCGTCCACGGCCACCACCGCGGCCTGCCGTACGTCCGGCGCTTCCAAGAGGCGGTGCTCGATCTCGTCGATCTCGACTCGGAAACCGCGGATCTTGATCTGCGCGTCGCGGCGCCCCAGGAACTCGAGTCGCCCGTCGTCGAGCCAGCGCCCGAAGTCGCCGGAACGGTACAGGCGGCTCCCGGGCCGGGCCGGGTCGTCGAGGAACGCCGCGGCCGTACGCTCGGGGTCGTTGATGTAGCCACGGCCCACGCAGACGCCGGAGAAGACGATCTCACCCGGTGCGCCGAACGGCACCGGCCGCAACTGCTCGTCCACCACGGAGACGACGACGTTGCGCACCGCCCTGCCCAGCGGCACCCGGGGCCCGGCTGGTGGCTCACGCAGGACCTCGTGGTTGGTGTCGTCGGACGTCTCGGTCAAGCCGTACGCGTTCACCAGCGCCATGCCCGGGAACGCGGTGAACCAGCGCTCGACGAGGTCCTTGCTGACGGCTTCGCCGGTGACCGAGACGCAGCGCAGTTTGCCGAGCGACCGGGGGCGTTCCTGCAACTGGCCGAGGATGACGTCGAGATAGGAGGGCACCATCTGCACCACCTCGACCCCGCCCTCGACCAGTGTGTCGAGGTAGAGGTCGACGTCGACCACCGCGTCCTGCCCGACGATGAGCGTCTCTCCACCCACCAGCAGCGGGGCGATCAGCTGCCAGAGCGAGATGTCGAAGCACTGCGGCGCCGTCTGTGCCACCACCGTGCCGCTCTCCACGCCGAGATCCTCGATCTTGGCGAGCAGGTGGTTCACCATGCCGCCGTGCTCCAGCATCGCACCCTTGGGCTCCCCGGTGGAGCCGGAGGTGAAGTAGATGTACGCCAGCCGCTCGGGCCCGACGACGACCTGCGGATCGGTGTCGGGGTACGCGTCGAGGTCGACCCCGTCGAGAAGCACCACCCGACGGTCCGGCAAATCGGGCAGGCAGGCGGTGGTGTCCCGGACGGCGATCAGCGTGCGAGCGCCACTGCGCTCCAGCATGGCCCCGACCCGCTGCGCCGGGAAGTGCGGCTCGACCGGCAGATACACCGCGCCGGCCTTGAACACGGCAAGCGTGGCGACGAGCCACTCGAGCGTGCGCTCCAGCACCACGGCGACCGGTTCCTCGGCCTCGACCCCCTGGGCGAGCAGGAACCCGGCCAGCCGGTTGGCGCGTCGGTTCAGCTCACCGTAGGTCAGCGTCCCCGCTGCGGCGCGGGCCGCCACGCGGTCCGGGAACTGACCTGCCCGCTCCGCGATGATCTCGTGGGCCCGTTGGTCGGGCAGCTGCCGGACCGGGCCGGACAACTCCTCGATCTGCCACCGAGCCTCGGCCTCCGGCACCAGGGTGTCGGCCTCGTGCTGACGGTGCGGATCCTGGGTGGTCAATCGCAGGGCCGTCGCCAGATAGCCGGCGATCCGCCGAGCGGGACCG
Source organism: Micromonospora sp. DT201 (assembly GCF_049841575.1). NCBI lineage: Bacteria > Bacillati > Actinomycetota > Actinomycetes > Micromonosporales > Micromonosporaceae > Micromonospora > Micromonospora sp. DT201. The sequence continues at coordinate 95,723 of NZ_JBNCKP010000007.1, read as the reverse complement.
GCGGCGGCATGCGCGATCCGGATGGTCACGCGATCGGGCCGCAGCAGCACGTCGGTGCCGAACAGCGCCGACTTCGGCAGCGCGGCCACTGGCAGGGCGGGCTCCGCGCGTACGGCGAACGTGGTGACCGCTCGGCCGACCACCGGCTTCCCGCTGCCCTCCGCCACGATCCGGACCAGCTCCGCCCACGTGCCCGCGAGCACGCTCAACCGGACGACGGCGCCGAGCTCACCGACCCCGGTGTGCACGGCCCGCTCGCCGGTGAGCACACCGGCGACCTTCGCGTGTGCGGCGAGCAGGATCGTCTCGACCGGTACGGACAGCTGACCGGCGGTCCGCTCGATGGCGGACGCGAGCTCGGCCGGCAGCTCCACCTCATGGATCGCCGTGTCGTCGGCCGGTGTTCCCATGGGCTTCCTCCCTGCGCGTGCAGTCGGTAAACCTGCGCATGCGGCGGCGAATGTCGATACATCCCGGCACCGGGGGCAGGCCCGATCGGATGGGTGCCGGGCGCCGGCCGTGGCCGTGCGCCGGGTCAGCTAATCAATCGGCCGCTACGAGGGCCTAGGCCACATCGAAAAGTCGATCGCGCGAGCCCTTTCCGCTTTCAATTCTTCGGCAGAGTGGCACAGATCGCGGGATGGCCGGACTAATGTCCGGGCGGCTATGTGTACCGTCCGACCGGAGGGAATTGAGCGTGCCCATTTCGTCATCTGCTTTGATCCGGCCCCGGCCACGACCGGACGCACCCGAGACACTGGTCTGCCTGAGCTTCTGCGGCGGCGGCACCTCGCCGATGCGGGCCTGGGCTCGTACCGCTCCGGAACGGGTCGAGGTCGCGCTGGTCTGTTATCCGGGCCGGGAGGGCCGGTACAGCGAGCCGTTCGCCCCGACCTGGTCGAATCTGGTCGACGACGTGCTGCACACCGTCGAGCCGATCCTCGACCGCCCGTTCACCCTGATGGGACACAGCATGGGCGGCTGGGTCGCCTTCGACGTCGCCGTCGAGCTGCGTCGCCGGGGTCAGCCCACCCCCGAGCACCTCGTCGTGTCGGCGGCCGAGCCACCGACGCGCTGGCGCGCCAAGCAGGCCAGTTCGCCGCGGTACACGGACACCGACGACCAACTCGTCGCCTGGATGCGGTCGGTCGGCCAGATCAACGAGCAGATCCTCGCCGAGCCCGATCTGCGTGCCATGGCGGTCGATCTGCTTCGCGCCGATCTGGGGATGCGCGACAGTTATCGATATGTTCCCGGGACTGCCGTCGACATCCCCATGACCGTCCTCTACGGCGCCGAGGATCGCGGGGTGAATCGTCGGGCCGCGGAGGGCTGGCGCGATCTGACCATGCGGGGATGCGTCATCAAGGAATTGCCGGGCGGCCATTTCTACGACGCCGCCACGTGGCCGGCGCTGCCCGCGCAGATGCTGCCGGCCGAGCCGGCCATCAGCTGACGATCCACGGATCGCCGCCGATGGCCGGACCGGCCGTCTCGAATCCGGTTCAGCCGATCCGTGCCAGGCCGCGAGCGCCGACGCGCTGGGCGCCGCGCGACGCCTGGACCGGATCCCAGCCCACCGGGCGGTCGGGCAGCCGGCTGAGGTCGGCCAGTACGGTGCCGCCCATGACCTCCGCCAGCAGCCGCCGTCCCAGCAGTTGCGCCACGCAGCTGATGCCGCTGACGGCCACTCCCGTGATGCCGCTGCCGTAGCGGGTGCTCTGGCCGACGACGTGCAGGCCGGAAATCGTGGTCCGGGTGTCCGGCCGGCCGCCGCCGGAGCCCCACTCCGCCAGGCCGAACGGCGTCCCGCCGGTGGAGAGGGTGTACCGCTCCTGGGTCAGCGGGGTGGCGAGCTCGCAGTGCACCAGGTTGTCGCGGACCGGCCCCACGACGCGCTCGACGCTGTGCAGCATCCGTTCGGTCATCCGCTGCTTCGCCGCACGGTACGCGGCGCCGCGGCGGTAGGGCACACCGTCCGCGGGACCGCCCTCGACGCCCCAGACCGAGTAGTCGGTCGGGCAGAGCGTCATCGCCTGGAAGTTGCTGTGGCCCGGCGGGCAGACGGCCGCCGATCCGGGGTCCTTGGCGGAGGCGAACGACATGAACAGGAACGGCACGTCCTCCATCCGGCCGTCGGCGAGACTGTCGTAGTACCCGTCGACGTCGTCGGTGTCGTACCACCAGATGTTGCCGTTGCGCATCGACGGCAGCGGCCGGTCCATCGCCAGGTAGAGCGTGACGAACGGTAGGCCCATGCGCGCCTCGCGGGTCTTGCGTACCAGGCTCGCCGGGAAATGCTCGGCCCCGACGAGGTCCAGCACGGTACGCCGGTAGTCCGCGTTGGAGATCACCAACTCCGCCCGGATCGGCTCGGGCTCGTCCCTGACCCGGACGCCGGTGACCCGGCCACCCTCGACGAGGATCCGCTCCACCCGGCACCTGGTGCGGACCTCACCGCCGTGCGCCTCGATGACCTCGACGAGCGACGCGGCGAGCATCTGGCCGCCACCCTCGGGATAGTAGGCGCCGCGCACGTAGTGGTCGGTGACCATGGCGTGGACGCTGACGGTCGCCTGCCGCGGGCCCATGCCGTAGTTCGGCGACTGGGCGGCCAGCAGCGTCCGCGCCCGGACGGACAGCCGGCAGTGGTCGAACAGCTCCTGCAGGCTCCGCCGGCCCCAGGACAGCGTGGCCGGCGTCGTCCGGATCAGCTCCTGGATCGTCGGCTCGGACGGCAACAGCATCGTGTCGCGCATCTCCTGCCCGACGGTCGCGCAGATGCCGACGAACTCGGTCAGCCCTGCCGCGTCGTCCGGCAACGCCTCGACCAGGCGTTGCCGGTACCGGTCCCAGCCGGCCGGCATGTTGAAGTTGAGGCCGGGCAGCTGGATGTTGTCGAAGGCGTCCTGGTCCATCGGTCGGAACGTGACCCGATCGCGCAGGCCGACGCCGGAGAGGATCGCCGGCAGGACCCCGTCCGGGCCGCAGTCGCCCAGATAGTGGATGCCGACGTCGAACTCGTACGCGCGGCGGCGGCGGAAGACGTGGCTGTTCCCACCGGCCACGTCGTGCTGCTCGGTGACCAGTACACGGCGTCCGTCGCAGGCCAGGTAGGCGGCGCAGACCAGACCGCCGATGCCCGCGCCGACAACGACGACATCCCACTCATCGGACGACACCCTCGGTTCCTCTCACGTAGCGCGTCCACTCCGGCGGCGATTGCCTCCGGAGTCGGCGCGTCCGGGTTCAGGCACATCCGCCTGCCGGGCCTCCATCGGCCCCGGCCGCCGAGAACTCCGGGACGGCCGCGTACTCCTGCCAGGTCGTGGTCTGTTCCGGCAGGTCGCCGCCCCGCACCGCGGCCGCCCACGGCAGCAGGCGGTCCAGACCGAAGTACTTCTCCCTGCCGTGCACGAAGAAGGGCACCCCGAACAGGCCGTCACGCCACGACGAGGTCAGGCAGGCGACGCCCCGCGCCCGCAGCTCGGGATCGTCGGAGGCTGCGGCAAGCACGTCGCCGTCCAGCCCGATACCGTCGCCGATCTCCTTGACGGTCACCCGATCGGCGATGTCGCGCGCCTCCTGCCAGCGTGCCCGGTAGGCCGCGTCGACGAACTCGCGGCCCCGACCGGCGTCGGCCGCGAGCAGGTAGGCCAGATGGGGGATCTCCCAGCAGGGGTCCTTGTCGATCGGCCAGGTGACGTCCCACCCGCGAGCCCGGGTCAGCCGCCGGACGTCCTGGAGGATGTAGAAGTTCTTGGCTCGCGACATCGCGACGATGGGCAGCTCGACCTTCGCCTCGTCGAGCAGGCGGGAGGTCAGCTCGTCGGGCTCCCAGAACGGGATCCATTCCACGGTCTCGAGCACCTCGGGAAAGCGGTCGGCGAGGTCCCGGTACGCCAGCCACGAGTATGGGCTGCGCAGTGAGTAGTACCAGCGGGGGCGCTTGGGCGTGGGCATTGCCCTGCCTTTCTGTGATGTCCGGGAGGATGCGACGGGCTCCTAGAGGGAGATGCCCCCGTCGACGTGCAGGACGGCGCCCGTGACGTACGACGCCCGGTCCGACGCCAGGAACGACACCAGCCCCGCGACGTCCTCGGCGCTGCCCATCCGGCCGAGCGGGACGGCCTTGCGGGCCTTGTCCTTCACCGCGTCGGAGAGGCCGGCGGTCATGTCGGTCTCGATGTAGCCGGGCGCGATCGCGTTGGCCCGGATGCCGTACCGGCCGACCTCCTTGGCCAGCGCCTTGGTGAAACCGATGATCCCGGCCTTGGCCGCGGAGTAGTTGGTCTGCGTGGGATTGCCGTAGACGCCCGCTACCGAGGAGATGGTGATGATGCAGCCCGACCGTCGCTTCATCATGTCGAACGCCACGGTCCGGGCCACGTTGTAGACGCCGGTGAGGTTGACGTCGATCACCTCGTGCCAGTGCTCGTCCTTCATCATCACGAGCGCGGCATCCCGGGTGATCCCGGCCGAGGTGACGGCAACGTCGATCGGGCCGAGCCGCTCGGCGGCCTCGCCGACGAAGCGCCGCACCGACTCCAGGTCGGTGACGTCCACCTGCTGTGCCACCACGCGGGCGCCGGCCTCGGTCGCCAGCTTCTCCACCTCGCGAGCGGCGTCGTCGGCGCTCCGGTAGCAGAAGGCGACGTCGAGGCCGTCGGCGGCGAGCGACAGCACGGCTGCGCGTCCGATGCCGCGGGTGCCTCCCGTGACCAGCGCCACGCGGCGAGCGTTGTCTGCCATGACTTCTCGTTCTCCTCTGCTGCGGACCGGTCAGGCCGCGGTCGGTCGAAGTTGGTCGGCGGGGCGGAAGGCCATCACCATGCGGGTGTACGAGACGACGAGCCGGTCGTCGACATAGGTCTCGCCCGCGAACACGACGGTGTCACTGAGCGCCCGTTCGAGGCGGACCTCGTGTCGCAGCACAGCACCGGGGTACACCGCGGCGCGGAACTCGATGCCGGCCATGGCGCCGGCGAGCATGACCGGGCTGTCGGGGCCCTGCTCCTGCTCGGCGCTCAGCACCGCGAGCAGGCCCGCGGACTGGCCCCACGACTCGATCAGCAGCGACTGGGGATAGGCCAGCTGCTCCGTACCGGCATCCTCGCCGAGCCCCGCGTAGCACGGTTCGTTCCAGGTGACCGCCTTGACCGCGGACAGCCGGTCGCCGGCAGCCACCTCCGGCACCCGGTCGACGAGCAGCATGGGGTACCGGTGCGGCAACAGCCGACGAACCTGCGCCGGCGTCAGGGACTTGGGCGGCGGCGTCATGCGCTGCGATGCAATCTCTCGGTCAGAAGCGCGTGCGCCTGGTTCAACGTGGTCACACCGCTCAGGTCGGACTCGACAAACTTCACCCCGTACCGCTTCTCCAGCACGACGATGACCTCGAGCGTCATCAGCGAGTCCGCCTCGAGGTCGTCGATGAAGTGCGCGTCGTCGCGGATGTCCGCGACATCCATGTCGAGGACGTCGGCCACGGTCGCCCGCAGCTCCTCCTTGTCCAGCACGACACCAGACGTGGTCGTGGTCATTTATTCCTCCCTCGGTCGGCGGCTGGCGGTAGTCAGCCGCAGCACGGCGCACCCGAGCGCGCCGTCGGCATCGGTTGCGGTCACCACGGCGACCCGGCCCAGTGCGTCGGGGCTGCGCTCCGCCTCGGCGAGAACCGCGCCCAGCTGGAACCCCGCCGCGACGCTCGCGGTGTCTCCGATCGCCGCCAGGCAGTCGATCCGCCGGGGACCGTCGCCGAAGACCCGGTCGAGGACGCGTTCCTCGGTGCGGTCCCGCGCGTCCGGCGCCGCACTCATGGCGACGGCCCACACCGCGGCGGCGTCCACGTCGGCCTGCCGGAGCGCCTGGCGTACACAGGCCTCCAGCGCGGCCTCCGCGCCCGGTGCGCCAGCGACCCTGCTGTGTACGGCGAGCAGTTCGGCGATGCCGTCGGCAGGCGCGGTCCGGGCGTCCACCCGGAACATCACGCAGCCCTCACCGCCAGCGGCACCGGAGCGCGGGTCCGCCGCGTGACGGTCCCACCAGGCACGCGCCACGGAGTACTCCTCGGCGGCACCGGAGAGCACCGTGCGAGCCCGGCCCGTGGCGAGCAGTCGGCGCGCGTACGCGAGGGCCGACAGCGACGAGACCCGACCGGCCGCGACAGTGGCGTTCGGCCCGCGCAGGTCGTAGCGGATCGCGCACTGCCCCGCCGGCGAGTTCATGATCGCGTTGGGGATGTGCCCGGTCTCGATGTAGAACGGCTTCGCGTGGATCAGGGTGTCGCGGGTGATGTCGGCCATGCTCTGCTGACTGCCGGTGGTGGTGCCCACCACCAGCCCGACCAGCTCCCTCTCCGGCAGATCACCGGCTAGGTGCCCGACGGCCACCGCGGTCAGCCCGGTGAGGCGGTCCATGCCCCGGGTGCCCTTGGCGCCGAGCACCTTCCGCACCTCGAAGGACGGCACCAGACCGGCACGCCCGGCCGGCATCCGCTCGTCCGTCTCCGCCGCGTCGGTCAGGCCGGAACGCCCCGAGCTCAGACCCAGGCTGAAGTCGTCCCGGCCGTAACCGAACGGGGAGACCGCGGACCAGGCCGAGATGACGGGCACCGGCCGAGGTGTGGGAGTCATGTCAGCCGACCTCGGCAGCCTTGCCGTCCAGCGCGTCGCGCACCCGGTCGTCGAAGGTCACCAGGCGGCCGTGCCGGCCGTTCTCCACCACGCCGTACGCGTGGGTGATCGTGCCGGTCGCGGTGTGCACCAATGCGCCGTCGCGGACCACGTAGCAGTCCATCCGCGCGGAGTAGAGCAGGTTCTTGAAGACGTCCTGCACCGTGAAGACGGTGTAGAGCTCCTCCTCCATGATGGTCTCGCCGAGCATCCGGATCCGGGACGCGGTGACCGCGGGAATCCAGTTCCGCTCGTCCAGCAGCGGCTTGATCGACAGGCCCCGGTCGGCGAGGAAGAGGTCCACGACCTCCTCCATCTGGCGGAGGTAGCCCGACATCTGCATGCGCTCGAAGAAGTGGCAATAGAAGTACGGGATCCGGTACTTCCAGGCGTACGCGTTGCGACCCTCGGTCAGCTGCGCGATGACCGGGTCCGCCCCCGGCGCCACCGCGACGTCCGTCAGCTCGGACACGGCGGGATCGCCGATGCGGTCGACGACGAACCGGAGCATCGCCTCGGGAACGGGGTGCGGGTCGGTGACCCGGGCGTCGCTGCGCAGTTGGGCGCGGACCTTGGAGGTGACCGCCTTCTTCGACTCGCCGTCGCGGACGACGGTCAGCGTCACCCGGAACCCGAACTCGGCGCTGTCGTCGGCGGTGTCCGGCCGTACCTGGGCCGTGACGACGTCGTCGACGAGCAGCGCCGTCTGCAGACGGGTGTCCAGCTCGATGACGTCGAACCCGAGACCGTGCTCCTCGTAGAGCGCGCCGACGGGCACGCCGGCGGCGTCGAAGTGACGCAGAACTGCGGCCTCGACGAGGTAGTTGACGTGCTTGAAGCCGATGATGGTGCCGATGTTGGCGCCCTCGTAGCCGGGCCGCAGCTCGGTTTCGGTGACGCTTTCGAGCAGCTGTTTCATCACCGTCGGCGGCATGGTTTCCACAGTTCAGACCTTCCTGTTCAGGACGCGCCCGCAAGGGGCGAGGACGGGGCGGCGACCGACTCCGCGAACTCCCGCAGCGTGGCGGCGAACCACTCCACGTCGTCGACCATGGGAAAGTGGCCGGAGCGCGGGCCGACCGCGAGGCGGCCGCGCGGCAGCGCGTCCGCCAGCGCCTCGGCCTCGCCACCGACCGGATCGGTCGTCCCCGCGATGACCAGCGTCGGCAACGAGACATCACCGAGCCGCAGCCACGGGGTGGACAGACACGCATCGAGGACGCGGAACCAGCCGTACGGCCCGATGCGCTCGCATACCCGGGCGGCCATGTCGTGCACCAGTTCCGGGTCGGGCGCCCGGTGCCGCTGCAGCCGGATGCCCTCCTCCATGACCTGGACGTAGCTGTCGTACAGCTGGGCGACGGTCAGACCGTTGAAGTTCTCCGGCGCCCGGCGGTAGAGCGGAGCTACCAGGACGACCGCGTCGATCCCGTACCGCTCGACCGGGTCGGCGCCGTGCCGGTGGCCCTCGGCGAGCAGCCGGAGCAGCAGATTGGCGCTGAACGAGTGGGCGACCACCAGATGCCCTCGTCCCGGCACCGCAGCGAGGACGTCGGCGAGCGCGGGCACCGGGTCCGGGCGGTGACACCAGTCCACCGGGCCGTCACCGGCCCAGGGCAGATCCGCAGCCCAGAGCGTGCGGCCCTCCGGCTGCCACCGTTGCCCCAGCCGGGACCAGATGCCCGAGCTGTTGGCCAGCCCGTGCAGCAGAACGACGCGGCCGCCGTCGCCGTGGGTGGCGTGCCACCCGACGGTCGGATCGTGCCGCTGCCGCAACCGCTGCGCGTACACCATCAAGCACGCTCCACGGGCCTGGTGATCAACACGCCGGAGCTCGCGTCGTCCGCGTCGGTCCCGGCGACAGCGGCGATCGGGCCGTCCGCCCCCGCCTCGAAACGCGATATCGCCGCCACGCACTGCAATACACCCAGGGCCGCCGAGGCGAGCCCCCAGCGCTGACTCAGGTCGTGGCGAAGCAGGCCGGGCAGCACGCTCGGGGCGGCGGGCTCGACGTGGTGCTCGGGACCGAACCACTCCTGTGGTGCGCTGGCGGCGCCGTCGATGCCGAGCCGTCGCAGGCAGTCCTCAATGCCGGTCGCGCGTACCACGCGTTCGAGGCGGGCCCGCTCGGGCACACCCCGGTCGGCGGCGCTGTCCGGGAGTTCGAGCACGACCGCGGCCGCGCCGTCGACCAGGGGCAGCCCGCCGGTCATCCGGCGCGCCACCTCGTTGTCGGGCTCCACGCCCACGACGAGGACCTGGGTCGCCCGGCCGGAGGTGAGCAGCCGGCGTCCCCAGGACAGCGCGTCGATGCCCGTTGCGGCCCCGTTGCACAGCGTCAGGTTCGGCCCGCGCAGGCCGAGCCGGATGGCCACCGCGGCGGCAACCTCGTTGCTGGAGGCGTTCGGCGTGTCCATCGGGCTGAGCCCGCCGCTGCCCGAATCTTCGACGAGTGAGTCCATGATCTTCGCGACCGTGTCCAGGTTGCCGAAGTTGGAGCCGACGATCACCGCGATCCCGTCACCGTCCTGGGCCTTGGCACCCGCCTCGTCGGCGAGACCCGCGTCGCGCAGTGCCAGCATCGCGGCGGACAGGCCCAGATGGGTGGCCCGATCCTTGTAGCGCAGGCCCTTCCGACCGAGGACGCCGGCGGGCTCGAACGACACCTGATCGACACGCGTACCGGACAACAGGTCGGCGCCGGTCGGCGCGCCGCCGAGGGCGAGACCGGTTCCCACCACCACCACCGCGGTCATGCCGCCTCCACGATCGCCACGGAGTTCAGTCCACCGAAGCCGAACGCGTCGACCTGGCACAGCGCACTCTCGGTGCGCACCGCGTCCGTACGAACCAGCCGGAAGGGGCTGATGCTCTCGATCGGCTCGTCGAGGCCGACGATGGGTGGTATCCGCCCGGAAGCCATCGCCAGCATCCCGACGATGACGCTGAGCAGCCCGGAGGCCCCGGAGGTGTGACCGGTCGCCCCCTTGAGGCCGGTCATCCAGGGCTGCGTGTCGCCGAAGACCTCGCGCAGGGCGGTGGCCTCGGCCTCGTCGTTGAGGGGTGTGCCGGTGCCGTGCAGCATGACGAGGTCGATGTCGTCGGGCTTCACACCGGCCCGGCGGTGGGCGCTGCGCACCGCCTCGGCGATCCACTCCGTGTCGGGCGCCGTGACGTGGTACGCGTCGCAGTTGATGCCGACCTCGCGGACACGCCCTGCGATCGGTCGGCCGCGCCCCCGCTCGGGAGTGGTGAGCACGACTGCGGAGGCGCCCTCGCCGAGGACGGTGCCCTTGCGGCTGACGTCGAACGGGCGGACCTGGCCCGGCGGCTCGGGCTGCACCCGGTCGGCGAGCCCGAACATGCTTTCGGTGATCACGTCCACCCCGGCGACCACCACCGTCTCCGCCTCACCCGAGCGCAGCAGGTCGATGCCGAGCGCCAGCGTGTGCAGGGATGCCGAGCAGGCGTTGGACACGGTGAGCGTGTCGTGTGCCTGGAAGGTACGCCGCAACGCGGTGCCGAAGTGCAGGTCGGCCGCCTCCAGCGGAGCGCCGTCGCGCCACCAGAGCTCCACCGAGCGCAGCTCGCGCAGGCCGGTGCCGACCAGGACCGGGATGTCGCCGAGGTCGCGGTCCAGCCCGGCGGCGTCGACCGCCTGCCCGACCGCGTCCAGCAGCAGCGCGGTCGCCCGCCCGGTCACGTCTTGGCCGGGATCCGGCCGGTTGTCCAGCTCGTACAGGTGCCCGGCGTGGTACCACTCGGGGGCGAAGCCCCGCATCGGCGCCAGACCACTGCGACCCGCACAGAGGCTCTCGAAGGTCTCCTCGGCGGTGCGACCCACACTCGTCACGGCACCGACACCGATCACCGGCCAGCTCACGACGCCTCCTCGTATGCTCCGAGCACGACGACCGCGTTGTTGCCGCCGAAGGCCAGTCCGTTGTTCTGCACCACACGCAGGCGGGCCTCGACGGCCTGGTTCGGCACGCAGTCGATCTCGCACTCCGGGTCGGTCTCGACGTGGTTGATCGTGGGCGGGATGAAACCCTGGTCGATGGCGACCGCGCAGCCGATCGCGCCGAGGGCGCTCGCCGCGCCCATGGTGTGACCGAGCATCGACTTCATCGAGATGGTGCGCGGCAACTGCTGGCCGAAGACCTGCCGGATCGCCCGCGACTCGGTCACGTCGTTGGCCTTCGTCCCGGTGCCGTGCGCCGAGATGAGGTCGACCTCCTCGGGCTTCACGCCGGCGTTCGCCAGTGCGAGGGACATGCACCGCGCCACGCTGTCCTCGTTCGGCGCCACCTGGTGGTAGGCGTCGCAGTTGAGGCCGTAGCCCAGGACCTCCGCGTAGATCCGCGCGCCGCGGGCGCGCGCCGAGGAGAGGCTCTCCAGCATCAGCATGCCGGCGCCCTCGCCGGTGAGGATTCCCTTACGGCCCTTGTCGAAGGGCTGGCACCGGTCCGGCGCGATCGTGCCGAGCCGGTAGAAACCCGCGAAGGTCTTGCGGCTCATCGCGTCCGCGCCACCGCACAGGGCGAAGTCCGCCTCACCGGTGCGTACCGTGTCGAAGCCGTAGCCGATGGCGTAGTTGCCCGCCGCGCAGGCGGTCGGGATGGTGACCGCCTCGACGTCGGACAGACGCAGTTCCTGCGCGATGGAGGCCGAGAGCCGACCGGCACGAATGCGTCGGGCGTGCAACGGATCCATGTTCTCCGGGCCGCCGTCGAGCTCGTTGCGGACCAGGTGTTCGAGATCGAACGACTCGCCGTCGGTGGTGCCGACGCAGATCAGGCCACGCGCGTCCGCGAGGTCGTCCGGAGCGAGGCCAGCATCCTCCACGGCCATCCGGGCCGCGGCGGTCGAGAACTGGCTCGCCCGTCCGAGGGTCTCGACCGGCAGGTTGTGCACCCACCGCTGCGGGTCGAATCCGACGACCTCGCAGCCGTTCCAGTGGGCGAAACCGGCGGTGTCGAAGGCGGAGATCGGCCTCGCTCCGGACTTGCCCGCCCGGAGCCCCGCCGCGAATTCCGCCGTTCCGATACCAATGCTGGAAATTACTCCGAACCCGGTCAGCACTACACGTTGGAAATCGTTGCGTAGAGCAGTCCCAGGCACATCAATAGCTGATGACATCGCCGTCCCTCACTGATGTGCGGATCGTTAATCTGCGGTGGCTGGATTTACCAGCCGGCGGCCTCCGCGACCACTTCGCGAACGCCCTTGAGATTCACCATCCGGGCCAGTTCAGACTGGTCGATGACCACGCCGAACTCCTTCTCGAGCGAGGCGAGAATCTCAATCGCCCGCAGCGAGTCGGCGCCATGGTCCTCGGCGAAGAGGCTCGTCTCGCTGACCTCGTCCTCGTCCAGCTCGAGGATCTCGCACACCAGATCCTTGAGCTTGGCATCGCGCTGCTCGTCCACAGTGGGCATCTCGTGCTCCTTCCGCCGCCGATCGGCGACTGCCTTGATCCAGAACGGCGCCGAGTGACGCTGAAAATGGGATGACACCGACGGGTCCCCAACAGGATTCGACCCAGTTCCGGCTGGACCTCAGCGTAGGTAAGGCCGGAGTCCCGGCATACCGCTGCTAAAAGAATTCGATCCGCCGGTGCGGCGCCTGCTCGCCGACAGCGGATCGATACCGCAGACGGACCTCGGCCGCGAGGTGCGATACGACCTCGAGGCGCGCGGAGCACACCCATTCATCGCCGCGCGGGATCCACCGCATCGTCACCGTGACGCGATCCCCGGGGTAGACCGGCCCCCGAAATCGGGCGGACTCCACCGCCGCCAATTCCAGTGCCGCCTCCGGATGCACAACCGCCCGCGCGCTCAGTTGCACCGTCTCGATGAGGCAGACGCCGGGAAAGATAGGGAAGTCCGGATAGTGACCGACGAACACGGGCTCCGTGGGTGCCACCACGAGTTCGGTCCGGGCGATCAGTTCGCCGTCCTTGCCGTCCGGACCGGCAGGGGCCGGAGCCTCCAGAACGGCGATCTGTCCGGCTATGGGGCTCGCTGGTGACAATCTGGTGGTCATGGCACGGCCCTTCGTCGCCGGGATTTCCGCGACCGGATCCGCCCGGTCGGCAGTGCCGGAGCGTAGTAACAGCGCTGGATGGCGGCGAGCGCACGTCGAATAGTTCGATGATGCGCGTCCCGATCCTCGGCTCAGGGTGTCCATACAGGAGCGTTTCTGCCCATGATGGGGGTTGATTCCCCGGGAGCAGCGGACAAGAGCGGCGGCGCGAACGAATGAATGTGATCACTCAGATGGGTTCGTACCTGATCATCGCCGTCATCTTTGTCGGCCTGTACGCGGCGATTGCCATCGGCGCGCGCCAGTTGCTGGGGTTGCGGGTCCGGCCGATGCGGATGTTCCTGGCCGCCGCGGTTTCGTGGGTCAGCAGCACGCTGATCATCGGCTACGTCGGACCGCCGGAGCGGCAGAGCATCCTGTTCAGCGTGGTCCTGGGCCTCTCGCTCCTGATCACCATGGTCTTCCTGGCGGTGGCGGAGCTCGTGCTGCCACACGGCCTGCGGCCGGCCGTCTGGAAGCGCCAGATCCACCACGAGGTGCGCCGGGTCCGCCGCTACCGGCAGGTCGCGCGGATCGCGTCCCGCTACCGCCTCGCCCGGCTGCTCCTGCCGATCCGCGGTGACCGCGTCGAGGTGAGTCAGGAACGGGCACGCCGGGCCATCGCGCTGCGCCGGGCGCTGGAGGAGTGTGGTGTCACGCTCGTCAAGCTCGGCCAGGCGCTGTCCGCCCGGCACGACCTCCTTCCGGCCGAGTACATCACCGAGCTGAGCCGGCTGCACGACCAGGTGCGCCCCAGCCCGTGGCCGGAGATCGAGGCGGTCCTGACCGAGGATCTCGGCGCGGCCGCGGAGGAGGTGTTCCTGGATTTCGAACCCAAGCCGATCGCGGCGGCGTCGATCGCGCAGGTGCACCGCGCACGCCTGCGGTCCGGCGTCAAGGTCGCGGTCAAGGTCCGACGCCCGGGGGTGGCGGCCATCGTCGAGGACGACCTGGCGATAACCCGGCACGTCGCCCGGATCATCGAGAGCCGGACCGAGTGGGGGCGCACCATCGGCGCGGCGGCGCTGGCCGAGGGCTTCGCGACGGCGCTGCGGGAGGAGCTCGACTTTCAGATCGAGGCGCAGAACATCGCCACCATCACCGCCTCGGCCAAGGCGCGACCGGGCAGCGCCAGTGTCCGCCTGCCTGCGGTCCACACGGACTACTCCAGCGCACGGGTGCTGGTCATGGAGTTCCTTGAGGGGGTGCCGGTCGGCGCGGCTGCCGAGCTGCTCAACGGAGGCGACGTCGAGCGCCGCCACAAGCTCGCCGCCAGCCTGATGTCCTGCATCCTCGAACAGATCCTGGTCTCCGGTACGTTCCACTGCGATCCGCATCCGGGCAACGTCCTGATCATGGAGAACGACGAGTGCGGGCTGCTGGACTTCGGCGTGGTGGGCCGTTTCGACCCGGCGATGCGCGACGCGGTGCAGCAGTTGCTGCTTGCCATCGATCGGACCGACCGAGCCGGTGCGTGCGACGCGCTGCTGGACATCCTGGAAAACAGCGACAGCATCGACTCGGCTCGGCTGGAGGTGGCTGTCGGTCAGTTCATGGCCCGGCACCTGGGCGCCGGCAGGACGCCCGGCCTGGACACGTTCGCCGCGCTGTTCCAGCTGGTCACGATCCACGGCCTGCGGGTGCCGCCGGAGGTCGCCGCGATGTTCCGGACGCTGACCACTTTGCAGGGCACCATCGACCGGATCGATCCGCGGTTCAATCTCCTCGAGGAGGCGCGCGACTTCGCCGCCGGCCACTACTCCGAGGCCACCAGCTTCAGCAAGATCACGACCGGCTTCGGCGAGGACCTCTTCGCCCTCCTGCCGTCGCTGCGACGTCTCCCGCGACGCATGGACCGGATCAGCGCGGCCCTGGAGCAGGGACGGCTGAGCGTCGGCGTGCAGCTCTTCGCCCACGAACGCGACCGCAACCACGTCACCGGCCTGGTCCACCAGACGCTGCTAGCGTTCCTGGCGGCGGCCACCGGGGTGATGGCGGCACTGCTGCTCTCCTCGACCGGCGGGCCGCCGCTCACGCCGGATCTGCAGCTGTTCCACGTCTTCGGCTACAACCTGCTGATCATCAGCGCGGTACTGATGCTCCGGGCGCTCGTCCGGATCTTCCGGCGCGAGCCGTGAGATTCACGGTTTCGATCGCCGATTGTTCCGGCGGCGGAAGCGTCCGAGACTGCACCCCAGTACCGGAGCGCGGCCCAGCGGGTCGGGCACCGTCCGGTGACACCACGAAAGGACTCCCCCATGGCCGTGACGGAAAAGTCGGCCGCGCCGGCAATCATCACCACCTGGTCGGCGGTGTCGCCGTACGGGGTCGGCCGCGAGTCGTTCGTCGAGGGGTTTCACGCCGCCGCCGAAACGCGCGCCGTGCCGAATCCGGAGCAGTGGGCGGTCCCCGCGGACGGCGCACACCTGGTGCCCGACTTCGACGTCCGGGCACAGCTCGGCAAGAAGGGGACCCGGTCGATGGATCGGGCCACCGCACTGGCCGTGACGGCGGTGCGGCAGCTCATCGGCGAGGGTGGCGACACCCAGCCCGCCGACGTGATGCGCGACGCCGCCCTCGTGCTCGGGACGGCCAGCGGCAGTGTGCACAGCATCATGAGCTTCGCCCGCGACACCTACGTGTCGGAGAAGCCGTACATGGTCGACCCGGCCCGGTTCCCCAACGCGGTGATGAACTGCCCGGTCGGCACCTCGGCGATCTGGCACGGCCTGCACGGGCCGAACGTCACGATCGCGGGCGGCCGGGTCTCCGGGCTGCACGCGCTGCGCTATTCGCTGCGGCTGCTCGCCGGCAACCGGGCGCCCCTGGTGCTCTGCGGAGCGGTGGAGGAGTTCTCCGAATCTCGGGCCTGGATCGAGCACTCGGTCCGGCGGCACCCGGCGGCGACCGGAGCGGTACTCCCCTCTCCCAGTCCGGAGCCGCTTGGCGAGGGCTGCGCGGTCCTGCGGATCGAGCCGGGCGGCGGTAGGGACCGGGCCGGGCTCGCCGAGGTGCTTGCCGTCGAGTTCGGGGTGCACGGCCCGACCTCGAGCGCGAGCGAGACGCTCGGGTCATGCCTGCGGCGCGCCCTGCGGGCCGCAGGCGTCGAGGCGGAGATGGTCTGGGCCGTCGCTCCGAGCGCCCCGGCAGGGCCGCTGGGCGAGGAGGAGGCGAGCGTCCTGGACGCCGTGTTCGGCCCGGCCGTGACCCGGATCCGGCCGCTGTTCGGCGACACCGCGGCGGTCTCGGTGCCGTTCCAGATCGCCGCGACGTTGACGGTGGCGGAGGGGTCGCCGGAGGCCGCCGGCGCCGTGGCCGTCATCTCCTCGATCGACCACGACGGTGAGGTCGGCTGCGCGGTGCTCGGCATCCGCTGACGTCCCACCCCTGCGGATTCACGAAGGTGGTGGGGGGGGCGGGGGGGGTTGTGGGGGGGGGGGGGGGTTTTGGGGGGGGGGGTACTGCTGCGGGGGTTTGGGTGGCGGCACGCTGGGCG
>NZ_JBNCKP010000007.1:18461-79456 GCF_049841575.1 Micromonospora sp. DT201 | reverse complement strand
CCCGGGGGGGGGGGGGGGCGGGCCCCCGGGGCCCGCCCCCCCCCGGGGTATCCCCGTGGGGGGGGGGCGCCCGGGGGCGCCCCCACCACCTTTCTTTGTGCCGTTCCACCGGCCCGACGCGAAACGGGACGCCGACATCGACGCCCCGTTTCGCTCACCGGCTCCGGTATCAGGTGACGGGTTGGACCTCACGCGGGATGTCCGGGTCGGCGTCCACCTCGTCGGCCGGACGGAACGGCTCCACCCGCACCGGTGGCGCCTCGTCGCGGCGCATGAACTTCGGCGCCCACCAGGTGCGCTCGCCCAGGACGGCCATGGCCGCCGGCAGCACCACACCACGGATGATGCTGGCGTCGATGAGGATGGCGAACGCCAGGCCGACACCGAGCTGCTTCATATCGATCATGCTGAGCGTGCCGAAGACCGAGAACACACCCACCATCACCACGGCCGCACTGGTCACCACGCCGGCCGACGATGTGATCCCCTCCACGACTGCCTGCCGGTGTGGCACGCCGCGCAGGTACTTCTCCCGGATCCGGCTGACGACGAAGACGTGGTAGTCCATCGACAGGCCAAAGAGGATCACGAACAGGAAGATCGGTAGCCAGGCCACGATCGCGTCGATGGACGTGAAGTTCAGGATCCCCTCCGCCCACTCGCCCTGGAAGATCAGCACGAGCAGACCGAAGGACGCACCGACCGAGAGCAGGTTGAGCCCGATCGACAGCAGGGCCAGGTTGACCGACCGGAACGTCAGCATCATGATCGCGAGGGAGAGCACGAGGACGAAACCGACCACCAGCGGCAGCTTGCGCTTCAGTTGATCGCTGTAGTCGACCGTACCGGCCACGAATCCGCCGACGGCGTAGTCGACGCCCGACACCTTGCCGACGGTCGCCGGCACCAGGTCCTCACGCAGCCGGTCGAGCGCCTGCTGCGCCTCGGACGAACGGGACGAGTGGTCGGTGGCGACGGTCGTGATCGTCGTCCGGCCGTCCGGGGAGACCCGGGGCGGCGTCGCGCCGTCCTGGACGAACAGCGGGTCCGCCGCGACCCTCGTGCCCAACTCCTGCAAAGCCGTCTGCACCTCGGTCGACTGGGCCGACTTGGCACGCACCACCACCTCGAAGGAGGTGCCGGTGCTCGGGTAGGCCGCCGTCATCCGGTCCAGGGAGTTCATCGCCTCGACGCTGCGCGGCAGGTCCTCCAGGCCGGGCAGCTTGAGCTTCATGCCCAACGCGGGCACGGCGAGCAGCAGCAGCAGGAGGACGGAGACGCCGAGCGCCACCGCGGGCGCCTTCAGCACCGGGCGCAGCACGGCCGGCCAGAATCGCGGCTCACCGCCGCGCAGCGAGGTGAGCTTCCACAGGAACGGGATGCGACCGCGGTCGACCCAGCGGCCGAACTTCGAGAGCAGCGCCGGCAGCACGGTCAGCGAGCCGAGCACGGCCACCGCGATCACCAGGATCGCGCCGGTGGCGAACGAGGAGAACGTCGCGTCGGAGGCGAGGTACAGGCCCGCCATGGCGATGGCGACGGCCGCACCGGAGACCACGACCGCGTGACCCGAGGTGGCCGCGGCGATCTCGATGGCCGACTTGTGGTCGATGCCCTTCGCCCGCTCCTCTCGCTCGCGGCGTAGATAGAACAGCGAGTAGTCGACACCAACCGCCATTCCGATCAGCAGGATGATCGTGGAGACCGAGTCCGTCGACGGGATCAGGTGCGAGGCCAGGCTGTTGAGACCCATCGCGGCGCCGACCGCGGAGATCGCCAGGATCAGCGGTACGCCGGCGGCGATGAGCGCGCCGAACGCGAAGATGAGGATGATCAGAGTAAGCGGGATGCTGATCAGCTCGGCACGCTGGAAGTCCTTGATGAGCGTCTCGTTGAGTGCCTTGGACAGCGTGGCGTTGCCGACCATCTCGACGCGCAGAGCCGGGAACTCCTTCTGGACCGCGTCGGTCTGGGCGAGCAGCGGGTCGATGCGTTCGGTCGCGGTCTCCGGGTCACCCTTCATCGTGACCGACACCAGCAGCGCGCTGTTGTCAGGCGCGGGCACCGGCTGGTCGACCTTGGCCACCTCGGCCTGACCCTGCATCACCTGGATGACCTTCGCCGCGGCAGCGTTCGCCGCGGCCTGGTCGAGCGTGCCCGCGCGAGCGGTGATCAGGACGTTCTCCACGCCCGGGTCCTCGAAACCGGCCTCGTCCACGATCACGGCGGCCCGCCCGGAGTCACCGGCCCCGGTGTCCGCCACTCCGGCTGTCTTCAGCCCGGTGGCCGAGCCGCCGATGAGGGCGACGAGCACGAATGCGACCCACAACAGAATCGCGAGCCACGGGTGGGCGGTGCTCCACCGCGCGACCCGTACGGTCACAGGTTGTTTGGCCACGTTGATCTCCTCGAACTCTGGGCGCGACGGCCGACGACGACCGGAATCGATCGCCTTGCAAACGGTTTGCACAGACGGCACTCGGCACCTGAAATTAGCAGAAGAAAGCGTTTCATCAATCTGCGTATTGAAGTTTTAGAAGTGGCTGCGGATCATCCGGCGAACGAACCGCGAGGATCTTTCTACGGTTGCTTTGGCCAAAGCCGGCCGACCTCTACCGCTGCGCGGCGGTATGCCCTCACGCCCTGCCCAGAGGGCACGGCGTGGCCGTCCGAGCGGGCACCCGCACGCCCGTGATCCGCCCCCATGGCGACGGATGGGCAGCGGTCACAGCGAACACGTGTCGAACAACACAGTCGTCGCACATCCGGGTTTCCGGGTCCGCGCCACATGATGATCGCCGACGGTCCGACGACGCCAGAATGTGGCGGATCACATAGCGGACCGGCGCGATCTGGCATTGCGTAAACGTCGGACCGAAGGCCGGAAGCGGACCCTCTTGTCATGGGCCCGACAATCAGACCCGGCCAGCAAGTCAAGCACGGTTAACAAGCTGCTATTCACGGGCCCGTTCCACCAGGGCGAAAGCTATCCTGTTGAAACCGGCCGGAGCTTCGATCGGGAAGGAGTACAGCAACGAGAACATCACCGATCCGTACGACAGCCCGTCCTTTCCAAAGGTGGGCGGCTTCCGCGAGCTGACCGGCTACAGCATCACAACGATCAGCGCGCCGCTCTTCCCTCGCTGCTTCATCCGAAGGGAATGAGCAAGCCCAGGCCTCGATGGTCCTTCCTGCTTCGTTGTGCTGTCCGACAACGAGGCCCTGGCCGGCGCGGCCTGACATTCATCACCGGTAGGGCCGGATATCCGGACCCTGCGCGCCACATGACCGAGCGCCCGTGGATCATCGACCGATGGTCCACGGGCGAGCTCGTCGCCGCCACGGACGGGTTCGCGCGAGGGACTGTGAGCGGCCGGTCGAACGCACGAGTGCGGTCCCGCCCGCCTCCTGACCCGAGCAACCGGCGCACCCGCTCAGCGAGGTCACCGAGTCGGCCGGGGCCGGCCCCGCAGCATCTCCGCGACGAGGAGAGCGAGCTCGAGGCTCTGCCGGGTGTTCAGTCGCGGGTCGCAGGCGGTCTCGTAGCGGCCGGGCAGGTCAAGGTCGGCGATGCCCTGCGCGCCACCCAGACACTCGGTGACGTCCTCGCCGGTCAGCTCGACGTGGATCCCACCCGGATGGGTGCCCAGACCACGGTGCACCTCGAAGAATCCCAGCACCTCGTCCACGATCCGGTCGAAGTGGCGGGTCTTGTAGCCGTTGGACGACTCGTGGGTGTTGCCGTGCATCGGATCGCACTGCCACACCACCTTCGCCCCGGACGCGTGGACCTTCTCCACGATCGACGGCAACACGTCCCGCAGCCTGCCGTTTCCCATCCGGCTGATCAACGTCAACCGACCGGGCACGTTGTCGGGGTTGAGCTTCTCGCACAGCTCGATCGCGGAGTCGGGTGACGTGCCAGGGCCGAGCTTGACGCCGATCGGGTTGGCGATGCGGGAGATGAAATCGATGTGCGCGTGGTCCAGTTGCCGCGTGCGCTCACCCACCCACAGGAAGTGCCCGGACAAGCCGTAGGCGCGACCGTCGCAGACCCGGGTGAGCGCCCGGTCGTACTCCAGGGCGAGAGCTTCGTGGGAGCAGTACAGGCTGACGGTGCGCAGGGCCTCACTGTCGGTCATGCCGCAGGCGCGGACGAAGTCCAGGGCCCGGTCGATCTCGCGGGCGATGGCCTCGTAGCGTTCCCCCGCCGGGGACACCCGCACGAAATCCCTGTTCCAGTCGTGCAGGCCGTGCAGGTCGGCCAGGCCTCCGGCGAGGTAGGCGCGCAGCATGTTCATCGCGGCGGCGGAGTTCGCGTACGCGCGGATCATCCGCTGCGGATCCGCCACCCGCGCCGTCTCGTCCGCGTCCGACGAGTTGATCATGTCACCGCGGTACGCCGGCAGGCCGAAGGAGTCCGTCGGCGCCGACCGTGGCTTGGTGTACTGGCCCGCCACCCGCGCGACCTTGACCACCGGCATGGATGCGCCGTAGGTCAGCACGACGGCCATCTGCAGCAACGTGCGGACGTTGCCGAGCAGGTGGCTCTCGGTGTTGTCGGCGAAGGTCTCCGCGCAGTCACCGCCCTGCAACAGGAACGCCCGGCCCTCGCACACCTCGGCCAGTCGCATCCGCAACTGGTCCACCTCGTACGGGGCGACGATCGTCGGAGCGTCATCAAGCACCTGGCACACCGAGGTCACCTCTGCGGTGTCCGCCCATGGCGGCATCTGCGCCCGCGGTAGATCCCGCCACCGGTCGAGACCGAGGGCGGTGTCCTCGGCGGAGCCGGTGGACGGACGGGACATCCGCTGGCCGGGGGCCTCCGCGCCCGGACGGCCGAGCCAGTGCCGATCTTCACGCACGCTGGGAAGGTCGGGGCCGGCGGGAACGTCTATCGCCATGATTCACCCTTTGCTCACGGTCCACTGTCATACCGGCTGTCGGCGCCTCCCGCCGGCACGACGCCGCGGGCGGTGGGGCTCGGGGCGCGGCGGGCGTGGCGGTGCCCTGGGATCTTCCGGCAGTACGTGCGCCTCACGCCACGACGCATCCGGAAATTCGATCGTGGACGAGGGCACCAGCCAAGCAACAAGATACTCGATCTCCCATAGATCGCTTCCTTTGAATGTTGCGAGGGTCGGCAGACCGAATTCGCCGTCACGCACGGGCTCGCCGCCAAGGCGATCCCGCACCCGGTAGCTGCCGTCCCCGAACGGGGGCCGGTCCACCTCCCTCGAATTCGGCAAACCCCCTGGAAGATGGAGGGAAGCACAATGAAGATCCGTCGCATCGCCGCGCTCGTGACCTCGACCGCGCTCTGTTCGGGCGCCCTGCTGCTGGGCGCGTCCTCCCCGGCGGCGGCCGCCGTACCGTCGGTCACCACTCCGGACGGCAAGGTCGTCTCCTACTCCTTAGGCGTTGGCCTGCACCAGGGCGAACTCAAGCCAGCTTCGGCCGTCGACTCGGTGTGGCTGGAGCGACCGGGCTCCACCCAGCAGCTTCGGGCGTCTCTCGCGCCTGCGCGAAGACGGGAACGGCCGTGACCTGCACCGGAGACGGCGCCTGAGCACACCACCCCCGGCCCGGCACGGCGACGCGGGCATTAGCCGCAAGCCCACACTTAATGCAAAGAGTATTTGATTCACTCTGGAGAGTGAGATTCCGGTCCGGGAGAGTCAACCCGACCGCACTCGCCGGTTCTGCCGGAAGTGGCGTTCTCCAACACTCCTCGAACTTTCGGCGTGTTCCGAGGACGGCCCGCGCCATTCACGGGCGGATCGGCCGGCGAGACGCCAAGCGAAAGGGAACACCATGAAGAAGCGGCTCGCCGCGGCGGTGGCGACCACACTCGGCGCTGGCGCCCTACTCCTCGGCGCGGCCGCTCCGGCCTCTGCCGCTACCCCGAGCGCCACCACTCCGGACGGCAAGACGGTCACCATCCGCGAGTTCGTCTCGGGCATGTTTGCCCTCGTTCAGCCCGTGTCGGCTGGCGACTCGGCGTGGACGGAGCGAAGGAACTTTACCGAGCAGCTGGGCAAGGTCACCGCCACCAGCGATGGCACAAGGCTCGAGTCGACGATGGTCGGTTCGGCCTTCTACGCGCACCGCGCCTGTGCGCAGACGGCGGGCGGGGTGACCTGCACCGGGTACTACAGCCCGTTTGGCCGCCAGTAACGCCGACAGCGCAGGCCCATATACGCCAGCCGCACCGGCTGGTCACGCCCGCTGACCGACCGAGCACAGCAGGGCGGTCATCAGGGCGTCACATCGCCGAGCCCCCCGCCGGCGAGGAACAACGGAGGAGAGGAACACCATGAGGAAGCGTTCTGCCGCACTCCTGGCGACCGCGATCGGCGCCAGCGCAATGTTCATGGGCGCCGCACCCGCAGCCGCGGCGGTCGACCCCCACCCGAAGGCCACCACCCCCGACGGCAAGCTCGTCCAGGTGCTGGACATCGTTTACGACTACCGCGCTTACCTGTCGCCGGCGCAGACCGGCGACAAGGTGTGGTTGGAGTCGTACGGCGGCGCGGCGGGCCCCAACTCCACGACGAAGACGGCCACCTCGGACGTCGACCTCCTGATCTCGGGGGGAGTTGCCTGGGGGGTCTATGCCAAGCTGCGCGCCTGCGCCCAGACGTCCGCGGGTGTGACCTGCACCGCCTGGAACAAGGCCTGATTTCGGCAACCCCCTGAGGGGCTGATGCGGCCGGAACATCCCGGCCGCACCGGCCCCTCGCCTCGTCAGCGGGACACTGCGGAGAACACCGTGCGGAACTTGCCGCCCGCGGTGCGCTGTGGGGGCTCCACGTCGCGCTCGACCCGCACGTCGGTGAGGCCGTGGCTGTCGAGCAGACCTCGCAGCGCTCGCTGAACCTGCGCCCAGACCTGGTCGGCATCAACGTCGTCCTGAATGATCAGCCGCACCGCGAGGCGCCGTGGGTCGGTCTGCACGATCTGGAACATGCGAACCCCCGCGGTGCTGTCGACGAGGGTGCCGAGCGCGAGGGGTGGCAGATCGACCGTCCGGCCGTCCGGGGCGGGAAAGGAGATCACCTCGGACGTGCGGCCCTGCACCCGAACCGCCGGCAGCGGATTGCCGCACGGGCACGGGTCCGGCCCCATCGTGACGCTGTCGCCGAGGTCGTAGCGGATGATCGGTTGCACCCGGTTGGCCAGGTTGGTGAGCAGCACCGTGTGCGACGGCTGCCCGGCCGGCACCTGGCGGAACTCCTCGTCGACCGGCTCCAGGATCGCCCAGTCGGCGTTGACGTGCAGCCAGTCGTGCTCGCAGCCGTGCGCCAGCCCCATGAACTCCGAGCAGGCGTACTGGTCGCGGACCTTGGCCGAGAAGGTCTCCCGGATGCGGGCGCGTTCCTCCGGCGGCAGGCTCTCCGCCGAGGTGATCACCAGGACCGGGCGGAGGCCGAGCCGGCCGGCGCGCTGCTCGCGGGCCAGCAGCGAGATGGCGCTGGCGTACCCGTTGAGGATGGTCGGGTTGAAGGCGCCGACGCCGCGCACCAGCTCGTCCAGTGGGGTGTGCACGGAGAAGATGCGAATGCTGCGCTTGCGGATCGGGCGTTCCCGGATCAGGCGCTGGGCGGTGGAGTAGCCGGCGAAGTGCCCGCCGACCGCCCAGATCGCGGCCACCTTGTTGCCCCGCCGCAGCATCGACAGGTAGTCGCGCCCGGCGAGCCAGGAGCCGCTGGCCCGCGCCACGGTGATCCCCGACAGCACGGCGTACGTCCGGTCGTCCTGGACGAAGACGCCACGGTGGCCGCTGGTGCCCGACGTGGTGACCACCTGGTAGCGGTCCCGGTAGAGGGTGCCGATCCGGTCGGTGTCGGCGACGAAGGCGCGCACCTCGTCCAGCGACACGGCGCGGTCGGTGACCCAGTCGTCGTACCGGCTCATCAGTTCGGCCTTGGTGGTGACCGGCAGCGACGTCACGTCCTCGATGCGCTCGGGCAGGTCGCGATACAGCTCCCGGTAGTACGGCGAGTCCGCCCGGGCCCGCGCCAGCAGGTCGGCGAGGCGGGTGCGCTGTCGTTCGGCGACGAGTTCCGGTCCGCCGCGGCGGACCCGGCGGAGATCCCAGACGACGGACATCAGGCTCTCGGCCATGATCGCTCCTCACTTCGGTTCATGCACGGTGGTGGATGCTACGCTGCGGCGGGTGACCCCGATGCGGCCAAGCCGATGGTTCCTGCGTCTGAACCCCCAGCCGGACCCGTTGTTCCGGCTGGTCATGTTTCCCAACGCCGGTGCCGGGGCGGGGGTGTTCCGGTCGTGGTCGACGGTGTTCGATCCGCGGGCCGAGGTGTGCGTCATGCGACCGCCGGGGCGCGACAACCGCAGCGACGAGCCGCTCTGCTCCGACCTTGAGGATCTCGCAGCCGGCGCGCTGGACGAGCTGGCGCCACTCGGGCCGGCGCCCCTCGCACTGTTCGGCCACAGCATGGGCGGCCTGGTGGCGTACGTGGCCGCCGTCGAGTGGCGGCGGCGCACCGGTGCCCCTCCCGTCTGGCTCGGTGTCGCGGCCCGGCGGGCACCGCAGTTCCGGCGCCGCCCGGACGCGTTGCTGGAGCTGCCCGACTTCGAGCTCGCCATGGTCCTCAACGGCCGGTACGGCGGCATCCCCGCCGAGGTGGCCGCCGACGCGGACCTGCTGGCGCACTACGCACGGATCCTGCGCGCGGACATCGCGGCGATGGACGGCTACACGCACCGACCGGGCGACCCACTGGACTGCCCGGTCGAGGTGTTCGGCGGGCGGCGCGACCCGGACGCGACCGAGCCGGAGCTGACCGGTTGGCAGGAGGTGACCACCCGACCGCTGCGGCGACACATGTTCGACGGCGGCCATTTCTTCCTGCACGATCACCGCGAGGCCGTCGCGGCCGCCACCGCCCGTGGGGTCCTGGCGGCGCTGGGCGTGGACCTCACCGGCCCAGCTCCCGCGCGATGGTCGTGACCACCTGATCCTCGGCCTGGTCGCCGTGCAGGAAGAAGTGGTCGCCGGGCACCACCTCGAGAGTGAACGGGCCGGTGGTCAGCTTGCCCCAGGCCCGCATCTCCTCCTCGGTGACGAAGGTGTCCCGGTCGCCGTGGAAGGCTGTCACCGGGATGGTCAGCGGCGGCTCGTCCGGGTCGTGCCGGTAGGTGTGCACGAGCCGGAAGTCGGCCAACCCCACCGGTTTCACTGCGGCGCGCACCTCCGCGTCGACGTCGATGCCGAACTCCTTGCGGATGAACGCCTCGTACCGCTGGTGGTCCTCCGGGGACGCGCCGGCCAACTCCTCCAACGCCGGCACGTCGTCGAAGCCGAACACCTTGAAGGTGTCCATCACCCGGCGGTACACCGGGTTCGGCTGCTCGGTGGGGGCGGTGTACGCGCCGACGAACAGGTGGCTGACCCGGCCGGTCCCGCTCAGGCGCCGGGCGACCCGGTACGCGACGAGCGCGCCGACGCTGTGCCCGTACAGGGCGACGGGCCGGTCGAGCCGGGTGGTGAGCACCTGTTCGAGGGCGTCGACGGCCTCGGTGAGGTCGGCGATGGGGCGTTCGGAGATCCGCTGTTCCTTGCCGGGGAACTGGATGGGGCAGACGTCGATGTGCTCGGGCAGCCGTTTCGCCCAGCGGGCGTAGAGCGATGCGCCCTTGACGCCGTACGGCACGCAGAACAGCCGGACGTCCGCGCCGGCCCGGTCGCTGCCGTGGGCGAGCCACGACTCGGGGCTCAGGTCGTAGTCCCGGCCGTACGCGGCACCGGGCTCGCCGCCGTCGCCGGTGCCGGTCAGCAGGGCGGCCAGCTCCCGGATCGACGGGCCCTGGAGCAGGTACTCGACCGGGATGTCGTGACCCAGGTCGGCCGTGATGCGGCGGCGCAGTTCGAGCACGGCGAGGGAGTCCATGCCGTACTCGGCCAGCGGCCGGTCCACTGCGGGGGTCTCCCCGGCGAGCAGGCCGCGGACGGCGGCGGTCAGGTAGCCGACGACGTCCTCGCCGGCGGTGCCGGTGTGCGTGTGGGTGGCCGCCTGCCGCACCAGCTCCACACGTCGCTGGTTGTCGATACGGGTGATCTGCACACCGGTGGCCCGCGCCACGAGTTCGCCGGAGTCGGCGAAGACGAGGATGTCGCCGCGCAGGCCCTCCCGTACGACGGCGTGGGCCCACAGCGGCCCGGTGGCCGGCCGGTCCACCACGAGCAGTTCGGCGACGCGACGGGTGATGAACGCGTCGCCGCCCAGCTCCGCGTGTCCGGCGGCGGCGAAGAGTTGCACGGCGGCGTCCAGCACGCCGGGGTGCACGGCCAACCCGCAGGCGTTCTCGTCCGCTGCGGCGGGCCGGAACCGGGCCAGCGCCTCGCCGTCACCCACGCTGATCCGGTCGACCCAGGTCACCGCGGGGCCCATCGTGAATCCCCGTGAGCGCAGGTCGGCGTGGAAGTCGTCGGCGGACATCGGGCGTGGGCAGCGTTGCGCCAGGCCGGCACGGTCGGCCGGTGTGGTCAGCATGCGGGTGGTGGTTGGCTCCGGGAAGAGCGTCGCCCGCAGGTGTGTGCTCCACTCGCCGTCGCCGGCCGGCCGGCTGTGCACGGCGCACGACCGTTCCGCACCGTCGGCGGCGGGCTCCACGACCACCTGCACGTCCCGCTCGGACTCGTCGGGAAAGTGCAGGGCCTCGACGAACTCCAGGCCACGCAGCAGGTAGCTGCGGGAGCCGGAGAGGTCACGCACCGCGGCGGCGACCATCGCGTGGTAGTAGCCGATGTGCAGCACGCCGTTGTTGTCCCGCAGCTCCGGCAGCGTGCCCGGGCCGACCCGCGCCTCGTACTGTGCGATGGGCAGCGGCGACGACACCCGGCGGCCGGGCAGCGGTGACACCGCCGACGGCGTCGCTGCGGACGGCGTTGTCGGCCAGCCGTGCCGGACCCGCTGGAACTGTCGCACCGGGAGCGGTACGGCACGTCCCGGCGCGTTCTGCGGGTCGCCGTCCGCCTGGTACGGCGCTCCGGCCGCCACGCCGCGCAGCCACACCACGAGGTCGTCGTGGTTCGACACGACCGCGGTGGCGCGGTGCGGAAAGACCGTCCGCCGGGCGGCGAGGGTGTGGCACACGTCGGCGAGCGCGAGGCCGGACCGGCCCTCCAGGTGCGCGGCCAGCTCCGCGGCGTGCCGCCGCAACAAAGCCGGTGTACGCGCGGACACGACCGCGGTGTACGGGCCCCCGCCATGCCTCGGCGCCGACGGCGGCGGCGCCTCGGCGAGCACGACGTGGGCGTTGGTGCCGCTGAAGCCGAAGGAACTGACACCGGCCACCCGGCGGTCGCCGGTGGTGTCCCAGGGCGTCAGCGCCGCCGGGAACCGCGCCGGGATCTTCTCCGGTGACAGGCGCGGGTTGATCCGGTTGAAGTGCAGGTTGGGCGGTATCTCGCCGTGCTGGAGCACCAGCACGGTCTTGATCAGACCGGCGATGCCGGCCGCCGCCTCCAGGTGCCCGATCGCCGGCTTCACCGCGCCGATCCACAGGGGTCGGTCGGGCGTACGGCCGGGGCCGAGCGCCTCGGTGAGCGCGTGCATCTCGATCGGATCGCCGAGCGCGGTGCCGGTGCCGTGCGCCTCCAGGTACCCGACCTCGTCCGGCGCCACCCCGGCCTGCCGTACCGCCTGCTGCACCACCGTACGCTGCGCCGAGCCGTTGGGCACGGTGAGCCCGCTGCTGCGCCCGTCCTGGTTGACCGCGCTGCCGTGGATGACGGCCAGCACCGGGTCGCCGTCGCGCTGCGCGTCGGCCAGCCGCCGCAGGACGACCATCCCGCAGCCCTCGCCGCGAACGTAGCCGTCGGCCGCCGCGTCGAACGTCTTGCACCGGCCGTCGCGGGCCAGCGCGCGCATCTTGCTCAGCACGATGAAGTTGCCCGGCGACATGAGGGCGTTGACCCCACCGGCGAGGGCGCTGTCGCACTCGCCCCGGCGCAGGCTCTCGACCGCCAGGTGCACCGCCACCAGCGACGACGAGCACGCCGTGTCCACCGCGAGGGCGGGGCCGCGCAGGCTCAGCGCGTGCGCGATGCGGCCGGCGGCGATGCTGACCGTGGCCCCGGTGGCCGTGTACGGCCCGATCCCGGCGGCCGGGCGCGGCAGCATGGCGTACTCGGACCCGGAGATCCCGACGAACACCCCGGTGCGGTCGCCGCCCGGGCCGCCGGCGACAATCCCGGCCGACTCCAGCGCCGCCCAGCTCACCTCCAGCAGCAGGCGTTGCTGCGGGTCCATCTCGGCGGCCTCGCCGGCCGGGACGCCGAACAGCTCGGCATCGAACTCCAGGATGTCCTCCCGGAGGAAGCCGCCCCGGTCGGTGTAGGTGGCGCCGGGTGCGTCCGGATCCGGGTCGACGTAGCTGCCGCCGCCCCACCGGCCGGCCGGCACCGGCACGACCGCGTCGCGTCCGTCGGCCAGCAGCCGCCAGAACGCCTCCGGGCTGTCCGCGCCGCCGGGGAAGCGGCAGCCCATCCCGGTGACCGCGATCGGCCCGGCGGCCCGGTCGTCCGATGATCCGCGTCGGTCCAGCTCGCGGCGCAGCTCCCGGATCGCGTGCAGCGAGCGCCGCAGCAGCAGGTCATGAGACATCGATGGGATCCCCTCCGGTCAGCTCGCCCAGCAACCGCTCCAGTTCGTCGGCCACGGCGGTCAGCGGCATCGCCGCGATGTCGGCCGCCACCTCGTCGTCGGCCTCGTCGGCCGGCAGCACGGGCAGCAGCCGCTCGAACTTGCTCCGTTCGGCCTGCAACACGCCGACCTCGGTGTGCCCGGCGGCCAGCACCGCGTCGAAGGCGGCGAGGCCGGCGGCGGTGTCGAGTTGGGCGAGGCCGAGGCGGCGGCGGACGAGCCGTGCGGTCTCCTCGTCCACACCCATGCCGCCGGCCCGCCAGAACGGCCAGACCACCGCCACCGAGCGTCCGCGTCGCTGGCCGGCCCGGCGCTCCTGCTCCCGGGCACCGGCGAAGGCGTTGAGGAACCGGTTGGCGATCGCGTAGTCGGCCTGCCCCGCGTTGCCCGCGAGCGCGGCCAGCGACGAGAACACCACGAAGAAGTCCAGGTCGTCGGCGGCGGTGGCCCGGTCGAGGTGCAGCGCACCGGACACCTTCGGGCCGAGCACCTCGCGGACCTCCTCGTCGGTCTTGTTGACCAGCAGGCTGTCGCGCAGCGCACCGGCGGCGTGCAGGACGCCGTCGAGGCGGCCGAAGCGGCGGCGTACCTCGGCCACAACCCGCTCGACGTCACCGGCATCGGTCACGTCGCCTTGCAGGTGACACACGCGGTCGCCCAGGTCGGCCAGCTCGGCGCGGCGAGCTGCGTCGAGCGGAGAACGCGACATCAGCACGACCGTGGCCCGGTACGTGGTGCAGAGATGCCGGGCGAAGATCAGGCCCAGACCGCCCCCGCCGCCGCTGATCAGATAGACACCGTCGCGGCGTACTGGGGGCACGGCCGTCGGCGCGGGGGCCAACTCGCGCAGCCGCCGGATCCAGCGCCGACCGCCGGAATACCGCGCCTCCCGCTCGTCGTGGTCGGTGACTGTGAATTCCGCGCCGCAGCGGGCGAGCAGCTCACCGGGCAATCCCACCGGCATGCCGACCGAGGCGCACCGCAGACGCGGACTCTCGTGCCCGATGCTGCGGGCCAGGCCACCTGTGGACTCGGCAGCCGGGTCGGGCCGGTCCGGGTCGTACGGGTAGACGTGCAGCAGCCGCAGTTCGGCGTCCGGCGCCGCGCGCAGCACCGCGCGGACGAAGGTCAGGACCGCCAGCGGGCCGTCGCGCAGCCCGGTCTCCGGCTCCGCGGCACGGGACCAGAGGTGGACCACACGGGTGGGCAGTCCGGCCGCCGACCCGCGCAGCTCGGTCACCAGCTGCTCGTGGTCGGCGGCGGAGTCGGGACGTACCTCGTACCGGTCGTCGCCCAAGCGGGCGAAGCCGGCGCCGGGGAGGACCAGCACCGACCCGGCCGGCGCGGCGGCGTGAACCGTGGCGTCGACGTCGAACAGCAACAGCCGGTCGGCGACGGTGACGTCGGGCAGGTGCTCACCCGGCTCCCACCCGACGCGGTAGCGCACCGTCTCGACGCCCTCCTCCACCACGGGCGGGTCGTCCGGCAGCACGGTGGCGAGGTACGCGGCCAGTTCGGTAACCGTGGGGTGGTCGAACAGGACGCTCGGGTAGAGCTCGACGCCCAACTCCTCCTCCAGCCGGTTGGTCAGCCGGGTGGCCAGCACCGAGTCCATGCCCAGGTCGAAGAAGCCGGTTCGCACGTCGGGCGGGGCACCGGGGTCGAACCCGAGCAGCGCGCCCACCATGTCTTGCAGGCGATCCTCCAGCCGGCCGGCGACGGGCGCGGGATCCGGTGCCGACGGCTGTCGGTCCACGATCCAGTACCGCTCACGGGCGAACCGGTAGGTGGGCAACGGAATCGGGCGTGCGGGGCGCTGCTCCCGGTGCACCTCGGCACCTGCCACCCACGCCTCCGCCTCGGACGCCCCGACGCCGGGTGCGTCGCGGCCCACCTGACCACGGGCAAGGCCGGGAACGCCGCCACCGGTGCTCAGCGCGTCCAGCATCCGCGCGGCGCTGTCGAGGTCCGCTGCCACGAACGCGGCCCGGTGGGCCAGCTCCTCGCGGCCGGTCCGCAGCGTGTACGCGACGTCGGACAGCCGGGGCGTGGCCGTGCGAAGGTGCGCGGCGAGCACGCCGGCGTACTCGCGCAGGCTCGCCTCGGTCCGCGCGGACAGGCACACCAGTTCCGGCCGTGGTTCGTCGGCGGGCCGTTCCGGAGGCAGCGGTGGCTCCTCGACGACGAGGTGCACGTTGACGCCGCCCACCCCGAACGAGCTGATCCCGGCGCGGCGGGGCACCGGGCTCCCGTCCACCACCGGACGCTCCCACGGTGCCCGTGCGTGTTGCAGGACGAACGGCGTCGCGGAGAAGTCGATCTCGGGGTTGACCCGGTCCGAGTGTGTCGGCGCGGGAGCCAGGGTGCCGTGCCGCATCTGGAGGATCACCTTGGTCAGCGCGGCGATACCGGCGGCTGCCTCGGCGTGGCCGATGACGGACTTGGCCGAGCCGATCGCGCAGTACCCGGTGCGGCCGGCCCCGAACGCCTCGGTCAGCCCCTGCACC
Organism: Micromonospora sp. DT201; assembly: GCF_049841575.1. Classification (NCBI taxonomy): domain Bacteria; kingdom Bacillati; phylum Actinomycetota; class Actinomycetes; order Micromonosporales; family Micromonosporaceae; genus Micromonospora; species Micromonospora sp. DT201. The sequence continues at coordinate 64,272 of NZ_JBNCKP010000007.1, read as the reverse complement.
TCGATCGGGTCACCGAGGCTGGTGCCGGTGCCGTGCGCCTCGACATAGCTGATCGTGTCGGCGGGGACCCCGGCCCGGTTCAGGGCGGACCGGACGAGGGCAGCCTGCGCCTTCGGGTTCGGCACGCTGAAGCCGAACGTACGCCCGTCGTGGTTGACCGCCGAGCCGAGGATCACGGCGTCGACCCGGTCACCGTCGGCCAGCGCCGCCGACAGTGGCTTGAGTAGCACCGCGCCCACCCCCTCGGCCGGCACGTAGCCGTCGCCGCCAGCACCGAACGAGTGGCAGCGGCCGTCGCCGGCGGTGAACCCTCCCTCGGTCAGCGTCACGTACTTGCTGGGATGCAGCGACAGGTTGACCCCGCCGGCGATCGCGGCCGCGCACTCGCCGCGGCGGATGCTCTCCACCGCCAGGTGCACCGCGTACAGCGAGGAGGAGCAGGCGGTGTCCAGGACCATGCTGGGGCCGCCGAGGTCGAACAGGTACGACACCCGGTTGGCGATGCCGAACGACTGCGAGTTGACAGGCGTCCACTCCTGGCCCGACTCGGCCGCGTACAACTGGTAGTTGTTGTAGGTCGCCCCCGCGAACACCCCGATCGGCGCTCCCGTGCCGGCGCCTCCCCCACGCCGGCTGCGCGGGTAGCCGGCGTCCTCGAAGCACTCCCACACCGCCTGGATGAACAGCCGTTCCTGCGGGTCCAGGTAGCGGGCCTCCAGCGGCGAGATCGCGAACAGTTGCGGGTCGAACGCGTCCACGTCGTCCAGGAAGCCGCCCCACCGGCAGTACGGCTTGCCGTCGGCCAGAGCGGCGAAGCGACGGTGGTCCCAGCGGTCGGCGGGGATCTCGGTGACGCAGTCCCGGCCGCCGGCCAGGTTGTCCCAGTAGGTGTCCAGGTCGGGTGAGCCGGGGTAGCGGCCACTGACCCCGATGACCGCGATCGGCTCCGCCGTGGCAGCGCGTGCGATGGCCGACACCGGGGCGTCCTGCTCGGAGAGGTGCCGGGCCAGGCCACGCAGGTTCCGCTCGGCGAACATCACAGTGGCGGACAGCTGCGGGAACCGTTCCCGGAGCCGGACGGTGAGTTCGCGGGCCAGCAGCGAGTCGAGACCGTACTCGTCGAAGCCGGTGTCGAGGTCGATCTCCTCCGGCCGCCAGCCGAGGGCGGCGGCGAAGACCTGCACCAGGTACGCCGCGGTGTCCTCGACGGGCTCCACCTCCTGCACGGCGGGCTCGGACCGGGCGTCGACCCAGCAGCGGCGGCGCTCGAACGGGTAGGTGGGCAACGACATCCGGATCGGCGGGGACGGATGCAGCTGACGCCAGTCGATTCCCGCGCCGGCCACCCACATGTCGGCCAACTTCGGCAGACGGCCGGCGGTGGCGAGGTCCCGGAGGAACCGCTCCCCCTCGGGGCCGTCCAGCATCGAGGCGAGCACCCGCCCGGTGTGCTGGGCGCCGCCGACGCGTACGCCGTCGGCGTCCTCGCCGGCAAGGAACGCGGTGAGCTTTCCGCGCAGGTCGGACACGTTCGAGGCGATCACGGCGAGGCGGTCGGTCATCGCCTCACGGCCCACCTGAAGCGTGTAGGCGAGCCGACCCAGGTCCACGTTGACCGGGACGGGCGGCGGCGCGGCGTGCTCGGTGCTGCCGCCGAGCACCCGGTTCGCGAGGTCGGTGATGCTGCTGTCGGCCGGGGTCAGCGTCGTGCCGTAGCGCTGGTTGAGCCGCCCGGTCAGGCGCGCGAGGGTGACCAGGTCGACGCCGTACTCGGACAGGTTCTCGTCGGGGCCCAGGTCGTCGGCGGACACGCCGGTCACCTCGGCGGCGAGCGCGCGGACCTCGTCGAGGACCGGCGTCGCGGGCAGCACGTCGTGCCCGCTGACCGGCTCGCCACCGATGAAGGCGAGCAGCCGCTCGGCCTGCTCGGTGAGGCGGTCGGGGTTCTTGGCGGACAGGGTGATGACCTGCGGGGTGGTGGTCGCGACGGTGGCCGGTGGGGGCTGGTGTTCCTCCACCACGAGGTGGGCGTTGACACCGCCGTAACCGAAGCCGGAGATACCCGCCCGACGCGGCCCCCCACCCGTGACCCACTCCCGGGTGCGGTCCAGGACGCTGAACGGGGTGCCGTCCAACCGGATGTACGGGTTCAGGGTGTTCAGGTGCAGATTGCCCGGCAGGACCCCATGACGCATCCCGAGCAGGACCTTGGTCAACCCGGCCATCCCCGCCGCGGTCTCCAAATGCCCCACGTTGCTCTTCACCGACCCCAGAGCACAGTGCGCGCTCGCCGGCGCGGCATGCCCCCACTGCTCATACAACGTCGCGAACGCCTGAGTCAGCGCCGTTGTCTCGATCGGATCACCCAACGCCGTGCCCGTGCCGTGCGTCTCCAGAAAAGTGCACGTCGCCGGATCCAGACCAGCCTGCCGCCACGCCTTCACGATCAACCGGGCCTGCGCCGTCGTGTTCGGAGCCGTCAACGACGCCGCACGACCACCATGATTGATCGCACTACCCCGAATCACCGCATACACGTGATCACCATCAGCGACCGCCCGGGACAACGGCTTGAGCAACACCGCCCCACAACCCTCACCCCGCACATAACCATCCGCCGCGGCGTCGAACACCTTGCACCGACCATCGGACGCCAACATGCCGGCGCGGCCGAAGGACAGGGTGGTCAGCGGGCTCAGGATCACGTTGACGCCGCCGGCGATGGCAGCGCTGCACTCACCCCGCTGGATGCTGCTCACCGCACGGTGCACCGCCACCAACGACGCCGAACAGGCCGTGTCCACCGGCTCGCTCGGTCCGTGCAGGTCCAACAGGAACGACACCCGGTTCGCGAGCATGGCGTGCGCCATCCCGGTCGAGCTGTGTGCCTGGATGTCCCCGGCCGCGCTCCTGAGCAGGTCGGCGTAGTCCATGCCGCTGACGCCGACGAACAGGCCGGTGTCGGTGCCGGCCAGGTCGGAGGCCCGGTAACCAGCATCTTCGATGGTCCGCCAGACGGTCTCCAGGAACACCCGCTGCTGCGGGTCCATCACGTTGGCCTCGGCCGCCGAGATGCCGAAGAAGCGCGGGTCGAAGCGGTCCACGTCGGATAGGAAGGACCCCCAGCGCAGGCCGCCGCCGGCCGGGTCCGCCTCCCAGCGCCGCCAGTCCCACCGGTTCGTCGGGACCTCGCCGACCAGGTCCCGGCCGGCGGTCAGGTCCGCGAAGAAGCCCTCCGCGTCGCCCGAGCCGGGGAACGCCCCGGCCAGGCCCACGATCGCGACAGCGTCCGCGTCGACGGGCGCGGGTGCCGCCACCGGCACCGACGGTAGGTGCTCGGCCACCGTCACGCGCGGGGTCGTCTTCGCCGGGACCACCACGTGGGCGGCCTCGGGCACGCGACCGGCCTCGGGCACGCGACCGGCGTCCGGCATCGCGCCGTGGCCGTAGTGGGCGGCAAGCCGCTCGGTCTCGCTCGCCACGATCATCTCGGCGAGCGCCGCCAACGTCGGGTGCTCGAAGAACACCGACGGCAGCAGGTTCAGACCGAGCTTGTCGTTCAGGGCGGTGGCCAGCTCGGTGAAGGACACCGAGTCGAAGCCGAAGTCGCTGAGGTCCGCCTCGATCTCCAGGTCGCCGGCCCGCATACCGAGCACCGCGGCGGCGGCACGGGCCACGTCCCGGCGCACCGAGGCGAGCACCTCGGCCGCGACGTCTCCGGCGACGGCCGGTGCCACCTCCGGCGCCGGGCCGTCGTTCAGCCAGCGGCTCAGCCGGTCGGGGTCGCCGCACAGCTCGATCACATGTGGTTCGTCGCCGGTCAGCGCACGACGCAGAATGTCCAGGCCGGTCGCCGTGGGCAGCGGGACCAGGCCCGTGGCCCGTTCCATGGCCCGCTGGGCGCTCTCGTCGATCCGCATGCCGCCGTCCGCCCAGTACGGCCACACCACCGACACGCTGCGCCCGGCCCGCCGCCGCAGGAACTCGTCGAGGAACCGGTTCGCGTACGCGTAGTCGCACTGACCAGGGTTGCCCACCAGTCCCGCCACCGACGAGAAACCGACGAAGACCTTCAAGTCGTCGGCGGCGGTGGCCTCGTCCAGCCACACCGCACCGGACACCTTCGGGGCAACCACCGACCGGAAGTCGGCCCCGGACTTGTCCCGCACCCACCCGTCCCGAATCACCCCGGCGGCGTGCACGACACCGTCCACCCGGCCGAAGCGCTCCCGTACCTCGGCCACCGCGGCGAACACGTCGGAACGCACCGACACGTCAGCTCGCACGAACGTCACCGCCTTGCCGAGACCCGCCAGCCACCGCGACGCCGACGCGTCCGGGGCCGAGCGGCCCAGCACCCCCACCCGCGCGCCGAACTGCCCGACCAGGAACTCCACCGCGAGCCGGCCCAGGGCGCCGAGCCCTCCCGACACCACGTACACGTCACCCGGCACGATCGACCCCGTGCCGGTCAGCGCGGGGGCCCGCCGGTAGCTCACGACCTCCCGTACGACGCCGTCCGCGCGCACCTCGACGGCCGCGTCGTCGCCGCTGATCTCCGACCACAACGCCGAGGCGAGCGGCTGCCCACGCAGGTCCCCCACGTCCACGACCCGCAGGCGCAACCAACCGCACTCCATGCCGACCGACCTGGCGAAACCGCAGAGGGCCGCCCCGGCGGCCGTTCCCTGATGCGCCACCACGATGCGTACCGGCGCGTCCACAGTCGTCCGCGCCACGGCCTTCACCAGCGCGAGTACGGCCTGGGCCCGCTGCTCGTCGGCGGAGTCACCGTCGGCGCCGGTCACCTCCCACGCGTACACGATGGTGTCTGGTGTGCCCCGGGCGGTGAGCCGTTCCCAGAGCCGTGCCATGTCGCCGGGGTCGTCGCCGACCCGGAACTCACCGCCGGGCAGCTCGGCGAAGGCCGCGCCGGTCGCCACCCGCGTGATGCCTGTCGCGTCCCAGCCGGGCAGATCCGCCGGGACGGCCTGGTCGGACACCACCACCACGTGCCCGACCGGGCGATGCCCCGTCGGCGGCGCGGTCGTCCACTCCTGCACGAAGCGAACGGTCGGCGGGACGGCCGTGCCCGGCACCGCCGGCGATATCGCACCGCTGGACGGCTTCAGGCTGCGCAGCGTCAAGCCGCGCACCACGACCAGCGGGCGACCGGCCTGGTCGACGACAGTGATGTCGAAGGCGGCAGTGCCGTCGTCCGGACCCCGACCGTCGGACCAGACGGCCACCGCGAAACAGTGCGCCGGCAGCGGGGCGAACACCTCGACTCGCCGGACCGCGAAGGGCACGTAGAGGGGCGCGTCGCCGCCCGGCGTGGTCTCGGGGAGCAGGCCGACGATGGACTGGAAGGCGGCGTCGAGCAGACCGGGATGCAGCACCCACCGGCCATCGACCGCGTCGGGCGGGAGGCGCAGCTCGGCGACCGCCTCGGTGGCGCCGCTGTGCAGACGCTCGACGGCCCGGTACCCGGGCCCGTACCACAGGCCCGCCTCCTCGAACGCGCGGTACGCGGACGCGCCGTCCCGCTGCCGGTCGCAGCGGGCGAGGACGGCGGCCACATCCACCGGCGCGGTGTCCGGCAGGTCGCCGAACAGCACCCGGCCCTGGCTGAACTTCGTGCCGTCGCCGTCGCCGACCACGAAGCCGGCGCTGTCCGGGCCGGCGGTGAGCTCCACAGTGATCCGCTGCCGCGCGCCGGCGGCCGGTCGGAGCCACACCACGTCGGCGAGCGCGGCGACCGGTCGGGACTCGGCACCCGCCGCGCGGGCGAATTCCAGCTGCGCGGCGCCGGGCAGCACGGGTACGCCCTGCACGACGTGGTCGGCCAACACCGCGTCGTCCGGGCCTAGCCGGACGGTGAAGGGCTGGGTGCCGGACGGCGGGGTGTGCGTGTACCCGTCCGGGATCCAGTAGTGGTCCGGGCTGAACGGGTAGGCGGGCAACTCGGCCAACTGTGGGTGGGCAGCGGGCCACGCCGCCGTCCAGTCGGCGTCGGCCCCGGCCGTCCACGCCTGCGCCCACTGCTCCCACGTCTGCCGGTCGGCGCCCGGACGCGTCGCCACCCGCGTCGGTCTCGGTCCGGTCGGAACCCTGCCGGTCCAGTGCGGCTCGCCGAGGGCGTCGATGGCCTCGTCGAGGGTCTCGGCCCAGATCGCGGCCCGGTGCTCGAACGCCTCCCGGCCGGTCTGCAACGTCCAGGCCACATCGGCCAGGTGCGGCCGATTCTCGCGCAGCGCCTCCGCCAGCCGTCCGCAGTGCGCTGCCAGCCGTTCGGGGGTACGCGCCGACACCACCAGCAACTGCCCGCCGCCGGGTCGCTCCGGCGCGGTCGTCCGTGGGGCCTCCTCGACCACCACGTGCGTGTTGCTGCCCGACATACCGAACGAGCTGATGCCCGCGCGGCGTACCACCCCGTCGGTGGCCGGCCACGACACTGTCTCGTTGTTGATGACGAACGGCGAGCCGTCCAGGTCGAGGAACGGGTTCAGCTCGTTCCAGCCGGCCATCGCCGGGATCGCCTCGTGGCGCAGCGCCAGAATGGCCCGCATCACCCCGGCGATGCCGGCCGCCGCCTCCAGGTGCCCGAGGTTCGCCTTCACCGACCCGAGGACGCAACTACCCGGCCGGCCCTCGTCGCCGAACGCCGTCCGCAGCGCGCGCACCTCGATCGGGTCGCCCAACAACGTGCCGGTCCCGTGCGCCTCCAGAAGACCGAGTTCGCCGGGTGACACCCCGGCGTCCGCCCACGCCTGCCGCAACACCTGCGCCTGCAATTCGGGCCGGGGAGCGGTCGGGCTGTTCGAGCGACCCACGTGGTTTGTCGCCGAGCCTCGTACGACAGCCAGCACCCGGTCGCCGTCGGCCAACGCCTTCTCCAGGGGGCGCAACACCAGCACGGCGACGCCCTCACCCGGGACGTAGCCGTCCGCGCCCGCGTCGAACGGCCGGCAGCGCCCGGTCGGCGACAGCGCCTGCGCCTTCGCGGTGTACACGTAGTGCAGGGGGCTCAGCAGCAGGTTGGCCCCGGCGACCACTGCCGTGTCGCACTCACCCGAGCGCAGCGCCCGCACGGCCAGGTGCAACGCCGTCAGCGACGACGCGCACGCGTTGTCCACCGGGATGCTCGGACCCTGGAGGTCGAAGACGTAGGAGAGCCGTCCGGCCAGTGCCGACGGCACGGCGGTGACGGCCTGGTAGTCCTGGATCGGTACGCGGGCCCGGACGATCTCGTCCCAGTACTCGTGGAACGACACCCCGAGGTAGACGCCGGTGCGGGTGCCCCGGATCCGCGCCGCACACCCCGCATCCTCGAACGCCTCATACGCCACCTCCAACAACAACCGCACCTGCGGATCCAGCCACACCGCCTCCCGCGGCGACACACCAAAAAACTCCGCATCAAACCGATCAACACCCGACAGAAAACTCCCCCACCGCCCATACGACCGATCCGCCACCGACCGATCCCCGTCAAACCACAACCGCCAATCCCACCGCCCCGACGGCACCTCCCCCACCACATCCACACCCGACACCAAATTCCCCCACAACGCCGACACATCCGACGCCCCCGCAAACCGCCCCGCCATCCCCACCACAGCCACCGCACCCGACAACCCACCACCACCGGGCCGTACCGACGACTCCCCCACCCACACCGGGCCCGCCGCCAACGGCCCGGCCTCGACCGGCGCCGGCTCCACCGAAACCGCCACCGGCGCGTGAGCGGCCACCGCCGACGCGTGCTCGGCAACGAAATACGCCGCCAACTCCGCCAGACTCTGATGCTCGAAGAACAACGTCGGATACAACTCCAGCCCGAGATCGTCCTCGATCCGCCGGGTCAGGTCGATCAGCTCGCCGGACTGCACGCCCAGCTCCATGAAGTTCGCCGCGCGGTCCAGACTCGTCGACTCGACGCCGAGGTGGCCGGCGACCAGCCCGGCCAGGTACGCCTCGACGCGCCCGGAAGGGTCGTCGGCGGGCCGCTCCTGCCCGGCGGCGGAGAACAGGGTGCTGTCACGCACGTGCCGGAAGGTGAAGCCGTCGACGGCCAGCAGCGGCCGGCCCGACTCGTCGGCCAGCACCAGGTCCAGGGTGAGGGCGTGCGCGTCCGCCCGGCGTACCCGGGCCCGGCAGTAGCAGACCTCGGGCAGCGGCCCGGATCCGTGCACGGCGGCGATCGCGACCGGAACCCACATGCCCGGCTTGCCCGGCGGTATCAGGATCTCGTCGTCCACGGCGGTGGCGCCCGTCACGAACCCGCCGTCGAGCAGCACGGGGTGCACGGCGAGCCCGGTCAGGGCGGCCCGCGCTTCGTCGGTCAGTCGGAGGCGGCCGAGGCTCTCGCCGTCGCCCACCCAGACCTGCTCGACGCACCGCAGCGCGGGCTCCCGCGCCAGCAACGGGTTGGTGGCGAGCTGTCCGGCGTCGCGGCTGCGCCCAGCCCGCAGCCCGTCGAGGTCCAGCGTGGACACCTCGGCGAGCCGGTCGCCGTCGCGCAGTTCGGCGGTGACGCTGAGCCGGGACTCCGCGTCCACCTCGTACCGGCTCTCGACCAGGTGTCGGCCCTCGCGCTCCGCGACGGTGACTGTCACCTCGGTGGCCGCGCCCGGGTCCAGCACGACCGGTTCGTGGAACGTCAGCCCGCGCAGGTGCCGCGGCGTGCCGCCGGCTCGGGTCAGCTCCAGCGCGAGGGAGCAGTGCGTCACCCCGAGCAGGACCTGCCGGCCGAAGACCTGGTGGGCGCGGAGATACGGGTCGTCGTGCCGGAAGGTACGGACGACTGTGGTCGGCGGTGATTCGAGGAGTGCCTTCACCTCGTCCCGGGAGAGCCGCCCGGCCCGGAAGTCGGCGAGAACGGCACGGATGTCGGTGTTCATGCCCGCTCCTTGCTCAGACGGACGACCGCAGCCGCCGCGTGGTCCAGGTCGACGTGCCCGTCCTGAAGCAGGTCGAGGAGGTCGTCGAGGCTCTCCGCCGGGGCGGTGACGGGTTCGCCGAGCCGGTAGCGGCGGCGGGTGAACCGTGGCGGCGGCAACGGTGACCGCGAGCCCGCCGCGCCCTCGTACTGCTCGACGACCACGTGCGCGTTGGTCCCACCGAACCCGAACGCCGACACCCCGGCGCGCCGCGGCGCCCCGTCCCAGGGCTGCGTCTCGGTCACCGGGAAGAACGGCGACTCGGCGAACCGGAACCGCGGATGCGGGCGCACACAGTGCAACGTCGCCGGGAGCACACCCGTCTGGACCGCGAGCACCGCCTTGATGAAGCCCACGACCCCGGCGGCCCGCATGAGGTGACCGACGTTCGACTTCACCGACCCGATCCCGCACCGGCCGTCGAAGACCCGCGACGCCGCCCGCACCTCGATCGGATCTCCCAGCAGCGTCCCCGTGCCGTGCGCCTCCAGATAGCCGATCGACTCGGCGGGTACGGCGGCGTCCACCAGAGCCGCCCGCAGCACCGCCTCCTGACCCTCCGGGCTGGGCACCGTCAGGCCCATGGTGCGGCCGTCGTTGTTCACCGCACCGCCGCGCACCACCGCCGCGACACGGTCACCACCGGCGACCGCGTCCGGCAGCCGGCGCAGGAGCACCAGACCACCGCCCTCACCGAGCACCAGCCCACGCGCGCTCTCGTCGAAGACCGCGCACACGCCGTCGGGCGCCAACGCCCCGGCCTCGCTGAATCCGACGTGCAGATCCGGCCCGATGATCAGCTCCACCCCGCCGGCGATCGCGACGTCGCACTCCCCGGCCCGCAGGGCGCGGCAGGCCGCATGAATCGCGACCAGCGCGGAGGAACACGCCGTGTCGATGGTCTGCGCCGGCCCGCGCAGGTCGAAGAAGTCCGACACCCGGGCGGCCATCATGTTCGGAATGGCGCCCACCAGGGCGTTGCGGCGGCTCTCCGCCGGCAGGTCGGCGATCCGTCCCCGCAGGTACGGGCTCTCGCCGCCGCCGATGAACACGCCGGTCCGGGAGCCCGCGACCTCGTCCGGCCGGTACCCCGCGTCGACGAACAGCTCCGCCGCCAGTTCCAGAACCAGCCGGTGATGCGGGTCCATCACCAGCGCGTCAGCCTCGGCGACACCGAAGTAGCCCGCGTCGAAGTCGAACGCCCCGTCCACGAACCCGGCCCACTTCGAGTACGACGAGTTCGGCCGCTGCCGCGTCGGATCGAAGACCGCGCCGACGTCCCACCGGTCCGCCGGCACCTCCGACACCAGACACCGGCCCGCCACCAGGTTGTCCCACAACGCCCGCACCGAAGCGGAGCCGGGGAAACGCCCCGCCATCCCCACCACCGCCACCGCGTTGTCCGGATGCGGAGCGGGAGGGGCCACGCCAGCCGGCAGCGCCGCTGCCCCGCTGCCCGACGACGCGGCGTCGAAGGACGGCCCGGCCGATGGCGTCGGCATGGTCTGCGCCAGGTGCGTCGCCAACGCGGCGATCGTCGGGTGCTCACTGACCGCGCTCGGCTCGACGACAGTGTCGAAGCGCGCCTCCAGGCGGTTCAGCAACGTCATCATCAGGATCGAGTCCAGGCCGTACGCGGACAGGTCCTCGTCCGGATCCAGCTCGGCCACGTCGACCTTCAGCACGTCGGCGCAGACCCGCGTCACGTCGGCGCGCAGGGCACCGTCATCGGCCGCAGCGGGCGGCGAAGTCGCCGCAGGCGTTGCGATCGAGTCGCGATCCGGCCCGAGGGCTGGGGCGGTGGTCAGGCCGAGGCCGACGCGCAGCCGGGCGGGGTCGCCGTACAGGAAGCGCACCTGGGGATCGGGAGGCTCGCCGGTCAGGACGGCGGTCAGCACGGCCAACCCTTCGACGGGCGGCAGAGGACGGGTGCCGGCCGTCTCCCACAGCCGCTTCCGCAGCGTCGCGTCGACCGTCATGCCGCCGCCGTCCCACAACGGCCAACCGACCGACACCGTCACGCCACCACGCCGGCTCGACCGCCACGCCGCGAACTCGTCGAGGAACCGGTTCGCGTACGCGTAATCGGCCTGGCCCACATTTCCGAGGGCGCCCGCCAGCGACGAGAACAGCACAAAGCGGTCGAGGTCGAGATCCGCTGTGGCCTCGTCCAGCCACCGCGCGCCGGCCACCTTCGGGCCGCACACCGTCGCCACGTCCACCGCCGACTTGCCCGCGACCAGGCCGTCACGCAGCACTCCGGCCGCGTGCACGACGACGTCCAACCGGCCGAAGCGCTCCCGCGCGGCCGTCACCGCCGCGAACGCCTCCGCCCGCACCGACACGTCGCCCCGCACGAACGCCACGGACGAGCCCAGGCCCGCGAGCCAGGCCGCGTCCGGCGCCGAGCGGCCCACCGCCACCACCCGCGCGCCGCCCGCCACCAGATGCTCGACCACCAGCCGGCCCAGCCCGCCCTGACCGCCGGTCACCAGACACACCTTCCCGACCGGCGGCTCCTGCCCGACCGGAGCGGTCGTCTCGCGCCAGCGCAACACCTCACGTCGTACGCCGAGGTAGCGGACCTCGACCTCGCCGCCCTCGCCGCTCAGCCGCCGCAGGAGCCCGGGATCCGCCACCGCGTCGTCGTCGATCCGCACCGCGCCGAACGCCAGGGCCGGGTGCTCCTGCCGGACGGTACGGGCGAATCCGGCCACCGCGGTGTGCTCCGGCGACGCAGCGGGATGCGCATACACCAGCGACACCGGGCGCCGCGACCGCGCCCAGGCCTGCGCGAGCGACAGCAGCGAGCCCATCGGATCGGCGGGCTCGCCGGGCGGCAGGGACCAGAGGTGCAGCACGGCCGAGGGTTCGTCGCCCCGAGCGGACAGCGCCTCCCGCACCATGCGGTGGTCGTCCACCGACAGTGGGTCCACCTCGTACTCCACGCCCGCGACCACCTCCCGGTACCGGTCGCCGGGCCGCACCAGCACGACGCCGGGACCGACCCGGCGGCGGTCGTGGTCGAGCAACAGAGTCGGCACGGGGGCCGACCCGGGCGCGGGGGCCGCGACCCAGTCCCCGGCGAAGAACAGCGGCCCGCCGCCGGCGGGTACGGCACGCAGGGCCAGGCCGCGCAACTCGACGCGGACGTCACCGTGGTCATCGGTGACGCGGACGTCGTACCGCCGCTCGGACTGCGTCCCGCCACGCGCGACCACGTGGGCGTACCCGGTCTCCGGCGTCGGACCGACCATCACCACCTCGGCGACGGCGAACGGCACGTACACCGTCGCGTCGCCCGCGGCCGACGGCTCATCCCATGCTCCGGCCACCGCCTGTAGGGCGCCGTCCAGGAAGGCCGGGTGCAGGTGGTAACCGGTGTCCGTCCGGCGGTGCTCGGGCAGTTCCAGGCGGGCCAGCACCTCACCCGGCCCGCACCGAAGCTCCCGCACGGCCCGGAACGAGGGCCCGTACCGCAGCCCGGCCGCGTCGAACGCCGCGTAGTAGGACGCGGCGTCCCGGCGGTCGGCGCACCGCTCCCGTACCTCGTCCAGATCGACAGGTTCCGGCTCGGACGGGATGCCGGTTTCGGCGTCGAGACGACCGTGCGGCACCCCGTCGGTCTCCCACTGGATCCGCAGCCGTCCGCCGACGGCGCGCACTGTGGTGTGCAACGACACCGGGTCACCGTCGACCTGCACCGGACGGGCGAGGACGACGTCGCGGAGCCGCCGCACCGGGCCGTCGCCAGCGGCCTCGGCGGCCTTCCGGGCGATCTCCAGCAGCGCCACCGCGGGCAGGGTGGGCCTTCCCGCCACGACATGGTCGGTGAGGGTGAACTCGCGTCCGGTCAGCTCCGTCCGGCCACCGTCATCCTCGAACCAGCACCGCGTCTCCGCGAAGGGGTACGTGGGGAGGGTGATCAGGTGGCCGGTCGGGTCCGGCCAGTCGACGTCCTCCCCGGCCGCCCAGGCGCGGGCCAGGCGGCTCGGCTCGTCCCCGGGCTCGGCGTCGTCCCGACCACCACGGAAGACTCCGGAGTCGTCGCCGACGGCGAACCCCGCAAGCGTCTGGGCGAGCGCGGCCGGGTCGTCCGCGACGATCGCGAGGCGTTCGGCCATCCGCTCCCGGCCGCTGCGCAGGGTGTACGCGACGTCGGCCAGCCGGATCGAGCAGTTGCCGCTCGGCAGCTGCCCCGTCACCGCGCGGACGGTGTCGGCGGGCCGGACGGTGCCGGTCCAGCCGTACCGGCCGCGCAGCCGTCCGGTGATCTCCGCGATGGTCACCTGGTCGACGCCGAGTTCGTCGAACTGCTCGTCGTCCGGCACCTCGTCCGCCGCCAGGCCCAGCACGGCGGCGACGACCGCTCGCACCTCGTCCACGGGTACGGGTTGGGCGGCGCCGAAGCCGCGCAGATGGTCGGCGAGCCGACCGGCGTACACCCGCAGCCGCTCCTCGGTCCGGGCCGACAGCACCACGACCTCCGGGCCGGGTGCCGGTGCCGGCGCGGCCTCCACCGGCGCCCATTCCTCGACGACGACGTGCGCGTTGGCGCCGCCGGCGCCGAAGGAGGAGATGCCGGCCCGCCGTGGCAGGTCCGGTGGCGACTCCCAGGGTGCGAGCGAGCGTTGCAGGACGAACGGCGTGCCGGCCAGGTCGAAGCCCGGGTTCGGCGGGTCGCAGTGCAGCGTGGGCGCGAGTTGCCGGTGCCGCAGCTGGAGGATCACCTTGGTCAGCCCGGCGATCCCGGCGGCCGCCTCGAGGTGCCCGATCAGCGACTTGGCCGAGCCGAGCCCGCAGTAGCCGTGGGCGTCCGTGCTGCGGCGGAACGCGCTGGTCAGGCCGGCCACCTCCAGCGGATCACCCAGCTCGGTGCCGGTGCCGTGCGCCTCGACGAACGTGACGGTGGCAGGGTCGACGGCACCCTCGCGCAGCGCGGCGTCGATCACGTCCGCCTGCGCGTTCGGGTCGGGCACTGTGAACCCCCGGGTGGCACCCGCGTGGTTCATGGCGCTGCCGCGGATGACGGCGTGGATGCGGTCGCCGTCGCGGACGGCCGCGGACAGCGGTTTGAGCAGCACCGCCCCGACGCCCTCGCCGGGCACGAACCCGTCGGCGCCGGCACCGAAGCTGCGGCACCGTTCGGTGGGCGAGAGCATGCGGGCCTGGCTGAGGGTGCTGAACCGGCTCGGGTGCAGGTACAGGTTGACGCCGCCGGCCAGGGCCATCTCGCACTCGCCGCGCCGGATGCTGGCACAGGCCAAATGGACGGCGGTCAGCGAGGACGAGCATGCGGTGTCGACAGGCATGCTGGGGCCGTGCAGGCCGAGCACGTACGAGACCCGGTTCGCGATCGACCACGGCGCGGTCTGCGGGTGCACCGCGACCCCGCTGGCCCACCGCTCCGGCCCCCACAACAGATACGTGTACGTGGTGACGCCTGTGAACACGCCGACGCGTCCGCCCCGCTCCCGCAGCCGGTGCCGGGGGTAGCCGGCATCCTCGAACGTGGCCCACGCCGTCTGCAGGAACAGCCGTTCCTGCGGGTCGATGTTCTCCGCCTCGCGCGGGGAGATGCCGAAGAAGAGCGGATCGAACCTGTCGACGCCGTCGAGGAACGCCCCGGAGCGGCAGTAGGTCTTCCCGTCCACGGCCCGCAGCGGGTCCGGATCGTAGTACCTCTCGACGTCCCAGCGGTCGGCCGGCACCTCGGTGACGCAATCCCGGCCCTCCGCCAGGTTGCGCCAGAACTCGTCCAGGTCGGCGGCCTGCGGGTAACGGCCACTCAGGCCGATGACGGCGATCGGCTCCGCCACCGGCAGCTCGGGCGGCACGGCGACCTCGGCAACCGCCGCGTACGCGGCGACCTCGGCTGTCGCCGCGTACGCGGCGACCCGTGGGCCGTGCGTGGTTTCGAGGTGGGCGGCCAGCGCGGTGGGCGTGCGGTGCTCGTACAGCAGGGTGGTGGGCACCGTGCCGAGCCGGCGGGTCAACTCGTCGCTGAACCGTCGCACCAGCAGCGAGTCGATGCCCAGGTCGTTGAGGTCGGCGTCGACGGCGAGGTCGTCCGGGTCGACACGCAGCAGGCCGGCGAGCACCTCACGCACCACAGTCAGCATCCGGCCGGCCGGAGGTGCCGGTTCGTCAGTCGGAGCCGCCGCAGCGACCGGTTCGTCGAGGTGCTGGACGGCGACGGCCGCGCCGGGGCTGTCGTACATCAGCTCGGCGTGCCACCGCAGCGGCCGGGCGCCGTACAGCACCGCCGCCTCGCCATGCCCGCCAGTCAGGACCTCGTCCCACAGCCGCAAACCCTCGACGGTGGGCAGTGGGTGGCTGCCGAAACGTTCCCGGGCACGCCGCGCGGCCTCGCCCGAGGCCGACATGCCACCGGACTCCCAGAGCGGCCAGTGCAGCGCCACGCCGCGCCCGGGGCCGTGCCGGTCCGCCACGTACGCGGCCTGGTACGCGTTCGCGTACGCGTAGTCGGCCTGCCCGGCGTTGCCCAGCACGCCGGCCAGCGACGAGAACACCGCGAAGAAGTCCAGGGGCTCGCCGGCGGTGACCCGGTCCAGCAGCACTGTGCCGTCCACCTTGGCGGCCGTCACCGCGCGGATCTCGGTGTCGTCCTTGTCGCCGAGCAGGCGGTCCCGGTTGACCCCGGCGGCGTGTACGACACCGCGCAGCGGGCCGAACCGCTCGCGGCCCGCCGCGACGACCCGCCGAAGGCCGGCCTCGTCGGTCACGTCGGCCTGGAGGTACGTCGCGGCGTGCCGGGTGCCGAGCCACGCGTGCAGGTCCGCGTCCGCCGGGGAGCGGCCGACGAGCACGACGCGGGCGGCCTGGGACAGCAGGTGGTCGGCGAGGATGCGGCCGAGCCCGCCGGCACCGCCCGTGACGAGGTACGCCGCTCCCGCGCGCACCGGCAGGGCGGGCTCCGCGCCGGCACCGGCGGGAACGAGCCGGCGGCGGTGGCGGACGCCGTCCACGTACCGGATCTCCACAGTGTCCGGGGCGGCGAACTCGTCCCGGCAGATGGCGGCCAGTCGGCCGTGGGTCCCGGCCAGTTCGAGGCGCCGACCGGTGAACCGGCTGTCCTCCTGGGCGACGCTGCGCAGCACGGCCGTGACAGCGGTGTCGGCCGGCGCGGCGGGCGCGGTGTGGACGTACAGCAGACGCAACCGTTCCACAGCGGTGTTGCCCAAAATGGCGCGGAGCAGCCCGGTCAGCGGCAGCAGGACGTCGTCGACGACCCGGTCGGGCGCGGGCTGCGTCCGCCGAAGGTGGATCACGTCGAGCCGACCGCCCAGGTCGGTGACGAGCCGGCTCAGGTGCGCGGGGTCGCGCAGGTCGGCGGTGATGTCCCGGCCGACGCGCTGGTATCGGGATCCCCGTGTCACGACCACGGCGCTCGGGTCGGTGGCCCGGAACTCCTCGGCCAGCCGCTCGTCGTCGCCGATCAGCACAGTGGCGTGGGTGGTCTCGGCGGGGGCGGGGCGGGCGGTGGCCGGTTCCCACACCTGGCGCAGCAGCGTCGGTGCGGGCGGTTCCGAGTCGTCCGGGTCGGCCGGGCGCGGGACCGGCACGTCGGCGCCCCAGTACCGCTCTCCCGCGAACGGATAGGTGGGCAACGAGATCCGTCGGCCCGAGGGCATCCCGTCCGCGTCCCCGCCACGCACCCAAGTGGCTGCTTGCTCGTCCGGGGCCTGGCCATGCACCGGAACGAGCCCGTGGTCGCGCACCTCCGGAATGACGTCGTAGCCGTTCACCCGCGCGTCGACGGCGTGGCCATTCGCCTCCGGGTGCATGGCGCGGCCGCGAAAGACGCCGGGGCCCGTCGGCCCGCCGTCGGCGTACGCGGTCAGCGCCGTCCGCGCCTCGTCGACGTCCCGCGCCACCACCGCCAGCCGCTCGGGCATGGGCTCACGGCCCACCCGCAGGGTGTACGCCACGTCCTCCAGCGCCGGGCGTGCGGTGCCGAGGTGCTCGGCGAGTTGGCTCGCTGCGGCGGTGAGGCGGTCGGGGTTCTTGGCGGACAGGGTGATGACCTGCGGTGTGGCGGGCGCTGTTGGCACGGCGGGGGCCTGGTGTTCTTCGAGGACGAGGTGCGCGTTGACGCCGCCGTAACCGAAACCGGAGATACCCGCCCGACGCGGACCACCACCGCTATCCCATTCCCGGGTGTGGTCCAGGACCGTGAACGGGGTGCCGTCCAACCGGATGTACGGGTTCAGCGTGTCCAGGTGCAGATTGCCCGGCAACCGGCGGTGCCGCATCCCCAGCAGGACCTTCGTCAGCCCGGCCATCCCCGCCGCGGTCTCCAGATGACCAACATTGCTCTTCACCGACCCCAGAGCACAATGCGCACTCGTCGCCGCCCCATGACCCCACTGCTCGTACAACGTGCCGAAGGCCTGAGTCAGAGCCGTCGTCTCGATCGGATCACCCAACGCCGTACCCGTCCCATGAGTCTCCAGGAACGTGCACGTCGCCGGATCCAGACCAGCCTGCCGCCACGCCTTCACGATCAACCGAGCCTGAGCCGCAGTATTCGGAGCCGTCAACGACGCCGCCCGACCACCATGATTCACCGCACTACCCCGAATGACCCCGTACACGTGATCACCGTCGGCGACCGCCCGGGACAACGGCTTGAGCAGAATGGCCCCACAACCCTCACCCCGCACGTAACCATCCGCCGCGGCGTCGAACACCTTGCACCGGCCGTCCAACGCCAACATGCCGGCCTGGGTGAAGGCGATGTGCGCGGTGGGGGTCGCCATGACGTTGACGCCGCCGGCGATGGCAGCGCTGCACTCACCGCGCTGAATGCTGCTCACCGCACGGTGCACCGCCACCAACGACGCCGAACAGGCCGTGTCCACCGGCTCGCTCGGCCCGTGCAGGTCCAACAGGAACGACACCCGGTTGGCCAGGACGGAGTGGGCGATGCCGGTGGGCGTGTGCGGCTGGAGGCCCCGCCCGCCGGCCAGCATCAGTTCGAGGTAGTCCATGCCACCCACGCCGACGAACAGACCCGTGTCGGTGCCGGCCAGGTCGGAGGCCCGGTAACCGGCGTCCTCGATGGTCCGCCAGACGGTTTCCAGGAACACCCGCTGCTGCGGGTCCATCAGATCGGCCTCGGCGGCCGAAATACCGAAGAAACGCGGATCGAAGCGGTCCACATCGGACAGGAATGCACCCCAGCGCACCGGCGTACGGTCACCGCCGGTCCACGGGTCGCCGTACCACCGCCGCCAGTCCCACCGGTTCGCCGGGACCTCGCCAACCAGGTCCCGGCCGGCGGTCAGGTCCGCGAAGAAGCCCTCGGCGTCGCCCGAGCCGGGGAACACCCCGGCCAGACCCACGATCGCCACCGCGTCGCCGGGCACCGCGACCGGCGCCGCCTGCTCGCGCTCGGTCACCGCGACCGGCATCGCGGGTTCGTGCTCGACCACCGCGATCGGCATCGCGGGTTCGTGCTCGGTCACCGACACGCGCGGCGGCTCGGCGACCGGCTCGGCACCGTAGTGGTTGCGGAGCTGGTCGAGGTGGTCGCGGCGCAGGTGGTCGGCGAACGCCGCGAGCGTCGGGTACTCGAAGAAGACCGACGGCAACAGGTCGAGCCCCAACTGCTCGTTCAGCACGTTCGCCAGTTCGGTGAACGAGATCGAGTCGAAGCCGAACTCACTGAGATGGGCGTCGAGGTCGACGTCGGCGGGATCGACGTCGAGGACGGTGTGGACAGCGGCGAGCAGGTCCGCGCGAACCCGACCGGCGAGCCGGTCGGACGCATCGGCGGCGTCGGCCGAGCCGGCGCCTGTCGACTCCTGCGGGCCATCGGTCGCCGCGAAGGTCCACAGGATCCGGTCCCGGTCGCCGTGCAGCTCGACGATCAGCGGCTCGTCGGCCGCCAACGCGCGTTCGAACATGGCGAGGCCCTCGCCGGCGTCGATCGGCCTGATCCCCGCGACGGTACGCATCAGGCGCTGCGTGGCCTCGTCGATGCGCATGCCGCCGTCCGCCCAGTAGGGCCACGCCACCGACACGCTCCGACCCGACCGCACCCCCGCACGCCACCGCACGAACTCGTCCAGGAGCCGATTGCCGAACGCGTAGTCACACTGACCGGCATTGCCCAGCAGCCCCGCCACCGACGAGAAGCCGACGAACACCCGCACGCCATCAGCGGCCGTCGCCTCGTCCAGCCACACCGCCCCCCACACCTTCGCCGCCACCACCGACCGGAACCCGGCCACGGACTTCTCCCGCAGCCACCCGTCGGCCGTCACCCCGGCCGCGTGCACCACCCCGTCCACCGGGCCGAACCGTGCCCGCACCGACCCGACCGCCGCGATGACCTCCGCGCGTACCGACACGTCGGCGCGCACGAACACCACCGACTCGCCCAACCCCGCCAGCCACCGCCGAGCCGCCGCGTCCGGCTCCGACCGACTCAGCACCCCCACCCGCGCCCCGCGCCGAACCAGCAACTCGACCACCGGCCGACCCAGTCCACCCAGCCCGCCGGACACCACGAACACGTCACCCGCCGACACCGCGTCCGTACCCACGGCCCCGACCGGCACCCGCCGGTACCCCAACGCCTCCCGCCCCGCCGCACCGAACCGCACCTCGACCGCCGCGTCCTCCCCGGCGACCTCCGGCCACAACGCCGCAGCCAACGCCGCGCCGCGCAGCTCGCCAACGCCGACGACTCGCGGGCGCAGCCAGCCGCACTCCCGGGCCACGGACCGCGCGAGGCCGCCCAGTGCGGCACCCACCAGGGACCCCGGGTGCACGATGACGACCCGGACCGGGGTGTCCGAGGGCACCCGCGCGGCCGCGCGCAGCAGGCAAAGCAGGAACGCGACCTCCCGGTCGATCTGCTCCGGGCGCGGCGGGCGGTCACCTGGCGCATCGAGGTCAGAGACGAACACCACCGCATCGGGTACGCCAGGGGCGCACAGGTTCTCCCACAGCAGGCCGGCCTCCTCCGGCTCGGTGGGGGCGTCGACGAGCGACAGCCGGTCGACCGGCCAGGCACCGACGGCCCCGTGCAGGTCTCCGTCTCCGATCAGGGCCACGTGTCCGAGACGACGGCTCGCGGTCGCCGCCGACGGCGTCGGCTCCCAGACCTGGTGGAGCCGGACCAGGTCGTCCGCGCCGGAGGCCAGCGCCCGCAGCAGCGGCATCGCCTGCTCCGGCGTCAATTCGCCGGCGCGTACGCGATGTAGCACGTCGTCCACAGTCAGGGGCTCAGCGTTCACGACAACGTCTCCCACTCCCGCTTGACCTCGTGCACCTCGGCCTGGCCGGCGTGCAGCCGCCGCAGCAGCTCGGTGAGGCGTTCCTCGTTCGGCACTGTCGGCGGTGGCCCCGCGACGGGGGTGCGCGTGACCGGCCGCAGCACCACGTCGCCGAGCCGCACCAGTACCGCGCCGGAGTCGTCCAGCAGCGTGACGGCGAAGCGGGCCCGCCCCGCGGCGGGCACCACGTGGGCGTAGCGGACGTGCTCGGTGGAGGCGTACGCGTCCACGCTGCCGACCGTGAACGGGATCTGCGGCCCCGCCGTCCACGCCTCGGCCGACGGGAACAGGCCCGAGATGGCCTGCATGCCGCCGTCCACCAGCGACGGGTGCAGGTGTAGGCCGGCCGTCGGCGTCCCGTCCGGCAGTACGAGCTCGGCCAGCACCTCGTCCTGGGCGCAGTGCAGCGCGCGAATCGTCCGGAAGGTGGCGCCGTACCGGATGCCGGCGTCGGTGAAGCCGCGGTACAGGTCGACGCCGTCGACGCGCCGGGTGCAGCGCCGCAACACGGCGTCGACGTCGACCACGGGGTGCCGGGCCTGCACCACATCGGGGGCGACGACGATCTGTCCGGTCGCGTACGGGACGTGCTCATCGGCCGCCCGCGGGTCACGGACCGCGAAGTCCAGCACGCCGGGTCGAGCGCTCGCCGTCACGCCGACGTGCAGCATCCGGGAAGGGTCCACCGTCACCGCACGCGTCCAGGTGACCCGGCGAAGCCCCACCACAGGCGCCCCGGCCGCCACCTCCCCCGCGGCGCGGGCCAGTTCGAGCACTGCCGCCCCGGGCAGCGTCGGCGTCCCTGCCACGATGTGGTCCCGGACGTAGAACTCGGCGCCGTCCAGGTCCACGGCGAAGGGCTGACCGGGCGCGGCGGTGAGGTTCGCGGTGAGATTCGCGGTGATCATCGGGTGGGCGCGGCTGCCGGCCTCCCGGACGGCCGGGTCGGCCGGGTCCAGCCGGTACCGCTGGCCGGCGAAGGGATAGGTCGGCAGCGGCAGCCTGCGGCACGACTCCCCGGCGAACACCTGCCGCCACGACGGGTCGACGCCGGCACGGTAACCGGCGGCCAGCGCGGCGAGTGCGCCTTCGCGATCCGGGCCGCCGACCGCCTCGGCGCACCTCCGCTGCGCCTCCGCGATCGGCAACGGTTCCGCCGACTGACCTGCCGGGTCACCTTCCAGCCAGCCGCGCAGACCGTCGATCAGCCCAGCGGTGTCCCGGACCACCCACGCCGCACGGCGCCGGTGGTGTGCCCGGCCGACGAGGCTGGTGAAGGCGACGTCGCGGATCTCCGGTGCGGTCGCCGTCGACTCCAGCCAGCGCAGCAGGTCCTCCGCGCGGGTACGCAACGCCTGGTCGGTGTGACCGGAGAGGCCGACGAGGTAGCACGGCCGGGCCGATGGCTCGACCGGCGTGGCCGCCTCGACCGCCTGGCGTACGACGACGTGAGCGTTCGTGCCGCTGAACCCGAACGCGCTCACCGCGCCGTACCGGGGGCCGTGCGGCTCGTGCCAGGGCCGGGACCGGGTGTTGACGTAGAACGGGGTGTCCGGCAGGCCGATGAGGTCGTTGCCCTCGCGGAAGTTGAGGGACGGCACGTGCATCCCCTCCCGGACACAGAGGATGAGCTTGATCAGGCCGGCCATCCCGGCCGTGGCGAGGGTGTGACCGATGTTGGTCTTGACCGATCCGATCGCGCAGAACTCGGTGCGGTCGGTGTGCCTGCGGAACGCCTCGGTGAGCGCGGCGATCTCGATCGGGTCACCGAGCCGGGTGCCCGTCCCGTGCGCCTCCACGTAGCCGATGCGCTCCGGGCGTACGCCGAACCGGTCGTAGACCTCGGTCTCCAGGGCCGTCTGCGCCGCGCCGTTCGGCGCGGTGATGCCGTTGGTCTGCCCGTCCTGGTTGAGCCCGGATCCCACGACGACGGCGTGCACGTGGTCACGGTCGCGCAGCGCCGCGTCGAGCCGCTTGAGCACGACGACGCCGACGCCCTCGCCGGGCACGAAGCCGTCCGCACCGGCGTCGAAGGTACGGCAGGCGCCGGTGGGCGAGAGCATCTGCGCGCGGCTGGCGAGGTGGTAGAACAGCGGCGTGTTCATCACCATGACCCCGGCCACGACGGCGGTGTCCACCTCGCCCGAGCGCAGCGCCTCGGCGGCCATGTGCAGCGCGGTCAGCGACGACGAGCAGGCGGTGTTGACGGTGATGCACGGGCCACGCAGGTCCCACAGGTAGGAGAGACGGGCCGCGAGGATCGCCTCGCTGTTACCGAGGAACGCGTGTGCGCTCAGCGGCTCGACTGCTTCCACCGTACGCAGGTAGTCGTTGCCGTTGTAGCCGACGTACACGCCGCAGCGGCTGCCGGCGAGGTCCTCGCGTGCGTAACCGGCGTCCTCCAACGCCCGCCAGGTCTCCTCCAGCAGGAGCCGCTGCTGCGGGTCCATCCGTTCGGCTTCCTTCGGAGAGATGGCGAAGAACAGCGGGTCGAAGCGGTCCACGTCGTCGAGCAATGCCCCCCACCGGCTGTAGCTGCGGTCGGTGCGCCGCGGATCGGGGTCGTAGAACTCGGCGGCTGGCCATCGGGTCACCTCCCGCACCGCGCTGCGCCCCTCGATCAGGTTGCGCCAGAACCGGCCCAGGTCCGGGGCGTCGGGGAAGCGGGCCGACATGCCGATCACCGCGATCTCGGCGTTGCCCGGCACCGGCGGCGAGGCCGCGCTCGGCACGGGCGGCGAGGCCGCGCTCGGCACGGGCGGCAAGGCCGCGCTCGGCACCGACTGCGAGGCCGCGCTCGGCGGCGGCGCCGTGACGGGCGGACTCGTCGGCGGCGGCTCGGGCGGTGGCCGCAGGGCACCGGCGTGCTCCGCGGTGATGTGCGTCGCGAGGGCCGCGATCGTCGGATGGCTGAACATGTCGGTGGGATGCAGGGCGAGGCCGAGGTCGTGGTTGAGGCGGTTCACCACCTGGATGGCCACGACCGAGTCCACGCCGAGGTCGGTGTGCGCGAGGTCCCGGTCGAGCGTGTCCGGGTCCAGGCCGAGCACGTCGGCGAAGACCGCCGCCACCCGCCCGGCCACCCCGTCCGGCCGGACCGCCGCCCCGGCGGGGCGCGCGTCGTCCGCCGGGGCCGGCGGCGACACCGGCGGCTGCACTGGCGACTGCGCCAGCGGCGACGGCCGGTCCGCCCCGAGCGGTACGAACCCGTCGCTCGTCGCCGTGAAGACGGTCTGGTGGACGGCGTCCCAGGCACCGACGTGCTCGAACCCGGCCGTGTGCAGGGCTTCCCGCCACTTGCCCCGGTCCAGCAACGGCGAGTGTGGCAGCCGCCGGTCCCGGTCGTCGTGCCGCCACCAGCCGTTTAGCAGGCCGAACGTCAGCGTGGCGTACACCCGGTTGCGAGTGCCTTCGTTGACCACCAGGCGGCCGCCCGGCCGCAGCAATCGTTTGACGTTGGCCAACGTGGCCGCGACGTTCGCGGTGGCGTGCAGGACGTTGGCGGCCACCACGAGGTCGAATCCGGCGACCGGGAAGCCCTGCGTGGCCGGGTCGCGCTCGATGTCCAACTGCCGGCAGCGGACGCGGGAGTCACCGGCAAGCCGCTGCTCGCCCTGCCGGACGAAGGCGGCGGACACGTCGGTGTAGTGGTACTCCACCCGAGCATCGAGCACGTCCAGCACCCGGCGGGTGGTGGCGCCGGTTCCGGCGCCGATCTCCAACACGGTGACGGGCCGGTCGGCGTGCTGCGCAAGGGACGCGACGAACCGGGCGACGTCCCAGCCCACGAGCGTGTTGGCGTGGTCGGCGACCGGGTCGCCCGCATACACCGGCGCCACCAGATCGTCACGGCCGCCGGGGAACAACACCTCCTGCGGCGTCACCCTCCCGTCGAGAAGGTCCCGGTAGCGTGGCCACACCGCGTCCAGCAGACGCAGATACGGCGCCAGGGTGGGATGCCGGGCCAGGATGTCTGCCGACCGCCCCGGGAGGTCATCCAGCCGGCGGCCGTCGGTCACGGCCCCCGCCCGGAGCAGGTCGCCGTCGCGTCGCACCCAACCCGCGTCGGTGACCACCGCGAGGAGAGCGTCGACGAGGCGGACCTGACCGCTGGCCGCCAGCGCGTGCACCCACGCGACCGGCACCGCCGTGCCCGTGCTCGGCAGCAGACCCGCGTCGCGCAGCAGCCCGGCCACCAGGTCCGTGCAGTACTGCTCCAGGTCCCGCCAGCCGTCGGCGAGGGCCGCCATCGTGGTGGGGTCCGGTTCCGGGACGACCGAGTCGACGCCGGACGCGGGCACGCTGGACGCGGGCACGTTCGGCACGAGCACGGGTTCCGCGACGATCGGCAGGGTGCTCCGTAGCACCGCCGGCTCGGCTTTCACCGCGACCAGCTGTGGTAGCGCGGCGCTCAACGCCAAACGCATCGTGGCCAGGCCCTCGGGTGGCTCGATGGAGTGCACGCCGTCGGCGGCGAGACGTTGCCGGTAGGCCGCGTCGGCCACCACGCCGACGCTTCCCCAGTACCCCCAGTTGACGACGGTCACGGGGTGACCGAGCGCGCGCAGGTGCAGGCCGTACGCGTCCTGGAAGCCACAGGCCGCGGCATAGTTGCCCTGGCCACTGCTGCCCACGAAGGACTGCACCGACGAGAAGAACAGCACGAAGTCGAGCGGCTGGTCGGCGAACTCCGCGCAGAAGGCGACGGTGCCCCGCACCTTGGGCGAGAGCACGTCGAGGAACGCGTCCTCGTCCATCGCCCGCAACGTCTGGTCCCGCAGCACGATCGCCGAGTGCACGATGCCGTGCACGGCGCCGAACCGTTCGACGATCTGCTCCTTGGCGGCCCGCAGTCCAGCCGGGTCGGTGGCGTCGACACGCAGGTAGACACCCGTCCCGCCACAACTGTCGATCTCGGTCAGGGCCCGCCGTTGCCGATCACCGAGGTCGCCGCGACCGAGCAGCACGACCGTCGACCCGGCCGTGGCGAGATGGCGGGCGAGCACACCGCCGACGCCGCCCGCCCCACCGAGGATCACGTAGACGCCGTCGCTACGCCGTGGCACCGGCGGGAGGTCGGCGGGAGCCACGCCCTGGACCGGTCGGAAGCCGCGTACGTACCAACGGTCGCGGTGCAGGACTGCCGCGCCAGCCGCTCCGGGTGCCGGCAGCCGGGCCGGATCAACGAGCCGCGCGACCACGCCGGGCGGCGCGCTCACGTCGCCGGCGGCCAGGTCTGCGACCCGGACCCGCCACGCCGGATACTCCCGTGCGACGGT
Organism: Micromonospora sp. DT201; assembly: GCF_049841575.1. Lineage (NCBI taxonomy): Bacteria > Bacillati > Actinomycetota > Actinomycetes > Micromonosporales > Micromonosporaceae > Micromonospora > Micromonospora sp. DT201. The sequence continues at coordinate 38,742 of NZ_JBNCKP010000007.1, read as the reverse complement.
ACCCGCCAGAGCGTGCAGGCCGGCGGCGAGCGGCGCCGGGACGGCGTCGTCCACCGGACAGACGCCGGCGGTGACCACACAGAGCCACAGCGGCCGCCCGCCCAGGCCGCGCCGGTCCAGTGACCGGACCAGCCGGTGCAGAGCCAACACGCCGTCGCGCTGGGCGGCGTCGACCCGGTCGAGGGTGGCCGGTCCGTCCGGGGTGCACAGCAGGTACACGCCGGCCGGCTCGACGGCGTCCTCGGGTATCTGGAGGGTGTCGGCCCGGATCAGGTGGGCGTCGCGACCGGCCGACAGTGCCTCGGCGAGCCGGGCGCTGTCGGTGTCGTGCAGGATCCACACCGGGCCGTCGGGTGCGCCGGGCTCGGGCTGGGGGTCGGGGTCGGGCTCCTCGACCGGAACCCACACCGGCGTGAACAGCTGCGGCAGGGTCGGCGTGGGCTCCGCCGTGGGCTCGGTGGGGGGTGCCGCCGCTTCGGTGAACCAGTGCCGCTGCCTGTCGAACGGATAGGTGGGCAGCGAGACGCGCCGCCCGGCGCGCGCGTGTGCGGCCGTCCAGTCCACCTCGACACCGCGCGTCCACAGGGTGGCGAGTTGCCCCCACTGCCCCTGGCTCACCAGCGCCGCCAGATAGGCGCGGCCGGCCGGCCCGGACACCAGGGCATCGGCGAGGTCGTCTGCGGCATCGGCGCGCCCCTGCCGCGCATCGGCGGGGTCGCCGCCGGACGCGTACGCGTCCAGAACCTCGACGAGGTGGTCCAGGTCGTCGGTGACGACCGCGATCCGCTGTGCCATCGGCTCGCGGCCGGTTTGCAGGGTGAAGGCCACGTCGGCCAACTCGGGGCGGGAGTACGGTGCCGGCACGTCGGCCGGGATCAGCTCGGACAACGGACGGCTGGGATCGATGTCGGCCGCGGCCACGCCGATCCGTGCGGCCAGTGCCGCCCGGCCGAACGCGTCCACCGCGAGGTCGGTCGGCGTGCTGGTCGGGTCGATATCGGCGGCGGCGACGCCGAGGAGCTCGGCGACGGCGTGGCGTACCGCGTCGGTGCCCACCGGGGCGACCGGGGCAGGTGGCCGGAGCGCTGCGGCGAGCCGGGCAGCGTACGCCCGCAGGCGTGGCTCGTCGCGGGCGGAGAGGACGACGACCTGCGGCCCGGACGGGGTGAGTTCGCGGGCCGGCGGGGCCGGTGGCTCCTCCATCACCACGTGCGCGTTCGTGCCGCCGAACCCGAAGGAGGACACACCGGCGCGGCGGGGAACACCGTCCGGTGTCCGCCACGGAATCGTACGGTCGTGCAGCCGGAACGGGCCGGTGTCCAGATCCAGCAGCGGGTTCGCCGAGCGTTGGTGCAGCATGCCGGGCAGTGCGCCCCGGCGCAGCGCCAGCGCCACGGTGACGAGCCCGGCCAGGCCGGCCGCCGGCTCAAGGTGACCGATGTGCGTCTTGACGGTGCCGAGCGAGCACCACGGGGCGTCCGGCACGGACCGGCCGGTGCCACGCGACCAGATCTCGACCGCGCGGCGCAGGCCGTCGTACTCGATGGGGTCACCGAGCGAGGTGCCGGTGCCGTGCGCCTCGATGTAGGAGATGGACGTGGCGTCAACGCCCGCGCGCGCCCACGCGGTGGTCACCACCTCGGCCTGGGCGTCCAGGTTCGGTGCGGTGAGCGAGCCGGCCCGCCCACCATGGTTGACCGCCGAGCCGCGCAGCACCGCGTGCACCTGGTCGCCGTCGCGGATCGCCGCGCTCAGCGGCTTGAGGACCACGGCGAGCACGCCTTCACCGCGAACGTAGCCATCGGCCGCCGCGTCGAAGGAATGGCACCGCCCGGTCGGGGAGAACGCGCCCGCCTCGTTGGCGAGCACGTAATAGTACGGGTCGAGCATCAGGCTGACACCGCCGACGATCGCCGCCGCACAGTCACCCCGCTGCAGTGCGGCCACCGCCCGGTCCACCGCCACCAGCGAGGACGAGCACGCCGTGTCCACCGTCTCGCTCGGCCCGCGCAGATCGAACGTGAACGAGAGCCGGTTGGCAAGCATGTTGAGCACGTTCCCGGTGCCGACCTGCACCCGTTGCACGCCGGCCTGTCGCAACAGCTGGTGATAGTCGGTGAACTGCGCGCCGACGTACACGCCGACCCGATGGCCGGCCAGGGCGGAGATCCGCCAGCCGGCGTCCTCCACCGCGGACCAGGCGACCTGGAGAAGCAGCCGCTGTTGGGGGTCCATCAGCTCGGCCTCGCGGGGCGAGATGCGGAAGAAGGGCGCGTCGAACCGGTCCACACCGTCGAGGAAGGCGCCCCACCGGGATCGGGTACGGCCGACCGCCAGCGGATCGGTCGAGAAGACCGACCGCCAGTCCCACCGGTCCGGCGGCACCTCGGTCACCTGGTCGCGGCCGGCCATCAGGTGCGACCAGAATTCGTCCAGGTCGCTGGCCCCGGGGAGGACGCCGGCCATGCCCACCACGGCGATCGGCTCGGCCACACCGGCAGACACGGACGGCACCGGTGGCACGGACGACACGGCGGGCACCGACGGCACAGGCGGCACGGCCGGGGCGGGTAGCGGGGGCGCCACCGCCGGACGGCTCTGGACGGCGAAGCGGGCCGCGACCGCGTCGGGGTGCGCGGTACGAAGGTGTTCGACAACGCCGGCGAGGGTGCCGGAGGTGAAGAAGACTGTCGCCGACAGCCGGATGCCGAACAGTGCGCCGACCCGCTCCGCCAGGTCGCGGATGCTTATCGAGTCGAAGCCGTAGTCGTTCAGGCTCTCGTGCACCTGGATGTGACCGGGATCGGTCTCCAGCACCTCACCGGCGAGTAGGCGCAGTTCCGCGTACAGCCGATCGGTGCCGTCCAGATCGAGCTCGGGCGTCTCAGCGGCCGGTTGCGGCGCGGTCAGCAAGTCCGCGACCTGGTCCACGGACGCCCGTGGCCCCGCGAGCACGACCGCCCGGGTCAATCCGCGGCGCAGCACCTCGTCGAAGGCGTCGAGCGCCGACTGCCGTTCGAGATACTCCAGTCCGGCCGTACGCAGGTACAGCTCCTCGGCGCCGTCCAGACGCATCCCGCCGTCCCGCCAGAGCCCCCAGTCCACGACGACCGTCCGGCCCGGGCGGTGGTGCAGTTCCCGCCACCGGGCGAACTCGTCGGCGAACCGGTTGGCCATCGCGTAGTCGCCCTGCCCGAAGTCACCCAGCAGGGAGGACGCCGAGGAGAAGATGGCGAACAGGTCGAGTGGCTGGTCGACGGTGACCGCGTCGAGCAGCGGTAGCCCGACGAGCTTGGGGGCAAGCACCGCGGCCAGGTCGGGCCAGTCCTTGTCGGGCAGGCCACGGCCGTCGAGCGTTCCCGCGGCGTGCACCACGGCGTGCAGCGCGCCGAATCGGTCGCGGATTCGGCGTACCAGTTCCGTCAGCGCGGCACGGTCCGTGAGGTCGGCCGGCCAGTAGACCGCGTCCGTCGCGCCGGCCTCGCGCAGGGCGGCCAACCGCGTGTCGGTGTCGGGAGCGGACGGCGATCGTCCGGTCAGGACGAGCCTCGCCCGGCGGGTGGCGGCCAGCCGTTCCGCGACCGCCCCGCCGAGGCCACCGAGGCCACCGGCGACGAGGACGACGGCACCGTCGCGGACGGCGATGCTCTCGCCGGTGGGCCGGGCATCGCGCAGGGCCGGACGGGTCCAGGAGCCGTCCGCGTACCGGGCTTCGGGCAGGCCTCGGGAGGCGCACATGGCGGCGCCGGCCCGGATCCGTGTGGACGCGTCGGCGACGCCGGCGTAGGTGAGATCGAGGTGAGGAGCGGCGGCCCGCAGCGAACGGCCGAGGCCGGCGAAGGCGGCGGCGTACGGGTCGTCGCTGTGGCCGACCACCACGATGCGGTCCGGGGCCGGGCCGACCCGACGGGCCAGCGCGCCGATCAGTCCGAGCACCGGCCGGACGGTGGTCTCCAGTGGGGTGTGGTCCAGTGCGCCGATCGTCCCGGGGGCGGTGGGTAGCAGGCAGAGCACCGTGTCGATGCCCTGCTCCGCGCACCGATCCAGCAGCTGCGGGACCTCCAGCCGGGTCAGGTCCGCGCTGAGCGCGGGGCCGAGCGCCTCGCGGGCTGCCGGCAGGTCCGCGCCGGTGGCCACGAGCAACAGGCGGTCCGCTGGGACTGCGGCGGGAACCGTAATCGGCTCGTCGGTGACGTCCAGGAGGTGCACTCGCGGTTCCTCGACGCGGGCGGGCGCATCGGAACGAGTGCCGAAACCGTCGGGCAGCGGGTAGCTGTCCGGGCTGAAGGGATAGCTGGGCAACTCGGCCAGGGGCGGGTGCGGGGCTGGCCACGCCGCCGGCCAGTCCACGACCGCCCCGGCCGTCCACGCCTGCGCCCAGGTCCGCGGATCGTCGCCCGGACTGACACTCAGGCGCTTCGGCTCGGCCCCGTCCGGGACGCTGCCCGTCCACACCCCGTCCGGTGCGCGGCCGGCGGCGATGGCTTGCAGGGCGCTGACCGCCTCGTCGAGATCCTCGGCCCACACCGCGGCCCGGTGCGCGAAGGCTTCCCGGCCGGTCTGCAACGTCCACGCTACGTCCGCCAGGTGCGGCCGGTCCCGCTGCAACGCCTGCGCCACACGGCCGCACTGCACCCGCAGCCGCTCGACGTTGCGGGCCGACACCACCAGCAGTTGCCCACCATCGGGCCGACGCGGCACGGCCGGGTGCGGCGGCTCCTCGATCACCACGTGGGTGTTGCTCCCGGAGATGCCGAAGGAGCTGACGCCGGCGCGGCGGACGACCCCTTCGGTCGCCGGCCACGGCACCGCCGCGGAGTTGATGACGAACGGCGACCCGTCCAGATCCAGGAACGGATTGAGCCGCTCCCCGTTGGGCATCGCGGGAATGAGTTCGTGCCGAAGCGACAGGATGGCCCGCATGACCCCGGCGATGCCGGCCGCCGCCTCCAGATGACCGAGACTGGCCTTGACCGATCCGAGCACGCAGCTACCCGGTGTGCCCGCGTCGCCGAAGGCAGCCCGCAGCCCGCGTACCTCGATGGGGTCTCCGAGCAGCGTGCCCGTGCCGTGCGCCTCCACCAAGCCCAACTCGGCCGGCGACACCCCCGCGTCTGCCCACGCTTCCGTCAGCACCCGCGCCTGCAGCTCCGGTCGCGGGGCCGTCGGGCTGTTCGACCGGCCGACGTGATTTGTCGCCGAGCCGCGGACCACCGCCCAGATCCGGTCACCGTCGGCCAGCGCCTGCTCCAGGGGCCGCAGCACCATCACCGCCACACCCTCGCCCGGCACATAGCCATCCGCGTCCGCCGCGAAGGGGCGGCACCTACCAGTCGGGGACAGCGCCCCAAGGCGGGCCGACGTGATCAGGTGCAGTGGACTGAGCAGCAGGTTCACTCCCGCCACGACGGCGGTGTCGCACTCACCCGAGCGCAGCGCCCGGACGGCCAGGTGCAACGCCGTCAGCGACGACGCGCACGCGTTGTCCACCGGGACACTCGGACCCTGGAGATCGAACGCGTACGACAGCCGGCCGGCGATGGCCGAGACGACGCTGCTGTTGACCTGGTAATCCTGCAGCGGCACGCGGTTGCGGACGATCTCGGCCCAGTAGTCCTGGAAGCAGGTGCCGACGTAGACGCCGGTGCGGGTGCCCCGGATCCGAGACGCACACCCCGCATCCTCGAACGCCTCATACGCCACCTCCAACAACAACCGCACCTGCGGATCCAGCCACACCGCCTCCCGCGGCGACACACCAAAAAACTCCGCATCAAACCGATCAACACCCGACAGAAAACTCCCCCACCGCCCATACGACCGATCCGCCACCGACCGATCCCCGTCAAACCACAACCGCCAATCCCACCGCCCCGACGGCACCTCCCCCACCACATCCACACCCGACACCAAATTCCCCCACAACGCCGACACATCCGACGCCCCCGCAAACCGCCCCGCCATCCCCACCACAGCCACCGCACCCGACAACGACCCCGCACCCGAACCCCCGGCCACCGACCTGGCCACAGCCACCGCCGGCCCAGCCACCGTCGGCGCAGCCGCCACCGGCCGCACCGGCCCAGCGTCGTCCGGCAGCACCACCGCAGCCGCCGACACCGGCGCCGCCGCACCCACCACCGATGCGTGCTCGGCAACGAAATACGCCGCCAACTCCGCCAGACTCTGATGCTCGAAGAACAACGTCGGATACAACTCCAGCCCGAGATCGTCCTCGATCCGCCGCACCATCGTGATGAGCTGTGTGGAGTCGATGCCGCACGACATGAAGGGCTCGGTGGCCGGCAGGTCCTCGATGCCGGTCTCGCGCACGACCACGCCGCGGAGATAGGCGGTGACACGACCGAGGAGATCGTCGCCGCCCGGGCCGGTCGGATCGGCCGCCAGGCCAGCCGCCGGGGTTGCGGGCGGGCGATCGTCGGCAGGTCCCGGCGAGACCGCGTCGAGGTCGGCCGAGACGCCGCCGAGGAAGCGGTAGGTCAGCCCGCGGACGACGACGAGCGCACGTCCGTCCTCGGCGCGCAACACCGCGTCGACGGTGGCGGCCTGCGCGCTCGCGCGGACCAACCGGACGTCGGCGGCGCACGACGGGCCCGGCACGGCGTACACGCTGAGGTCCTCGATGAGCATCGGAATCCACATGCCGGCTCCGGCGCCACGCAGCAGCGCCATGCTGGCGACGAACACACCGTCGAGAAGTGAGGGGGGCAGCGCGAGGCCGGTGTCGTCCGAGGTCCGGGTGAGTGCGGCGGTCAGACGTCCGTCGGCGATCCGGGCAGTGCGCAGGGTACGCAGCGCAGAGCCGCGACGGGTGCTCACCGAGCCGTACAGTTCGTCCTCGCCGATCGGGTCCCCGGGTGTCGTGGGGGCCGGCGGCGGTGCGACGTCCGCCGGCCGGTACGCACCGCGAGCGACCTCGGTGCTGGAGCCGTCGGTGTCGAAGCGGACGTCGAACCGCTCCTCGTCGCCGGTGCGGGCGACGGTGATCTCACCCCGGGCGCCCGGGCGGAGCAGCACCGGCGCGGTGACCGTCAGGTCCGCCACCCGCACCGGTAGGGCGCCACCGGCCGCGAGGTGCGCCTGGACGGCGAGGGCGGCGTGCGTGACGCCGAGCAGGACCCGGGTGTCCGCGCGGCCGTCGAAGGGGTTGCTCCCAAGGTGGTCGCGGAGCTGGGGCTGGTCGTAGTCGACCGGGTACCGGAACGGCTGCGGACCGGAGATCAGGGTCTGCGCCTGAGCCGGCGAGATCTCCCGACGGGCGAGCGCACGCAGCACTTCGTGGACGTCGGCGCTGTTCATCTCGTGGTCGCCCCGTTCGTGACCGGCGCGGACGCCAGGGATGTGATCAGGTTCGCTGCCGTGTCGGCGCTGAGTCGGCCGTCGTGGACGGAGGCGAGCAGGTCGAGCAGGCTCCGACCCGATTCCGGGGCGGCAGTCTCCCCGAGCCGGTAGCGACGTCGCTGGAACCGGGGCGGCGGCAGTGGCACCCGCGTCCCCTGTGCACTCTGGTGCTGCTGCACGACCACGTGCGCGTTGGTCCCACCGAATCCGAACGCCGACACGCCGGCCCGGCGCGGCACCCCGTCGGCCGTCGACCACGGCTGCGTCTCCGTCACCGGGAAGAACGGGGACTCGGCGAACCGGAACCGTGGATGCGGACGCACGCAGTGCACGGTCGCCGGTAGCACCCCCGAGTCGACAGCCAGCACCGCCTTGATGAACCCGACCACCCCGGCGGCCCGCATCAGGTGTCCCAGGTTCGACTTCACCGACCCGATTCCGCACCAGGCCCGCCCGGCACCGGATCCGAACACCCGCGACGCCGCACGCACCTCGATCGGATCTCCCAACAGAGTCCCGGTCCCGTGCGCCTCCAGATAGCCGATCGACTCCCCCGGCACCCCCGCGTCCGCCAACGCGGCCCGCAGCACGGTCTCCTGGCCGTCGACGCTGGGCACCGTCAACCCCATCGTCCGGCCGTCGTTGTTCACCGCACCGCCCAGCACCACCCCGGCCACCCGGTCCCCCGCGGCGACCGCGTCCGGTACCCGGCGCAGCAACACCAGGCCACCACCCTCACCCAGCACCAGACCGTGCGCGCCTTCGTCGAAGACCGCACACACCCCGTCCGGCGCCAACGCACCCGCCTGGCTGAAGGCGATGTGCAGGTACGGATCGACAAGAAGTTCGACGCCACCGGCGATGGCGAAGTCGCACTCGCCGGCCCGCAATGCCCGGCAGGCCGCGTGAATGGCAACCAGCGCCGACGAACACGCCGTGTCGATCGTCTGCGCCGGCCCCCGCAGGTCGAAGAAGTCCGACACCCGCGCCGCCATCATGTTGGGGATGGTGCTGGTCAACAGGTTGCGGACCGCGTCCGGCGGCACCGCGCCGACGTCCTTGGGCAGGTAGTTGCTGTCACCGCCGCCGATGAAGACGCCGGTCCGCGAACCCGCTACCTCGTCCGGCCGGTAGCCCGCGTCGGCGAACAGTTCCGCCGCCAACTCCAGCACCAGACGTTGATGTGGATCCATCACCACCGCGTCGGCGTCGGCCACCCCGAAATAGCCGGCGTCGAAATCGAACGCCCCCTCGGTGAACCCCGCCCATTTCGAGTACGACGTACCCGGCCGCTGCCGCGACGGATCGAACGCCGCGCTGACGTCCCACCGATCCGCCGGCACCTCCGACACCAGCGGCCGACCGGCCAGCAGGTTCTCCCACAGCGCCGCCACGGACGGCGAACCGGGAAAGCGCCCCGCCATCCCGATCACCGCCACCGACGTGTCCGGAGCGGCGGTCGGCGGACGAGCCGCCACCGGAGCCGGCTCGGGCGACGCCACCGTCGCGGCCAGGTGCGCCGCCAACGTGGCGATCGTCGGATACTCACTGACCGCGCTGGGCTCGACGACCGTGTCGAACCGCGCCTCCAGACGGTTCAGCAACGTCATCATCAGGATCGAGTCCAGGCCGTACGCCGACAGCTCCTCCTCCGGGTCGAGCTCGGCTACGTCTACCTTCAGCACCTCGGCGCAGACCTCGGCGAGTTCGTGGTTCAGATCGCGCCGCGCGCCCGGCGGCACCGGCTCCGCCCGCGCCGGCTCGTCCGTCGTCCCGGGCAGCGGGGCGCCCCTGTGGGTCTCGCCGTGCCACACCGCGATCCGCGGCTCACCCAGGTGGTGCGCGTGTGCCAGCGCGGCGAGTCCGACGTCAGCGGCCAGCGGCGCCATGCCAGTGGCACGTCGCAGTCGTTGCCGGGTGTCCGTGTCGACCGTCATGCCGCCGTCGGCCCACAACGGCCACCCCACCGACACCGTCACACCGGGACGCCGCTCGGACCGCCATACCGCGAACTCGTCCAGGAACCGGTTCGCGTACGCGTAGTCGGCCTGCCCCACATTGCCCAGCGCCCCCGCCAACGACGAGAACAGCACGAACGAGTCGAGATCCAGGTCAGCCGTGGCCTCGTCCAGCCACCGCGCCCCCGCCACCTTCGGAGCGCAGACCGCCGCCACGTCCGCCGCCGACTTCCCGACGACCAGCCCGTCGCGCAGCACCCCCGCCGCGTGCACCACGACGTCCAGCCGACCGAACCGCTCCCGCGCCGTCGCCACCGCTGCGAGCACGTCCTCGCGTACCGACACGTCGCCGCACACGAAGACCACCGACGGATCGAGTGCCGCCGGCTCCGACCGGGACACGGCCACCACCCGCGCGCCGGCCGCCACCAGGTGCTCGACGACCAACCGGCCCAGGCCGCCGGAAGCGCCCGTCACCAGGCACACCGCGCCGGGACGGACCCAGCTCCCGGCGGAGGTGGCGGACATGCCGTCGAGTTCGTGCCAGCGCAGCACGTCCCGATGGTCGCCGCGCCGAATCTCCGGCTCGCCGTGCTGAACGGAGAGTTCGTCGAGGGACTCCGCCAGCGACAGCGGACGGGTCGTCTGCACCACCACGACGTCGAGGTCGCGGTGTTCCCCTCGTACCACCCGCGCGGTGGCGGCCAGCGCTGCCGCGGCCGGCTGGTCGGCCGGGACGACGCTCACGATCCGGGCGCCGCGCCGGCGCCGGGCCAACGCCCGGCAAAGGTTGATCATCAGGAGAGGTCCGTGGTCGGCCTCGGAGCCTGCCGACCACAGGTGCAGCACCGCGTCCGGGGTGGCGTCCAGCTCGGTGAGCCTGTCGAGCAGGCGGTCCAGGTCGTCGAAGGACGCGGGATCGAGGACGTACCGCCGGCCGGGTGTCACCTCGGTGAATCCGGTCCCGACGTCGGCCACGACCAGGTCGGCACGGTCCTCGCCGTCGCCCAGCACCAGCACCCGCCGGGGAGCCGGGCCGGATCCGACCGCGGGCGCGGGTTGCCACCGGGGCGCGAGGAAGCGGCATCGCACGTCGTCGCCCGGACGGGCCATGGCCCGGGCCGACAGACCACGCACGACTGTGGTCACCCGGCCCTGGTCGTCGGTGAGGCGGATGTCGAACCGGCCAGCGTCGGAGCGGGTCGCGTACGCGTAACCGGTGTGCGCGGTGGCGGCCAGGATCCGCACGTCCTGCACGGCGAACGGCACCAGTGGCCCGCCGTCCCCGCCGGTGCCGTCGAGCAGTCCGGACACCGCCTGGAAGGCACCGTCGAGCAGCACGGGATGCAGCACCATGCTCGTCGTGTCGGTTGTCGCGTCCGTGGGGAGTCGCAGCCGGGCGATGGCCTCGCCGTCGCCGCGCCACATCCGCTCGACCACCCGGAACGCCGGGCCGTAGTCCGCTCCGTCGGCGCGGAACCGCCGGTAGATCTCCGCGCCCTCGACGGTGCTCGCGGCCCGCCCGGTGATCGCGGCGACGTCCGCCTGTTCCGCATCCGCAGGCATGTCGTCGAAGACGACAGTGGCCATGGCGTGGACCACGGGGACGGGACCGGTCCGGAACTCGACCCGGACGGTGCCGGGGTGCCGGCCCGGTGCCAGCACGACGTCCAGGGTGACCGGCTCGGCGGCGACCACGACGGGACGTGCCCACAGGAGGTCGCGCACGGCGGCGGCCGGCCGGCCGTCGGCATCGCCGAGCTCGGCGGCGACGCGGGCCAGTTCGGTGTACGCGGCGCCGGGCAGCGTGGCCCGTCCGGCGATGACGTGGTCGGCGAGCCAGCGATCGTCTTGGCGCAGCACGACCCGGAACCGCGGTTCCTCAGGTGTCGAACAGTCCTCGTCGATGAGGGGGTGCGGCCGGTCGGGCGCGGGGGCTTCGACTGTGGGCAGCCAGTACCGATCCTCGGCGAACGGGTAGCCCGGCAACGGAATCCGGCGCGGGGCGCGGTGCAGGGCCGCCCAGTTCGGCTCCCGACCGTCGAGCCAGGAGCGGGCGGCTTCCTCCGGGGACGTCGCTGCGTCATCGGTACGGCCGAGCGCGCCGGCGGGCACACGACCGCGCAGCAGCGGCGGCGGGTTGGCCCCGCCGGCGAAGTCGGCGAGCAGGCCGGCCAGCTCGTCGGCGTCGGCGCTGACGATGGCCAGGCGTTCGGTCATGGATTCTCGGCCGGTCTGCAGCGTGTACGCCACGTCCGCCAGATCGGGCTGTCCGCGGCGCGGTCCCGCGGTGGCGGACAGTTCCGCCACCGACGCGCGTGCGGCGGGCGGCGGACCGGCCAGGCCCAACCGCCTGCCGACCTCGGCCATGGTGACCGGGTCCGCACCGAACTCGGTGAGTGACGAGTGGATGTCGACGTCCGCCACGTCGACGGCGAGCACGTCGGCGACGATGCCGCGCACCTCCGTGACCGTGGCATCGGGCTTCGCGCGCAGGACGTCGGCAAGCCGACCGGCAGCGCTGCGCAGTCGCTCCTCGTTCCGGGCGGAGAGGACGACGGCCTGGGGTAGCGAGGGCCCCGCCGGGCGGGTCTGGGCGGGTGGGTACTCCTCCACGACGACGTGGGCGTTGCTGCCGCCGAACCCGAAGGAGGAGACGCCGGCGCGGCGCGGCACACCCGGCGGCGACACCCACTCGCGGGTGCTGTCCACCAGGTGGAACGGCCCGTCGTCGAGGTGCAGGAGCGGGTTCGGTTCGGTGAGGTGCAGCAGGCCCGGCAGGGTTCGGTGGCGCATCGCCAGGATGACGTTCACCAGACCGGCCAGCCCGGACGCGGCCTCCAGGTGACCGATGCGGGTCTTGACAGTGCCGAGGCCGCACCACGAGCCGGGCGGCACCGGGCGACCGGTGCGCTCCGACCAGAGCCGGATCGCACGGCGCAAACCGTCGACCTCCACCGGGTCGCCGAGTTCGGTTCCGGTGCCATGGGCCTCCAGGTAGGAGACGGACTCGGGCGACACGTCGGCGCGTATCCAGGCGGTGGCCACCACGTCCGCCTGGGCGTCCGCGTTCGGTGACGTCGGTGAGCTGGCACGGCCTCCGTGGTTGACGGCGGAGCCGCGAAGCACCGCGTACACGTGGTCGCCGTCGCGCAGTGCGGCCGACAGCGGCTTGAGGACCAGGGCCAGGATGCCCTCACCGCGCACGTACCCGTCGGCGGCCCTGTCGAAGGTGCGGCACCGGCCGCTCGGTGAGTTCACGCCCATCTGACTGGTGACGACGTGGTAGGTGGGCGTCAGCATGAGATTGCAGCCGCCCACGACGGCGGCGTCGCAATCGCCGTTCCGGATCGCGGTGAGCGCCCGGTGCACCGCGACCAGCGACGATGAGCAGGCGGTGTTCACCACCTCGCTCGGGCCGCGCAGGCCGAGCAGGTAGGAAACCCGGTTGGCCAGCATGGTCAGCTCGGTGCCGGTGCCCACCTGGGGCTCACTCACCCCCTGGGCACGGAGAAGTTCCTGGTAGTCGCTGAACTGCGCGCCGACGTAGACGCCGGTCCGCGTGCCGGACAGCGCGGAGGGCCGCCAGCCGGCGTCCTCCACGGCGGACCAGGCGGCCTGGAGCAGCAGGCGCTGCTGCGGGTCCATCAGCTCCGCCTCCCGGCCGGACACCCCGAAGAACCGGGCGTCGAACCGGTCGACGTCGGGCAGGAAGCCACCCCACCGAGATCGGGTACGGCCCTCCCCGAACCGGTCCGGTGAGTACACCGTCCGCCAGTCCCAACGGTCCGGCGGCACCTCGCCGACGAGGTCGCGGCCGTCCCGCACGTGTTGCCAGAATTCGTGCAGATCGCCCGAGCCCGGCAGCCGCCCCGCCATGCCGACCACGGCAACCGGATCCGGCTCACCACTAGCTGTCGAGACGGGTGCGAACGACGGCACAGACGCGGACAGGGGCGCCGATACGGTCGGCTCGCCCATCGCCTGCGGATCCGCCTCTGCCTCTGTGCCCGAGCGGGCGGAGGCGAAGCCGGCGCGCACAGCGGCCAACTCCGACTCGACCAGGTGCTCGGCCACCAACCGCAGCGTGCTGCGACTGAAGAAGACAGTCGGTGACACCGCCACCTGGAAGTGGCTGCTCAGCCGGTCCGCGAAGTCCTTCAGGCTGAGCGAGTCGAACCCGAACTCGCCGAGTCCCTCGTCCACGGGCAGCCCCCCGGCCTCGACGACCGCGGGGGTGTTCTCCAGGCGGAGCAGCGCGGCGGCGAGCGTACGAACCTCGGCGAGTACCCAGTCGTGCAGCTCGGCCGACCGCTCCCCGGACGACGGGACAGGATTGTCGGCAGTCGGCCGCATCGGCGCGGGGGGATCGAGCTGACCGATCAGACGGCGGACACCGGTCGTGGTGCCGGCGACGATCATCCGGCTGCCTCCGCCGCCCGACAGCATCCGGTCGAACGCGGCCAGGCCCTGCGCCGCGTCGATCGGCGTCAGGTCGCCGTGGCCCGCGTAGAGCTGCCGACTGGACTCGGCGAGTCGCATGCCGCCGTCAACCCACGGCCCCCACTGCAGCACCACGCTGGCACCGCGCCGCAGCCCTCGCTCGCGCAGCCGCTCCCGCCAGGCGCCGAACCCGTCGAGGAACCGGTTGGCGACGGAGTAGTCACACTCACCGAAGTCGCCCACCACCGACGACGCCGACGAGAACAGCACGAAGGCGTCCAGCGGGTTCGCCGCGGTGGCCGCGTCCAGCACCGCCGCGCCGATCGTCTTGGGCCGCAGCGTGGCCTCGACCGTCGGCCACTGCCGGTCGGGCAGGATCCGCTGATCCAGTACGCCGGCGGCGTGCACCACGACGGAGACCGCTCCCGCGCGGGCCTGGAAGTCGGCGAGTGCTGCGGACACCTGGACCGGGTCGGCCACATCCACAGGTGCGTACCGTGGCTCCACCGCGCCCAGGCGGGTGAGCTCGGCCAGTTCCCGTTCGATGCGGGCATCCACCGCGGACCGGCCGAGCAGCAGCAGCCGGGCGCCATATCGCCGAGCCAGGTGGCGCGCCACCAGAAGACCCAGTCCACCAGCGCCGCCGGTCACGACGCAGACGGCACCCGGCCGGATCACGACCGGCTCGTCGGAGTGCGGGTCCGGTGCTGCGCGCAGGGCCGGGATCGTCCGCTCGGCGCCGGACCGGCGGATCTCGGGCAGGGTGTGGCTGGGCCATTCCGCCAACGCGGCGCGGACAACCGCGGCGGGGTCGTCGGTGTCGACGACGTCCACCACGGTCAGCGACACGTGCGGCGCGGCCAGCCGCAGCGACCGGCCCAGCGGGCCGAGTGCGACGGCGCAGGGATCCGGTCCGGTTCCGGGTCGGCGGCCGGCGGCCACGACGAAACGCACGGGGTACGGCAACGCGGCCGCCGCACGGACCGCCCGCAGTACGGGCAGAGTGCTGGCGGTCAGGTCCCGCGCCACCCGGGTCGGATCGCCGACGTCATCGCCACTGGGCGGGGGCACCAGGAACAGCACCCCGTCGAACTGGTCCCCGCCGCGTTCCAGGAGGGCGACCTCACCCTCGACGGCCGTGGCGCCAATCAGCGTCAGTGCCACGGCGCGTTCCCGCGCACCGCCGAGCAGCAGTACCCGTCCCGGGGTCGCCGGCAGGGCCGGAGTGGGCGCCGGCTGCCAGAAGGACTCCAGGACGTGCATGCCCGAACCAGGCTCACCGGCGGCCGGTGGCGCGGCAGCCGGTGCGGCCCAGTACCGCTCGCCCTGGAACGGGTAGGTGGGTAGCGGAACCGGCCGGCCGGAACCGGCCGGCAGCCTCGACCAGTCGATGTCGGCGCCGCCGCACCAGGCGCGGGCGATCCCGTCGTCGTCGTTCGAGGGAGGTGTCGGCTGCTGGGCCACCGGGTCGGCGCTGCCGCGTACGAGACCAGGCACCTCGATCTCTCCCCCGGCGAAGCGGCGCAGGCGCTCGGCGAGGATGGTCGTGCTCCCGGCGCGGACGACGAGCCGTTCCGGAAAGGCGCTGCGCCGGGTCCGCAGGGTGACCGCGACGTCGGCGAGCCGCGGCGCGAGCCGGTCGGCGATGGCCGGGTCGACGCGGTCGGCGATGGCGCGCGCGTACCGGCGGAGCGCCGCACCGTCGCGGGCGGAGAGGGGAACGAGCATCTCGTCCGGTCCGCTGCCGTCCACACCGGTTTCCGGCGTCGGCGGTGCCTCCTCGAGCAGCAGCATCGCGTTTGTCCCGCTGAAACCGAACGCACTGACGGTGGCCCGCCGTGGCTGGTCGGGTCGGACCGGCCACGGGACCGGGCTCGTGGGCACGTAGAAAGGGCTGGACGCGAAGTCGATGTACGCGTTGGCCTCCCGGTAGGCCGCCTGCGGCGGAATGGCACAGTGCCGCATCGCCATCAGTACCTTGATGACACCGGCGATCCCGGAGGCGCCCACGGTGTGCCCGATGTTGGCCTTGACCGAGCCGATGGCGGCGAACTGGCGGCGCTGCGTGTGCTGGCGGAAGGCGTTGGTCAGGGCCGTCACCTCGATGGGGTCGCCCAGTTCGGTGCCGGTGCCGTGTGCCTCCACGTAGCCGATGGTGTCGGGGTCGATGCCGGCGCGGGCGTACAGCTCGGTGGCCAGCGCGGTCTGCGAACGGGTGCTGGGTGCGGTGAAGCCGTTCGTGCGACCGTCGTGGTTGATCGCCGTGCCTCTGATGACGCCGTAGACGTGGTCCCCGTCGCGCTGCGCGGCGGCGAGGGGTTTGAGCACCAGGGCGGCCAATCCCTCGCCGGGAAGGAAGCCGTCGGCACCCGCGTCGAAGGGCCGACAGGCGTCGTTGGGCGACAGCACCCCGAGCTGGGACATGTGCACGAAGAAGCGCGGCGTCGTGGCGATGAAGACGCCACCGGCCAGGGCCAGTTCACTCTCCCCGGAGAACAGGCTCTGACAGGCCAGGTGGATGGCGACCAGGGAGGACGAGCAGGCGGTGTCGACGGCGAGGTTCGGCCCGGCCAGGTCGAGGAAGTACGAGATGCGGCCGGAGAGCGTCGAGGTCTGGTTGTTGAGCATCGTCGTCGGGCTGTGGGCGACGTCGTGGTCCTCCTGGAGCGCGTCGTAGTCGCCGCCGGTGCTGCCGACGAACACCCCACAACGGCGACCGGCCACCGCACCGGCGTAGCCGGCGTCCTCCAGCGCGTTCCATGCCTCTTGCAGGAACAACCGGTGCTGGGGGTCGGAGACCTCCGCGTCCCGGCCGGACATGGTGAAGAAGAGCGCATCGAACCGCTCGATGTCGTCGAGGAAACCGCCCAGCCGACAGTAGGTGGTGTCGGTCCGGGCGCGGTCCGGGTGGTGGAACCGGTCCACGTCCCACCTCTCGACGGGCACGTCCCGGAACAGGGTGCGCCCGTGCACGAGGTTGTCCCAGTACTGTTCGGCGTCGACGCTGCCCGGAAACGTGCACGACAGACCGATGACGGCCACGTCGCGGTCGGCGGGCCCGATGGTGCCCGGCACCGCAGGCGTCGAGGCGGGAGCGTGGGCGCGTGCCGGCTCCGGCTGGACCGCCGCGTGCCGGGTGGCCGCCGCCGGAAACGCCCGCAGTACGTGCGCGGCGAGCTCGCCGACGGTGATGTGCGCGTAGAGGTCCGGCGTCCGCAGACGGGTGCCGAGCGTGTCGTTGATCCGGTTGACCAGTTCCGCCCCGATCAGCGAGTCCACGCCGTACTCGGCGAAGGGTTGGTCGTCGGCGAGCTGGCGGGCGTCGGTCTCGAGCGCCAGGGCGAGGCAGGCACGGATCCGCTCCCGTACGCCGGTCTCGGGGTCACCGGCGGCGACGTCCGCGACCACCCGGACCGGCGCGGCGTCGGTCTCGACCACCCGGCTGGCCGTTCCGGCCGGCGTTGCCGTTTCCCCGGCGGTCACCGGGCCCGGGTTCTGCGCGATGATGACGTTCTGGCCGACGCCGCGGCCGGGCCGTGGGGGCGGGCCGAGGAGCAGCGCATCGGTCAGGCCGGCTTCGCGCAGCACCGCCTGCCAGCCGTCGGCGGCGATCACCGGGGAGTACGGCAGCCGGAGGTCCGCGTCCTCATAGCGCCACCAGCCGTCGAGCTGGCCGACGATCATGGCGATGACGTCGACGGTCGTGGTCAGCTCGTTGAGCACCAGCCAGCCACCGGGCCGCAGCAGCCGGCGCAGGTTCGCGACGGTACGCCGGACGTCCGCGGTGGCGTGCAGGACGTTGGTGGCCACCACCAGGTCGATCCCGCCGGCCGGATACCCCTGGGCGGTGACGTCGCTGTCGACGTCCAGGGTGCCGAATTCGGCGAAGGGGGTGGCCGGCCCGAATTCGTGCGCCCCGAACTTGGCCATCGCCAGCGACACGTCGGTGTAGTGGTACCGCAGCTGCGCGGCGTGCCGGCCGACCGCCGCGAAGACCCGCCGGCTGGTGCCTCCGGTGCCGGCGCCCACCTCGACGATCTCGACCCGTTCACCGGGGGCGAGCCGGGCGACCCGATGGTCCAGATAGCGCTCGATCGCCCAGGCGACAGTGTCGTTGCACAGGTCGGCCATGGTGTGCCCTTGGTACAGCGGCTGGATGAGCGCGAAGGATGAGCCCGGAAAGAGCACGTCGGTCGCCGGGATGTCGTCCCGCAGCACCCGGGCGTAGTTGTCGAAGCAGATGCCGAGCAGCCGGGTGAAGGGTTCCGCCTCCCGGTAGGCGCTGTCCAGGCGGGCGCGCTCGGTGGCGAGCTCGGTGCTGGTCGGCACCGGCCGGGTGAGCGCGACTGTGTCACCGGTCAGCTCGACAGTCGCGGACCGGTTCAGCATGTCGAGCAGCGCGTCCCACTGACGGCGGTGCCGGGCGGCGACACCGAGGCGGGTCATCGCCGCGCCGACCGCGACGGCGGGGCCACCGGCCTCCAGAGCGCCGTGGTCGACGAGCATGCGGGCGATGCTGTCGTGCGCCCACCGGCGCAGCTCGTCGTGCGCGCGCTCGTGCAGGTCGCGTTCGGCCGCGCCGAGCCGGGGCGCCAGGGCCGACGGGAGCAGCCGGGACGGCGCGTCCGGAGCGGTCGGACGTGCCGGCTCGACGCTGGCCTGCCGTGGCGACCCGGTGCTGGGCCTGCCGATCCAGTGGCTCTCCTCGGCGAACGGGTAGGTGGGCAGCGGCACCCGGTGACGCCGCCTGCCCTCGTGCAGCCGCGACCACGGGACCTCGCCGGCCCGTACGTAATCGTCGGCCACTGCCCGCAGCCCGTCAGCGCTGCCAGCGGCGCCGGTCGCGATGACACGGCCAGCATGGTCGTCTTCGCTGACCGCGGCGCGCAGCGCCGAGCGCAGGTCGTCGAGGTCGTGCGCGAGCAGGACGAGCCGGTACTCGAAGTGCGCCCGTCCGGTCTGCAGGGTGTACGCGACGTCCGCCAGCGCGTACCGGTCACCGTCGCGGTCCGCCCAGTCCAGCAGGTCCGCCAGTCGTCTGGCGAGTTCGGCCGGGCGTCGACCGGAGATCGGCAGCAGGACGACTGGCGGGTCCTCGACGACACCGATGGCCGGCGTCCGTGGTGGCGCTTCCTCGATCACGACGTGGGCGTTGGTGCCGCCGAATCCGAACGAGTTGATGCCGGCCCGCAGCGGTGCGCCGGGCGGGGCCTGCCACGGCAGCGGTCGTGTGGTGAGTCGGAACGGTGTGCCCGGAAGCTCGGTGTCGCCGTCCGGGCCGCCGGTGATCGTCGGTGGGATCTCGCGGTGGCGCATGGCCAGCAGCACCTTCGCGACCGCTGCCACACCTGCCGCCGTGATGGCGTGCCCGACGTTGCCCTTGTGCGTGCCGATCACCAGGTCGCCGGCCGACTCGAACGCGTTGGCGAGCGCCCGCAGTTCCACCGAGTCCCCGAGCCGGATGCCGGCGCCCTGCACCTCGAGGTACTGGACGGTGTCCGGCGGCACCCCGCAGTCGCGGTACAGGCCCCGCACCAGCTCGGTGGCCGCCGGGGTCGCCGGGGTCGTGATGCTGTGGGTACGACCGTTGTGTCCGACGGCGGTGCCCCGGATGACGCCGTAGACGTGGTCGTCGTCGCGCAGTGCCGCGTCGAGCGGCTTGAGCAGCAGCGCCCCCGCGCCCTCGCCGACGACCATGCCGTCCGCGGCGGCGTCGAAGCTGCGCACCCGGCCGGACGGGGAGAGCATCTCCGCTTTGGACGCGAGGACGAGGAACCGCGGCGACGGTGCCAGGAAGACGCCACCAGCCAGCGCCATCTCCGATTCGCCGCGCTGGATGCTGGCGCAGGCCAGGTGCAGCGCCACGAGCGACGAGGAGCAGGCGGTGTCGACAGCGAGGTTCGGGCCGGTCAGACCGAGCAGATGGGAGACCCGACCGGCGAGGATCGACACGTCGGTACCGAGGAAGACCTGCGAACCGACGTCCTCGGCGGCGGCCACCTGCTCCTGGTAGTCGGAGGCGCGGGCGCCCACGAACACACCCACCCGACGGCCGGCCAGCTGCTGCGGCGCGTAGCCGGCGTCCTCGAAGGCGTGGTACGCCTCCTGAAGGAAGATGCGTTGTTGCGGATCCATCCGCCGGGCTTCCCGGGGCGAGAGGCGGAAGAAGCCGGCGTCGAAGGCGTCGATCCGGTCGAGGTGCCCGGCCCATTTGCTGACCGCTCGGCCGTTCGCCGCCGGGTCGGGATCGTAGAAGTCCTCGGGCCACCCCGGTCGGTTCAGCTCGCGAATCCGACTCGTGCCCTCGCGTACCGCCTGCCACAGGTGGTCCGGCGTCGGCAGGTCGGCGAAGCGCGCGGAGAGGCCGACGACCGCGATGTCGCCGCCCGCTGGCGGGGGCGCGGTGGCGGCGGTGCGGGCCGGCGCGACCGCCGGGCGCTCCGGCGCCGGTGCTGGGTCGGCGGCGCGGGAGCTGCTCTGCTCGGCTGCCTGTTCGACCAGGGCGGCCAGCTCGGCCG
>NZ_JBNCKP010000007.1:0-18363 GCF_049841575.1 Micromonospora sp. DT201 | reverse complement strand
CGGGGTGTCCACGTCGAACACCACCTCGACGCCGAGCTCCAGACCCAACCGGTCGTTGAGCGTCTCCACCAACTCGACAGCGGCCGAGGAGTCCAAACCCTGCTCGACCAGCTCACCCTCCGGGTCCAGCCGATCCACCGGCCGGCCCACCAGGCGACCCAACTCCACCAGGACCACCTCAAGCGGCGTGCCGGGGTCCGGCGCGGCTCGCTGCCCGGCAGCCTGTTCCACAAGGGCGGCCAGCTCGGCCGGGGTGTCCACGTCGAACACCACCTCGACGCCGAGCTCCAGACCCAACCGGTCGTTGAGCGTCTCCACCAACTCGATCGCAGCCGACGAGTCCAGACCCTGTTCGACCAACTCACCCTCGGGATCCAGCCGATCCACCGGCCGGCCTACCAGGCGACCCAGCTCCAGGAGGACGACGTCCAACGGCGTGCGCCCGTGCGGCATACTTCGCTCCTCAACGTGGGCCGTCAGCGGGGCGCGTCTTGCGCCCCGCTGCGGCGTAGAGCTGGCGAATGATCGCGTGGTCGTCGCGGCGGAGCATCGCGCGCCAGCCCACGGTCAGGCGTGCGAGAGTGCGGCTGTCCAGGTAGCCGTCGCGAACGAGTTGCACGGGGATGCCGGAGCCTTCCGAGCGCAGGAAGGCATCGATGCCCGCCACCTGGCTGTGCGCGCTGATCACGTCGAAGCGGATGTCGGCGAATCCGGCGGTACGCAGCAGCGCGGGCAGCTCACGGCCGATTGTGGGATTGCCCCCCTCGTCGCTGCGGGACCGGCAGTAGGCCCTGTAGAGGTCGTCCAGCTCGGGGATGTGCGGGTGGGTCATCACGTGCATCGCGAAGTCGTTGTCGACGATGACCGCGATCCCGTCCGGTCGCAGGATGCGGTGGACCTCGCGGAGGGCAGCCACCGGATCGGCCAGGTGCTCGAGCACCAGCCGCGAGACGACGAAGTCGACGGACTCGTCGGGAAGGCCGGTCTTCTCGATCGACCCCTCCAACAGCGTGACCGTCGGGCCACCGTCGTCGAGCAGTTCGTGGGCCCGCTCCAGAAGCAACGGATCGATGTCCACGCCGGTCAGGGCGAGGTCCGGTTCCGCCGCGCGCAACGCCTTGAGGAGGAAGCCGGGACCGCAGCCGAGGTCGGCGACGGCCATCCCGGCCCGCATCCCGAAACGTCGGTACGCCCCCATCTCGGCGACGGCGAACAGGTCGACCTGAGCGCCCAGCCGTTTGATCTCGGTGGTAACACTCCGGGCGATCCGCCGCACGTCGTACGAACTGTCGTTGCGCATTCGCCTTCCCCATCCGCTGGCGTCTGGTGAGGCGGGTCAGAGCCCGCCGAGGAACTCGTCGATCCGCTCGGCGGCGCGGCGCCAACCGGCGTCGAGCATGACCATGTGCCCGCTGCCGGGGATCAGGACCGCGTCGGTGCGGTAGGCCTGCGCTGTCTGGCGGGCCAGGTGGGGCGGGAACAGCCAGTCGTGCTCGCCGCCCAGCACCAGGACAGGAACCCGTAGGTCGATGGGCACCCGGGCGAACCGACGGGACAGCTCCTTTCCGGCCCGGGTCGACTCCTTCTGGACCCGTCGCACGTAGTCGCGACGCTGCTGCTCGGTGCGAGTGCCGTGGAAGAAGGCGGAGAACGGGAACGTCTCGGCCGCCGCGTCGTCGGCCCGCAGCCGGCCCTGGTGCAGCCGCCACAGCTGCCACATCACCGACCAGCCACCGGCGCGCATCCAGCCCAGGCCGACGCCGGCGCTGATACCGGACGGCGGCGGCGCGGACATGAGCACCGCACCGCGCACCGCGCTGGGCTGCCGGGTGATGATCCGCTGCACGACGGCCGCGCCCATCGAGTGACCGATCAGCACCGGCGGTTCCGGCAGGTCGGACAGCACCGCCTGCACGTCCTCGGCGAAGTCGTCCAGACCGAAGGAGTCCAGTTTCTCGAACCCCTCACTCCCCCCGTGTCCGCGCAGGCTGGGGGCCACGCAGTGGTAGCCCGACGCGGCGAAGTGCGGAAGGAAGTTCTCCTCCCAGCACCACGCCCCGTGGTAGCCGCCGTGCACGAACAGCAGGGTTCCGCAGCGCTCCGGCCCCTGCGGCTCGGCGCTGAGCACCTCCAGCCGGGCCCGTACGGCGGTCACGAACGGCCTCCGTCGGCGGCGGCCAGCACGAGCTCTCCCGGCACCGTGGCACGGCCGGCTCCCGGCCCGTAGGTGGTCAGCCGGTCATTGAGCAGCGCGCTGGTCTCGGCGAGCAGGCGCAGCCCGATGTCGTCGGCGTGCCGGTGCCGCCAGTCCTCCAGCTCGGTGCCCTTTACCCAGGCGTTGAACGCGCCGAGCGCCGGCCCACAGTGCACCTGGTAGTCCACGCGGCCGGCGGGGTCGCCGCGCATCGCCAGGTCCGTCGTGTAGGCGAAGTACCACTTGAAGACGGCGAGCATCCGTTGCTTCGGGCTCAGCCGCTCCCCGGCCGGCCAGTCTCCACCCTTGTACTGCCGCACCAGCTCGAACACGTCGTCGAACGTGCGTCTGAAGTACCGCTGCTCGATCTGCTGGCGGGTCTTCGGGTCGATCGACTCAAGGCTGTCGTGCTGCTGGTAGAGCTGGTACAGCTTGTTGGCGCGGGCAGGGAAGAACACGCCCCTGCGGAGCACCTGGACGCGCGCCCCGATCTCGAACATGTCCCCCGCCGGCGCGTACGCCGTGTCCTGCACACCCATCTGCTGCAGCAGGTCCTTCACCGGCTCGCTGGTGCCCGCCTCCACCGTGCACTGGTTGACGGACCCGGTCACCAGGTAGTCCGCGCCCAGGATCAGGGCGGCGGCCGCGGCCTCCGGGGTTCCGATGCCACCTGCGGCGCCGATGCGTACCCGCTGGTGGTAGCCGTGCTCGGCGGCCAGGTCGTCGCGTAGCCGACCCAGCGCGGGCATCAGCGTGTACGCGACCCCGCCATCGGTGTGGCCGGCCGAGTCCGCCTCCACCGTGAGGTCGTCGGCCATCGGGATTTCGGCGGCCAACCGAGCCTGCTCGTCGGTGATCCGGCCGTCGGTGACCAGCCGTCGCAGCATCTGCTCCGGCGCCGGAGCGAGGAAGGCGCGGGCCACCTCCGGACGCGAGACCTTTGCCATCAGGTGGTGCTCGGCCACCACCCGGCCCTGCGCGTCGCGCCGCAGCCCGAGGCAGCGGTAGCGCACCAGGGCCGGGGAGACGTCCATGAAGGCGGACGCCTCCACCAGCCGGACGCCGTGCCGCAGGTAGCGGTCGACCTGGTCGTCCTCGCCGGCCGGATCGCCCGGGTCGTGCAGGAGGTTGACGCCGAACACCTGGCCGGGTTCGAGTGCCCGGCGCACCTGGGCGATGGCGTCGTCGACCTGGTGCGGCCGCAGGCCTCCGGTGCCCAGAAAACCGAGCATGCCCGCACGCGCCATCCGTATCACCAGGCCGGCCGAGGCGATGCCCCGGTACATCGAACCGCTGACGTACGCGTACCGCAGCCGGTAGTGACGGCGGAACTCTGCGTCGCCGAGCCAGGCAGCGCCCTCGAGGTCGGTCGGATGGTCGTCCGGCGCCGGTGTCCTGCCGGTGGCGGCCGGCTTGGGTGCCGCCTGCCGTTGGTCAGCGGCCGCCGGGGCGCTCTCCCGCCGGATGGCACGCACCAGGCCGGTCAGCACCTTGCCGGGGCCGACCTGCTCGATGTCGTCGACGCCGACGTCGAGCAGGTAACGCACCGTCTCGGTCCAGCGCACCGGCGCGGTGATCTGCTGCGCCAGCAGGTCGGCAACGCCTCCGGCCGGGTACGGCTGGGCGGTGACGTTCGCGATCACCGGAATGCGCGGCGGTGACATCGGCACTGTCGACAGTGCCGCGGCGAACGAATCCGCGGCCTCCCGCATGTATCGGGAGTGGAACGCCCCGCTGACCTTGAGCGGCGTGTACCCGCGCGCACCGGCCGCCTTGAGGATCGGCCCGGCACTCTCGATGTCGGCGCGAAGCCCGGAGAGCACGACCTGGGTGGGCGTGTTGATGTTGGCCAGGTCGATCGTCTCCAGCCCGGCGGCGGCCAACGCTCCGGCGACCTCGTCGGCCGGCAGCCCGAGGACGGCGGCCATCCCACCGCCGCGGGCCATCCCCATCAGCTCGCCGCGCCGGGCGACGAGGCGCAGCCCGACGCCGAAGTCGAAGACGCCGGCGGCGAAGAGGGCGGTGTACTCGCCCACGCTGTGCCCGGCCACGTAGTCGGGCGCACGCCCGGTGGTGGTCAGCCGGTGCAGGTGGTGGAGCACGTTGACGACGTACAGGGCCGGTTGGGTGAACTGGGTCTGGCCCAGCCGGCCGTGCGGGTCGGCGGTGCACAGCTCGACGACGGAGTAGCCGAGGATGCGGTCGGCCTCCGCGGTCAGCTCGGCGAACTCCTCGAAGAGGCCCGCGCCCATCCCGACGGACTGTGATCCCTGGCCGGGGAAGACATAAGCGATCACGGCCATCTCCTCTCGGTCGAACTGTCGACGGCCGATACGCCGACAGCGGCGCGCTGCGAGTGCGCGATGTCGTCAACCAGCGCGGCGGCCAGGGTGCCGTGCAGGCCTGGTGTCGACACGGCGCTGCGGGCGGGCAGGCACAGCGCGAGCACCCAGTCGTCGACCACGAGCACCAGCGCCTTCAAGGACACGATGTGGCGGTACTCCAGCCGCCACCACTCACCCTCGGTGCGCCAGCCCGCCACCTCGAGGACGCTCAGGTCGATGCTCAGGCCGACCCGCAGGAACTTCGCCAGGGCCTCCTTGGCCGTCCAGACGGCGGTGGCGGCCGTGAGCCCGGCCATCCGCAGGCCGGCCGTGATCTCCCGTTCGCCCGGCGTGAGCGTCGTCTGCAGGATGCCGGCCCGGGCGGGGTCCACACGCTCCAGGTCGATGCCGACGGGGTGGGCGACGTCGAACGCGACAGCCGCGCCGACGTGCTGGCTGTGCGCGAGGCTCACCGCGACGCCACAGGTGCCGGGGCCACCCAGCACCGGTTGCTGCAGGGCGCCCGGCTCGACCCAGATCGCCGCCGGCTCCGTTATGCCGCACAGGTGGGTGACGGCCGCCTTGGCAGCCCGGCGACCGGCGAGGTAGTCGGCCCGGCGACGCTCGTGGCGCATCCGCATGAACCGGTGCCGTTCCCGCCGGTGCAGTATCTCCTCGCCGGCGGCCGTCGCCGAGGAACCGCTCATGCTCAGCGCCGCACGGTGGACATTCTCCGAATCGATCAAGGAGATGGAATGCGCAGTGGACAACTCAAGCATTGAACATCCAGCCGGGTTGAAAGGTCGTCCTCGTCCGCCGCACGGCGGGGTGCCGTTCCATCGACAACTCTAGAAGCACTGATTCGTTGGGGACAACCCCTCTAACAGAATTCGCCGACGATTCGCCAATCGGAAGCCGTCACACTGGGGAAACCGCGCCGAAACGGGCTCCGCATCAAAGCCTAGTATATGCACAACTGACAATTCGAAAGATTGAAAGCGCCGTTGACGCCAATTTAGGAATTAGGCGAGAATACCCTCCCGGGAACTGCGGTGGTGATTCAGTTCACCTCCGCCGTGCCGAACTTTCTCACCAACCTGCGGGCGGGGAGCACGATGAGACGTTGGACTGCACCAGCTGTCGTCGCGGTGGTGACGAGCCTGGCCACGTTGCTTGGCACGGCCCCGGTTGCCGCGACCCCGCCCGGCCCTGCTGTTCGCTCGGGCGTGACGCAGCCGATCTTCTCGTACGCGGACGCAATTCGGGAGACGGTCTACGTCGAGTCCAGCGTCGATGGTGACCGCGATGGCCGTCCGGACCGGATCGCCGCCGACGTCATCCGGCCACGCGCGACAGCACTCGGCCTGCGGGTGCCCGTGATATTCGAGTCCAGCCCCTACTACGCCTGCTGTGGCCGGGGCAACGAGAATGAGAAGAAGCAGGCCGTTACCGACGGCGACCCGTCCTTCTTCCCGCTCTACTACGACAACTACTTCGTCCCGCGCGGATACGCCGTGGTTCTCGCCGACCTGTCTGGTACGCGGGCTTCCGAGGGCTGCGTCGACCTGGGCGGCCCGAACGAGATCCAGGGCGCCAAGGCGGTCGTCGACTGGTTGAACGGACGCGCTCCGGCGTACCGGAACGACGGCAGCGCGGTCACCGCCACCTGGAGCACCGGCCGGGTGGGCATGATCGGCAAATCGTGGGACGCCGGCACCGTGAACGGCGTGGCCGCCACCGGCGTGGCCGGCCTCCGGACGATCGTCCCGATCGGCGGCCCGGCGAGCTGGTACGACTACCACCGCGACGGTGGCCTGCCGATCCAGCCGCCCTGGCCTCGCCCAGCGCAGATGTTCGACCAGGTCAATGGGCGTCCGGCCGAGACGTGCGCCGACTCACGCGCCGTACTTGAGACCGCACCGGACGACGCCACCGGCAACTACAACAGTTTCTGGGCGGCACGCGACTACCTCCGTAACGCCGATCGGGTGCGGGCAAGCGTCCTGCTGGTGCACGGGCTCAACGACTGGAACGTCGACCCGGAGCACGTCGGCGCCTGGTGGGACGCCCTCGGCCGCAACGCCGTCCCGCGCAAGCTCTGGTTGTCCCAGGTCGGGCACGCGGAGCCGTTCGACTTTCGCCGTGAGCAGTGGATGAGCACCCTGCACCGCTGGTTCGACTTCTGGCTCTACGGCATACCGAACCGAATCATGAGCGAACCCGTCGCGGACATCGAGCACGCTCCCGGCCAGTGGAGCCAGCACCGTAGCTGGCCGGACCGGCGGGCCACCCCGGTGACGGTACGGCTGGGCTCGGGCGCACCTGACGTTTCCGGTGTCCTGACAAGTGGTCCGGTCGACGCCGCCACCCGCACCTTCACCGACGATCCCGCGCAACGCGAGGCGGCGATGGTGGAGAACGAGCAGACCGTGACACCCGGCCGACTGGCCTTCCTCTCGCCGGTGCTCACCCGACCCGTTCGGATCTCCGGCACCTCGTACACGCGCCTCACCGCCCGGGTGAACGACACCGACACGAACTTCGCCGTCAAGCTTGTCGACTACGGAACCGCCACCCGGGTGGTCACCGGCCTGGTGTTCGACAACGGCGTCCCGGCCTGGTCGGAAGGGTTGGTCACGCTCGACACCGAGAGCTGCTGGGGAGCCAGCACCCCGGCTGACGAGCCGTGTTACCGGGAGACCGCCGAGCGCACCGCCGCCACTCCCTACGACATCGTGACCCGGGGATGGCTCGACGCCAAGAACCGTGAGTCCCTGCTTGTCGAGTCCCCCCTGACGCCGGGGCAGACCTACGACTTCACAGTCCCGCTCCAGGTCGACGACCACGTCTTCCCTGCCGGCCACCGCATCGGCGTGGTGGTGGCCGGCAGCGACCCGTTCTGGACCCGGCCCGACACGAACCGCGCCCAGGTCACGCTGGACCTTCAGTCCAGCAGCATCCGCCTACCCGTCGTGGGGGGCGTCGCCAGCCTCGGCTTCTAGACCGTCAGTCGGAGTCCTGGTGCGCCAGCTGTCGACGGATCGGCTCGTCGGCAGGCGCCCCAGGCTCGGACGGGGCGTAGCGGTGGTAGTAGCCGGCGAGTGCGACAGCCAACGAGATCGACCACAGCGGAAACAGGCACCAGCCCAGACCACCGGCGCCCCAGTACGCCCAGTCGTAGACCGGCTCGCCCCACAGTTGGAACGTGTCGAGCTGGCCGGGCAGGTGCACGCCCAGCTGCCCCAGCAGCAGCCCACGGCCGAACACGAAGATGGCGATGACTGCCGACCCGCCGAGCATCAGCGGGAACCACATCGGTACGACCCGGCCTCGCAGCCAGGGAATCCAGCGTGGGAACACCCTGCCCCACCGACAGAGCAACCCGGAGGTCAGCACGACGCCACCCAGTGCGAACGACGCGAGGGTCGGCTCGATGTACACGTTCTCCGGCTGGTTGCGAAGCAGGGACACGACGAAGGGCTCCGGTGCTCCGACGGCCCAACCTCGGGACCACGCCAGCCGGATCAGCGCGTAGGGCAGCGGGCACACCATCGCGACGTAGGTGGCGATCCTGCCCGCCCGAACCCACTGGGCGGCTCGGCGACGGCGCAGATCTCGCGAGTCGGGGTCGCTGCTGCCGCCGGCGTAGGCGATGCTCGCCAGGAGGAACAGGGCCGCGCCGGCCGCCATGGCGACCTGAAACAGCGTCGGCCAGTCCGCCCTCAGCCAGGCGATCGGGAGAAAGCCCAGCGGGGGCAGCAGCGCGATCATCCGTCCGTCCAGTACGACGAGCACGATCACCGCAGCGACGCTGACGCCGCCGACGATCGCGGGTCTCCGTCGGCCTGGGGAACGATCACGCACGTCGAGCTGCCAGGCCACGGCGAGCGCCACCACGCCGAACACGGTGATGAGCGGGCCACCCGCGTCCCGCTCCAGGCCGGCCAGCAGCGAGGAGTAGTCCGGCCCGGTGCTGTCGTTACGCCCGAACGGGTAGCCGGCGCCGCCGAGGGACCAGAAGACGCCCATCGCGATGAGGAACCAGGCGAACCCGCTCGCCGCGGCAGGTACCCACCGCCGCCAGGACCGCCACCCGCCGTGCACCGCCGCCGATGCTGTCACTGCTGTCACTGCTGCCATGACGGTCAGTCTCGAATACCGGGGATGGGCTCGGCATCTGCCTGGAGGGGTGGACCGGTGGCGTCGAGCGGGTCCACCTCTGCCTGTCGGGCGACGCGCGCGTACGTGGCACCCGGGCAGGATCGACTCATGCGAAGGCGACAGTTGACATCCGTGCTTGTGGCGTTCCTCCTCGCCGGGATCACCATGGTGGTGCTACCTCGATACGGCAACACCGACGGCTGGCGGGACACGTTCAGCCCTGCTCTTCCTCCGCCGAGCGGATCGCACGACGTGGGCGTACGGCGGATGCGGGTCGTGGACCACGACCGCCGCGACCCGTGGCTCCCGGACAGCGACCGGACGGTGATGCTCGACGTGCACTACCCGGCCGACGGCGGGTCCAGGCCGTTGACGCACTACACCGTGGCGTCCGTCATGACCGAGTTCGGCTGCCTCGCCTGGGCGCCCGGCGAGGAGCAGCGCCTGGGACTGCTGCCGGACGACGTCAACTGGAGGTTTCGCACCCGTTCCCACGAGTGGGCGCCGCCCGCGGGTGGTTCCTTCCCCGTGCTGGTCGGCTCACCTCCACCGGGGATGATGCGCACGGCGTACACAGGCATCGCCGAGGAACTGGCGAGCCAGGGGTACGTGGTCGTCACCGTCGACCACCCGTTCGACGCTCCGGTGGTCGATCTCTATCCCACCCGGCGGGTGATCGAGCCGACCGACGCCGTCGCCACCGTCCAGCGCCGCGACGCCGACACGGCCAGGGTCGCCGACCTCGCGTTCGTCACGAGGGGGCTCGCCGGCCTGGACCCGCAGTTGACCGGGGTGATGGACCTGCGGCGGATCGGTCTCTTCGGCTGGACGGGCTCGGACGTCACCCAACGAGCGCAGCTCGCCGGCCTACCCGGTGTGTCAGGCATCGCGGACACGACCGGCACCGCCGGTGTCACAGGCACCGATGCGATGCCACTGCTCATCGTCGGTGGCTCGCCCAACGCCGATCGCAGCAGTCTCCAGCGCCCCGGCTGGCGGGCCACAGTGACCATCCCCGGCGCGTCCGCACTGTCGCTCACCGACGACGGTGTGATCCTGGCGCAGATCGCGGAGCGCTACCCGCGTACACAACCGGTCGTGCGGCAGGACATCGGTACGGCCCAGCCGCTGGCGTACCGCACCGTCCGCCGCGCGCTTGTCAGCTTCTTCGACCACCACCTGAGCGGTGCGCCCGACGGCACGTTCGCCATGGAATCGGGCGTCACAGTCGACCTGGTCTCGTCGTGAGACGCTGACCGCATGAGACGGCTCGCATGGGTGGCCGCCGGGGTCGTCACCCTCCTGGCGCCCTGGTACGGCCAGCCGGCCGCGCTGCGGCTGACCGCGTGGATCTCGGTACTCGCCACGACGTTGGCGATCTCGTCGCCCCGGCTGGCCCGCGTACCACTCGGCGCCGCGGCGGCCGTCGTCTCGGTGGCTGGCAGCCTCTGGGCCTGGCGGTTCCTCGGGTACGACTTCGTCGACGAGGGCAACGACTCCAGCAAGGTGCTGCTGTGGACCACGATCGAGGTCGGCGCGCTGACCGCCCTCGGTGTCGCGCTGACCCGCAACGCCGGCCGGCCCGGCCGACTTGTCGGAGGGCTCCTGCTGGTGCCCGGCGCGGCGGTCGGCTTTCGGCTTCTGCCCGAGGCCGCCCACGGAGAGCAGCTGTTCCTGAGCGCTCTGGGCGCCGTCACGGTGTTCGCGGGAGCGCTGCTCGGTCACTACCTTCGCGGGCTCGACGAGCTCCGGGTGGCCCTCGTGGAGCAGGCCCGAGCGGAGCAACGTCGCCGGGTGGCCGCGGACCTGCACGACTACGTCGCTCATGACATCGCTGGCATCGCGGTCGTGGCGCAGTCAGCGCGGATCGTCGGCGCGAGCGATCCCGGCGCACTTATCGAGCAGGTCGAGCAGACCGCTGCCCGTGCCCTGCGACGTCTCGACCGCAGCATCCGGTTGATGCGGGACGACGATGAGCGGACGGCGCCCCAGTACGGCCTCGCCGACGTACCGGACCTTGTCGACGCCCACCCGCTCCCCACCGAGCTGACCGTGGCCGTTGCGGAACGCGACGACATCTCCGCAGCGCTCCAGGCCACCGCGTATCGGGTGATATCCGAGGCGCTCACGAACGTGGCGCGGCACGCGCGCCCCACCGCCCCGGTGCGGGTGTCGGCGATCCAGCGGGACGGACAGCTCGACATCGTCGTAGCCAACGACCTACCGACCCGCGCGACGCCACCGCGTGCCACGGGTTCCGGCGCTGGCCTGGCCTCCCTTCGCGCCCGCGTGGAGGCACTCGACGGGACCATGCGTGCCGGTGTCGAGGACGGATCGTGGCAGGTGCACGTCACGCTGCCCATAGACTGACTCGGTGCCTACGCTCACACATCTACGGCTGGGTGTCCGGCAGGCGACTCGATGACCACAGTCGTGATCGCCGACGACCACGACATGGTCCGGCACGGTTTCCGGATGGTGTTGTCGGCGCAACCCGACCTCACGATCGTCGGCGAGGCCAGCAACGGCAACGCCGCCTGGGACCTGGTCCGGCGTTTGCGCCCTGCGATTCTGCTGGCGGACATCAGGATGCCCGGAATCGACGGCCTCGAACTCGTCCGCCGCATCGCCACAGCACCCGAGCTGGAGACCAGGGTGATCGTGGTGACCACCTTCAACGAGGACGAGTACGTCACCAGGGCGTTGCGGGACGGTGCGAGTGGCTTCCTCCTGAAGATCTCCGCACCGGGGTTGCTCGTCGAGGCCGTCCGCGCCGCGCTGGTCGGCAATTCCCTGATCAGCCCCGAGGTCACCGTCCGCCTGCTGGAACGGCTCAAAACCGGCCGCGAACCGCTCCAGGCGGACCCCCCGCTGACCCCACGCGAACGTGACGTCGCCAAGCTCGTGGCACGCGGGCTGAGCAACGAGGAAATCGGTGCGCAACTCCACATCTCGCCCGGCACCATCAAGACCCACGTCACCCACATCTCCATGAAACTCGGCAACGTCACTCGCGTACGCATAGCCGCATGGGCCTGGGAATCCGGCCTGGTTTCACGTCTCTGACCGGCTGACAACGGGATCGGCTCGCCGTCAGGTGGCGGCCGCCCGGCCCGACGCACGCCGTCCGCCGAGCCGCGCGGCCAGGGCCTCGATGTGCTCGGGTGTCGTCCCGCAACACCCGCCCACCACGCCGAGTTGGTACCGCTCCACCCAGTCGGCAGCCGTCCCGGCGAACCCGTCCGGCCCGTCGCGTACCGGCACGTACTGATCCACCGGCATGTTCTCCGGCAGGCTCGACCGGTCCTCCACGTTCGCGTCCTCGACCCGGCGCGCGGCGTCGGCGATGGGCTCGCCGGAGAGCAGCCGACCGCCGTCACCGCAGACGAAGCTCACGAAGGTCCGCAGGCCACGTCGGGTGGACGCCCGTGCGGCCGTCAGGGCCTCCCGGCTCGTGTTCATCGTCTCCACCAGGATCAGATCCACCTCGGTGTCGGCGAGCGCGCCCAGGAGCCAGTCATGCTCCACCCGCAACGTGCGGTCGTCGGGGACCAGGCTCGGCTGGTAGCAGTCCTCCAGTGGCGCCACGCTCGCGGCGACCGACACCTGCCGGTCGGCCGTCTTGCTCGCCGCCACGGCGTCCGCCACGGCCCTCTGCACGTACGTGACTGCCAGCTCCGCACTCACGCCAGCCCGTTCGAGGGCCCGCAGGTTCGTCCGGAAGGTGTTGGCGGTGAGCACATCCGCACGGGCCGCCACGTACGCCGCGTGCACCTGACGCAGCAACCGACGGTCGGACTCGTCGCGCAGCGCCGCGGTGGTCCACCACGGCGAGCACACGCTGAGACCGGCCCGTTGGAGTTCGGTGGCCAAACCACCGTCGAGCAGCAGCGGCGCCCCTGCCGTACCGGACCCCTCAGAGGGCATCCGTCAGATCCTTGGCCAGATCCTGGGGGTCCTCGATGCCGAGCGACAGCCGGACGATGTTGTTCGTGATACCGAGCCGGAGGCGGTCCTGCTCAGGAATCGGGCGGTGCGTCATCAGTGCTGGGCAGTTTCTTCGATCGTGCCGGCCAGACCGAAACCTGCATTGTTCACCAAAAAGCCGACCGACCCGTGGTCGCGGACCACGCGGTCCACGGCGGCCCGGGCGGAACTCTCGTCGGTGACGTCCAACTCCAACGTGCCCAGCCCGGCCGCCGCGAGATCGGTGATCCGGTCGAGCCGGCGGGCCGTCGCGTACACCGGAAAGCCCGCCTGGTGAAGTCGCAGCGCGATGGCTCGCCCGATGCCCGACGAACCGCCCGTGACGGGCGCGGCGGGCGGGGCCGCCCGGCGCGATGCCTCGGTCACGACGTGCGGGACCCTTGGGTGGCGCCGTCATCCGTGATCGGTGCCGCGTGAGCTTCGGCGTTGCCCGCCATCGCCACCGCGTCGAGCGCTCGCTGCAGCGTCACGGTGTCCTCCAAGGTGCGGATCTTGGTGATCTTTCCCCAGCGCATGTGCAGGATCTGGTTCACCGTGTTCTCGTAGCGGGTGCCGTCCGGCAGGGGCCCGGAGACGTGAGCCACGGTGGCGATCCGGGTGAACCACGGGCCACCGGCCACGATGACCTCGTCGACCTCGAAGCGGGCGTCCGGGATCAGCCTGAACACCCGCTCCCACCACAGCCGCATCGCCGCGACCGTGCGCCGCTCACCGGACAGGGCGTGGGAACCGTAGAAGCGGTAACTGAACTCGGGAGCGAGCGACGCGAGCATCGGCTCGTAATTTCCCTTATTAATATCGGCAAATACTGCACGGACCTTCGAAGCGACAATGCGATGGTACACAAGAGCCTCCGTAGGCTGGCCCCCGACGTCGCCAGCGCAACCGCTGCAGACATCCATGTCGACGCGATTATTCATCAGTCATCAACGCGTCGCAACGCCCTCCACATCGAATTCCAGATCGAATTCTTGGTTATCCCGCCCGACATCCCGATTGGGCTTGCGATGCGATGTCATCTCGACGGCGAATCGCACGCCGATCCACCTAGTAGGCGTAGGGCACTGCCGCCACCTCCATGGCGAACCCGGTGCGTACGTCCAGTGTGGTCACTGTCAGCGTCCCGGAGACCCGTTGCACGGCCGGTTCGTCCGGTGTGAACGTCACAGTGATCCGGCCGCTCTGTCCCGCTGCCAGCGTCAGCGGCGTGTACGGCTCGGTCGCCCCCTCCACCACCCGCCGCCAGTGGTTCCCCGTCGACGACGTGATCCGCCCGTCGAAGAGTCGGGTCAGGGCGGTCGCCGTGCAGTCCACCCGGGCGGCGGCTGAGGCGTCGGGCCGAACGGGCCGGCGCGGTTGGCGTTGCAGATCCAGGTCGTCGCCGCCACCTCGGGTGACTCGACCACCACCTCCGACCGCCGGCCGGCGCTTCCGGCCAGGTCCGGGTCACCGACGTAGTAGCCGTTCTCGCCGTACGGCTGCGTGTCCACCACGTGCGGCACAGCGTCCAGCCGGGGGTCCACGAAGTACGAGGCGGGTGCCGTACCGGTGTTGGTGATCGTGAGGGTGGCCTGGACCGGACGGCCCGCCGGCGGTACGGCACCCGTCGGCACGCCGGCCGCCACGACCCGCATCGGCGCGAATCCCACCCGACCGTGGAACGGTTGGCTGGTCCGAACAGTGGCGGTCGGCGCGGTGAGCACAAGCACCACCGTCCACCGGCCCGCCTGCGGGGCACGCCGGTGCAGGTCCAGCCGGGGTGGCGCCGCTGTCCCCGCCGAGCGGGAACTGCTGGCCGCGAGCGGCATCCCGGCCGGGTCGACGAGCAGGCCCCAGACCTCCAGCCCCGGGTCGCCGCCGGTGCGCACCGATACGGTCAGCGCCGGCTGCCCGGCGGGTACGTCGTGCCGTCCGCCTTAAGCTCGGCACGAATTGCCGGTAGTTGATCGCAGGCCGTACGTTTGACAGACCCACACAGTGGGCGGGGCCCTCTTCGGCTGAACCCGAAGAGGACCCGGCACGAGTCCCCGGCACGTAGTTTCCGGCGATCAGACTCCGGCCCTGCTCACCGGCGCTTCCCGGGGCCGCAGGATGAGGCGCGCGCCGTGCTCGGGCACAGTGACGACAATCCGGCTCCGGGTCCCCTCGGGGCGCGGGTCGGCCCGGTGCAGCTCGTACCGGCTCAGCACCTCGCGGATCACGGTCTTCATCTCCATGAGGGCGATCCGGTCACCGAGGCAGCGGATCCGGCCACCGCCGAACGGAATCCAGGTGTAGGTGCCGGGCTTAACGCCGAGGAACCGCTCCGGACGGAACACGTCAGGATCCGGGTAGAGATTGGGATCCCGGTTCATCAGGTAGGCACTTGCCCACAGGTGCATCCCGGGCTCGTACCGCACCCCACCGATCTCGATCGGCTTCATCACCTCGCGGGGAATGATCTGCGGGATCGACGGCCGCAGGCGCAGCACCTCGTTGACCGTCGCGGTCAGGTACTCGTCGCTCTCCCCCGCGTCGATCTCGGCAACGAGCCGCTCCCGGGCCTCGGTGGCGTGGCTCAGGTACTCAAAGGACCAGGTGATGGCCGCGACGGTCGTCTCGGTGCCTGCGAGGAAGATCGTCATCATCTCGTCGCGTACCTCCCGCATGCTCAGCGGGGAGCCGTCCTCATGGGTGATACCGAGGAGCACGGCCAGCATGTCGTCGCCGGTCTCGCCCGACTTACGCCGATCCTCGATGGTCTCCATGATCAGCGCATCAGCCTTCTCCCGTAGCTGGAGGAAGGTGTGCAGACCGAGGGGCCGGAACGCGGTCAGCACCTTCACCGCGGCCGGCGGCATCTTGTGGATCATCATCGCCGAACCGACGCTGTCGTTGAAGCGCATCATCCCGGTCAACAGATCCAGCAGTGCCGGCCACTGCTTCGGCACCACCCGACCGTAGATCACCTCACGGATGACGTTGAGCGTGAACCGGTGGATCAACGGGTGCAGTGGGGCCGCCTGCCCGGTCTGCCAGCCGGCGATGTCCTTCTTCGCCATCTCGACGATCGAGGCCTCGATGCGCTCGAGCGCCGAACCGTGGAAGCTCGGCATGAGCAGCTTGCGCCGGACCCGGTGCTTCTCCTCGTCGAGCCACGCGAGCCCGGTCTGGCCGAAGTACTTCTCCAGGGTCGCCGAACCGAAGCCGGTGTGCAGGACGTCGGCCGGAGCCAGGAACATCTGCCGCACCTCGTCCGGGTCCGAGATCACGTACACGGCCCGGGGAGGGATCCTGATGCTGACCTTGAATCGGCTGCCGTACTTCTTGTGGTTCTCCTCCACGAAGGCCGCCGGCCGCCGCCAGTATGAGACGAGCTGCTGCAGGGCATGCTTGTTCGACCCAGGTAGCGAGTCGGCGGGGATTGGCGCCCGCTGCGGCGCGGCGGCTGCCTTCGGGGCGGCAGAGCCACCCGCGGTGTGGTCGACCGGACACCTCTCAGCCGGCGCGGTCGCTCCCACGCCCTGGCCCGCCTCGCTGTCCTGTGCCCCGTCAAGGGTCGGCTTGGAAACATCCATCTCTTGATATCCCTTCTCAAACATCACGTGGTGATGGAACGGCTCGCGTCGGTCACGCCTTGATCCATCCTTCGGTCGCCTCGGCGGTCTCCGGGGCGACCGTCTCGATCAGAGCGAAGTGGTCACCGGCCACCACAACCTGGTCGTCGGTCACGTCCCACGCCGGCCAGTCGGCTCCGGCACTCTCACCGAGCGGTCTGCCCGCACGAATCAACAGGCTCCGGGCGGCGATCCGCTCGGGGCGGTGCTCGGCCAGCAGCCGCATGTAGGTGCCCATGGTGAGCCAGCTGGCGTCGTCGATCACATGGGCGTCGTCCTCGCGCTCCAGGATCTCCGTCATCACCAGGGAGAAGACCCGGTTGGTGCCCTCCCCGCTCTCCGGCATCGGAGTATCGATCATGACGACGCCCTCGGGAGCGACGCCCGCCTCCTCGAACCAGGCAGCCAGGGAGTGGGCGATGACGCCTCCCGTCGAATAGCCGACCAGCACGAAGGGATCGTCACCGACTACCTGACGGATCGACGTCGCCAGCACCTCGATGGCTGCGTCCCACGTGACCGGCACCGGCTCGGTGCCCCGGAACCCCGGCAACGAGCAGGCGAAGACGTCACGGGCATCCTCGAAGCGCTCGGCGAACCGCATGAACTGGTGTGGGCTGGAGCCGACGACGAAGGAGGGTAGACACACGAGCTTCGGCAGTGCGCTGCCCGAGGCGAGTCGGACGACATACCCAGCGTCGTCACCCAGATCCTTCGACGACGCGAAGGCGGGACGGAACCGTGACGCCTCGGTCAGCAACGACACCGTCTGCGCGATCGACCCTGCGGCGTAGGCGTGGCGCAGGAGAGTGCCGAACGTGCCCGGTTCGCCGTGCGGCACGCCGACCTCGGCGGGTACGGTCCCCGCCCCCGCTGCACCGACCTCGGTCAGCAGAAGCTGGGTGACCGCCGACGAACTCGGATGGTCAAACACCAACGTCGACGGCAACCGCACCCCACTGACCTGCGTCAACCGGTTCCGCAACTCAACGGCGGCAAGGGAGTCGAAACCGAGTTCCTTGAACGCCCGGTCCGGATCCACCGCCTCGGCCGAAGCGTGCCCCAACACGGCCGCGACCTGCGCACGTACCAGCTCGAGCACGACCTTCTCCCGATCGCCCTCGGGCACCCCGGCCAACCGCTGGGTGAGCGAGCCGGCCGCGGTCGAGCCGCGTTGGGCCGCCGACCGGACCAGTCCACGTAGCAACGCCGGCAGCATGCCCGACCGGGCCTGGGCGCCTAGCGCGCCGGTATCGAGCACGACAGGAACAAGCAGCGCCTCGTCGAGCTGCTGGGCCTGGTCGAACAACTCCAGACCAAGCTCGTTGGACAACGCACCAATGCCGGTGCGCCCCAGGCGGACGAGCTCGGCCTCATTCAAACCACCGGTCATCCCGGTAGCGTCCGCCCACAATCCCCACGCCAGTGACGTCGCCGGTAGACCCGCCGCCCGACGACTCGCCGCCAAAGCGTCCAAGAAGGCGTTCGCTGCCGCGTAGTTGCCCTGCCCCGGGCTACCAATCAACGCCGCAACCGAGGAGAACAGCACGAACGCCGACAACTCCA
The DNA here is from genome assembly GCF_049841575.1 of Micromonospora sp. DT201. Taxonomy (NCBI): domain Bacteria; kingdom Bacillati; phylum Actinomycetota; class Actinomycetes; order Micromonosporales; family Micromonosporaceae; genus Micromonospora; species Micromonospora sp. DT201. Next base: position 535 of record NZ_JBNCKP010000007.1, on the reverse strand, counting down.
GACCAGCGGTCAACTCATGCAAATGCACTGCCGCGTCGACCTTCGGAGCCATCACCCGCCGCACCTGCTCCGACGTCAACGACTCCACCACACCGTCATCCAACACACCAGCCGCATGAACCACCGCGGTCAACGGATGCTCCACCGACGCAATCAGCGCCGCGACCTGCTCCCGATCCGCCACATCACACGCCACCACCCGAGCCGACGCACCCAACCCCGCCAACTCGTCAACCAACTCCCGCACACCATCAGCCGCCAGACCACGACGGCTGACCAACACCAGATGCCGCACCCCGTACGCGGTGACCAAATGCCGGGCGAACAACGCCCCCAACCCACCCGTACCACCAGTCACCACCACCGTGCCGCCCGGATCCAACGGCGCCGGAACCGTCAGAACCACCTTGCCGGTGTTACGCCCCTCCCGCAGATAACGGAACGCCTCCGCACCCCGCCGCACGTCCCACACCCGAACCGGCGAGTGCCTCAACACACCCCGCTCGAACAAGGCCACAATCTCGGTCAACATCTC